>PNBD01000146.1 GCA_003135855.1 Deltaproteobacteria bacterium
CGCGCGTCGCGAAAGCTCCGCCTTACACCAGCACTGCTTGCAAGTCCGGAACGAACGCGGAGGCGAGGAGCTATAAAATTAGGAGGACACCGCGTGAAATTTGCCGCACTCGTGATCGGTTTGATTGTCTTGGGCGTGACCCGACTCGGTTATTCGGCCGAGCTGATCAATCGCTCGAAGATCGTTGACCTCACCTATCCCTTCGATGACAAAACGATTTACTGGCCGACCGAGAAGGGCTTCGTTCACGAGTTCGAAAAGTACGGTCAGACGCCGGAGCACTATTTCTACTCGTCGGCCAAATACATCGCGCCCGAACACGGCGGTACGCACGCCGACGCGCCGATTCATTTTAATGAGCACGGCATCACCGTCGATCAGATTCCGCTGAGCGATTGTATCGGGCCGGCCGCCGTGATCGATTTCTCCGCGCGTGCCGCCAAAGATCCCGACGCAACTCTGAGCGTGGATGACATCAAGGCATATGAAAGTGCGAACGGCGCGATTCCCGACGGCGCGATCGTCGTCGCGCGTTCCGGATGGGGCAAGTTCTGGCCCGATCGCAAACGCTACATGGGCACGGATGCACCAGGCGATGTTGCAGGTCTGCACTTCCCAGGCTTTTCGCCCGAGGCCGTCACCTATCTCTTAACGAATCGTAAGGTCGCCGCGATTGCGATCGATACTGCGAGCATCGATCGCGGCGCCGCCGGCGATTTTCCCGTGCATCGCATCTGGCTCGGTGCGAACAAGCCCGGCTTCGAGAACGTCGCCAATGCCGACAAGTTGCCGCCCAAGGGAGCCACGATCTTCTGCATCCCAATGAAGATCGGCAAAGGCACCGGCGGACCCACTCGCATTTTTGCCGTGCTTCCATAAATTTGCCCGTCGTCGCTAACGGGAATTTGCGCTAAATGGGTTGATCGTGTTCGCATAAGGTAGAAAACTACGGACTCGATGAATCAAGATTCCTGCTTGGATGCGCCCAATTTTCGCTATCTTGATGGGCACGAAATCTGCTCGTTGTGTAGGAGGAAGCCAGTGCTAAATCGCGCATGGCCGCTGCTGAAGGCCCTCGTTGTGGCGGTTGCAATTGTGGCCGTCGTTGGATGCTCCGGTGAGCCGCTATCGACTCGGGAGAAAGGTACCTTCATCGGCACCGGCCTTGGCGCGGCGACTGGCGCTATAATCGGTGCTGCAGTCGGCAACCCGCTCGCCGGTGCGGCCATTGGCGGTGGCATCGGCGCGGTTGGTGGTTATGTCGTCGGCAACCAGATGCAGAATAACGAGAAGGCCACCGCGCAAACTCAGGCGCAGATTGATTCTCAACAAAAGGAACTCGAACGGCAGCGTCGGGAGATTCAACAGATGAAGTCGCAGAGCGAATCCGAATAGCGACTGAGAGCAGCATCATGCGTAAACATGAAATGGTGACGGGTGCGTTTGCCCTGCTCGCTCTGTTTGTGATCGCGGGATGCTCGGGCGACCCGCTCTCGACGCGCGAAAAAGGCACTCTCGGCGGTGCCGGTATTGGTGCCGTCACCGGCGCGATCATCGGNNTGCGGTCGGCAACTCGATGCAGAATCAGGAAAAGGCCAACGCGCAGACTCAGACCCAAATTCAGCAACAGCAACAGGAACTCGAACAACAGCGGCAGCAGATCCAGCAACTCAAGTCCGGGCAGGAAACCGAATGACCGCCCGCTTCGTACATATCAACGAAATGCAGGAGGCTCAAAGTATGCGCAAATTACACGCGGCGTTAGCGAGCATCACGCTGGTCGCCATTCTTTTTCTAACAGGATGTTCAGGTGAGCCGCTCTCGACTCGTGAGAAAGGCACGCTCGGCGGTGCCGCACTCGGCGCGGGCGCGGGCGCGATCGTCGGCGCTGCGGTGGGTTCGCCCGGGGCCGGCGCCGCGATCGGTGCGGGTCTTGGTGGCGTGACCGGCTATGCGGTCGGCAACTCGATGCAGAATCAGGAGAACGCCAACGCGCAAACTCAGTCGCAGGTTCAATCGCAACAGCAGCAACTCGAGCAGCAGCGCCAGCAGATCCAGCAGCTCAAGTCGCAGCAGGAAACCGAATAGCGAGGTTCTCAATTTTTTGGAGGAGATTCTCTTATGCGCAAAAGCTACCAATTGATCGCTAGCCTCGCGCTGGCGGCAACTCTGTTCATCGCGGGATGTTCGGGGACACCGCTCTCCACCCGTGAGAAAGGCACGCTCGGTGGCGCCGCAATCGGCGCGGGCACTGGGGCAATCATTGGTGCGGCGGTAGGCTCGCCTGGAGCAGGTGCCGCGATTGGCGGTGCGATCGGCGGCGTGACCGGCTTCGGCGTCGGCAACGCCATGCAGAATCAGGAAACTGCCAACGCCCAGACTCAAAGCCAGGTATCGGAGCAGCAGCGCGAACTCGAACAGCAGCGCCAGCAGATCCAGCAGCTCAAGTCACAACAGGAAACCGAATAACCGCACCTCGCGGAAAAATCCGTTACGCAGGAGGCGCCCATCGCGGCGCCTCCTTTTTTTTCGATCGCTCACGCCGGCCGGCAAAGCTTGCACGGTCTGAGTCCCGCGTGAGTCGCGCACTCAGGATCGGCGAATATCAGCATCCGCGACGGATTCGCGCGCTTCGCCGCCGAGCAATCCGGCCGGCAGAAAATTCGCGTCTTCGCATGCCCGAACACCGCCTGTTGCGGCAGTCGATGATCGCGGCCAACATTGAAGCCCTCCACTCGCAGCAGCTTTATCTTGTTCTCGACGCCGCCGCCGTAGTTGCCGATCGATCCGTCGGATCGCACCACGCGATGACACGGCACCACGATCGGAATCGGATTCGACGCCATCGTGTTGCCGATCGCGCGCTGGCTGTCCGGCTTTCCCACCGCCGCGGCCAGTCCCTGGTACGTGATCACCGAGCCCGCCGGCACCGCCTGCAGCGCCATCAACGCGCGGCGCTGAAATTCACTTTCCACCACGCTGAAGTCCACCCGATGCGACATCACGCTCGCATCGCCGTCAAAATACCGCTGGATCTCGGCGCCAACACGCTTCGTGCTCGCCTCATTTTCGATCAGGTCGAATCGCTTGCGCAGCGTCGCCAAGGTGCGATCTCCCGAATTGACGAACAGGAAGTGAATCGCCGCGAGCCCGCGATCGCTCTCCGCGATCAGCAGCTTGCCGAGCGGTGACGGCACCACGCCCACGCGCGCTTCGGGCCGCCGGATATTTTTCATCGCGCGCTCGATGCCCGCATGCGCCCGGCTGATCATCTCGTCCAGCGCGCGCTCGTCGCTCGCCGGTGATGCTGGAAATTTGTTGGTCGCTTGATTCGTATTCATCATCGTCACCCGTCGGCTTTCAGTTTTTTCAATGCGAGATAAACGCTGGCGCGCGCGCTGTCGGCCGAGCAATCCAACGCCGCGCCGATTTCGTCGTATTCCAGGCCCGCGAATTTTCTCATTATCAGCGCTTTGCCTTGTTTGCCCGGCAACTTCGCGATTGCTCTCTTCAAATGCAGCATCCCGTCCGGTCCGCCACGCGCTTCGAACGACGCCAGCTCTGAAAACGCGTCCGCGTCCGCGAGTTCGTCGCTGATTACGCGCCGCCGCCGCATCTTGTCACGCGCGCGATTGCGGCAGAGATTCGACGCGATTCGAAATACCCACGGCCGCAGTCCGTCCTCGGATTGCAGGGTCGGATAGGCGCGATACGCGCGCAGCCACGTTTCCTGAAATAGATCCATCGCGTCGTCGCGATCGCCGGTCGAGCGCACCAGGAATCGCATGATCTCCCGCTCCATCGCGCGCACAGCGTCTTCGAAGGGCGGCGGAAGTTTGAGCTTGATCGGCGCCATCGTGGATTTCATGCAATCCGGGCTATCGAACACACCACGTACCACAAGGTCATCAATCCGAACACCGCGCCGATCGCTTCTTCCAGCATGCAGTAATGCGCGAACCTGACGGCGGCACTCGATTCGCGCTCCGTGGGCTGCCCAATGATTTCAGTGAATTCCGCTCGTTCAATGTTTGTGAACATGATGTTGTTCTCCTGATGAGTACAACCCCGCGCATACCGATTCGTGAATCGCGCGGGATTTTCTTTTCATGGTGAAGTCGAATGACCGGGGGCCGGATCGACATCGGAGCGCATCAGCAAAGCTGCATTGACCGGTTTTTCCCCGGCGAGTAACGAAGCAGAGAGAGGCCGTCGGGGCAAAGGAGATTGCGATGAACGCAACGGAATGGATCGCGCTGTGGGCGGCGCTCTTTCTCGGTACGCATCTCGTGATCTCGTCGAGTCGCGTTCGCCCGCGATTGGTCGCCGCAGTGGGCGAGCAGCGCTATCGCGGCATCTATTCGCTAGTCGCGTTCGCCACGCTGGGACCACTCATTTACGAATTCGCGTATCACAAGCACGCTGGCCCGATGCTCTGGTTCTTTCGCGACAGCGCCCCGATGCGAACGCTCACCTGGATCCTGATGTTCCTCGCGCTGATACTTATTGTCGCGAGCTTCATCAATCCAAATCCCGGCGGCATCGGCGCTCCCGCGAGCAATCTCGAACCTCACGGCGTGCTGAAAATCACGCGTCATCCGGGCCTCGTCGCGTTCAGCCTGTTCGGCCTCGCGCACCTGCTGATGAACGGATGGGCCGGCGACGTGTTTTTCTTCGGGATGTTCCCGGTGATCGCAATCATCGGCGGGAAGCATCAGGACCGCCGCAAGCTGCGCGAGATGGGCGATCGTTATCGCAATTTCATGGCGAAGACTTCGTTCATGCCGTTCGGCGCGCTGCTCGCGGGCCGTCAGCGATGGAGCAGCACCGACACGCCATGGATTCCGATCGCGATTGGCCTGGCGCTCGCACTCGCGATCGTCTTCCTCCACCCGTGGATGTTCGGCGGCAACCCCCTCGGCTACTGATTCTCCGAACCTGACGGTAGTCCGAACAGCCGCGATGCGTTCGCGATCACCTGCGCTCCCATCGCCGCCACTTCGATATTCCTCAACTGCGCGAGCACTTCGAGCGTGCGCACTACGTACGCCGGCTCATTGCGCTTGCCTCGATACGGCTCCGGCGCAAGATACGGCGCGTCCGTCTCGATCATCACC
Source organism: Deltaproteobacteria bacterium (assembly GCA_003135855.1). GTDB lineage: Bacteria > Desulfobacterota > Binatia > Binatales > Binataceae > Binatus. Next base: position 5,118 of record PNBD01000146.1, read on the forward strand.
CGATCATCCGGAATCGTGGGCGCAGCCTCGCGAATCGCGCGCGCGTTCTTGAAAGTGAGAATCCCTGAAAACGAAATATGGAAACCGAGCGCGACAAATTCACGCGCCGCACTAGTGTCGCCGGTGAAGCAATGAATCACGCCGCCGCGCGCAGGCGTCCCGATCTCGCGCACGATCTCGACCAGCCGCGTCTCGGCATCGCGGCAATGAATCACAATCGGCAATTCAAGTTCGGCGGCCAGCTCGAGATGTTTTCGCAGCGACTGTTCCTGCGCCTCCCGCGATGAATGCATGTAGTGAAAATCGAGTCCGCTCTCGCCGATCGCCACGATTTTTTTCGACGACGCCAGCGTTCGCAGCGCAGCGATTCTGTCGGCCGTGCAGTCTCGCGCGTCATGGGGATGCACTCCGACCGCCGCAAACACATTTGCATGCCGCTCAGCGATCTCAACTGTCAGGCGATCGCTTTCGATCGAACCAATCGCACCGACCGAGACGATCTGCAGCACGCCTGCTTCAGCAGCCCGTTCGATCACCGCGTCCACCTCGCCGCGGAACTTCGCGTCCGCGAGATGACAATGGGTATCGATGACGGCGGTCATTGAATCGGCGCGCTATGCTGTGCGCCCGGCTTACGCGCGCGCTTTCTTGTCGATTCGTGGGAAAATCGGCGTCGTCGGCTTCACGCGATGCCCCACGCGGATGCCTTTGCCGAACGGCTCGCGCGCCATTTTATCATCCACGTTCAGCAGCTCGAGAATTTTCTTCGACGTCAGCGGCATGAACGGTTCGAGCGTGTCCGCGATCACGCGCAGCCCTTCGACCAGGTTCGCCAAGATCTGCGCGACACGCGGCAGGCTGGCCGGATCTTTCGCCAGCGTGAACGGCGACGTCGCCACGATGTACTTGTTCGCCGCGTCCAGCACCTGCCAGATCGTTTCGAGCGCGCGATTGAACGCCAGCTCTTCAACTTGCGGCGCAACCCGCGCTCCGAGCGTCGTGAACATCTCGGCCAGCGCGGCATCTTGTGCGTCGCCGCCCGCGCCTGGCGTCTCCGTGATCTCGCCATTGAAGTAGCGCGCCGCCATCGACAGGACGCGGCTGGTCAAATTGCCGATGTCGTTCGCGAGATCTGCGTTGAACCGGTCGATCAGCCGGTCCTCGGTAAAATCTCCGTCGAGTCCGTACACGAATTCACGCAGCACGAAATAACGCAGCACGTCCGATCCGTATTTTTGCGATAGCTCGTGCGGATCGACGATGTTGCCCGAACTCTTCGACATCCGCTCGCCGCCGAAATTCAGGAATCCATGCACGTTAAGATGCCGAAATAGCGGCAGCCCCAGCGCCAACAGCATCGCCGGCCAGTACACTGCGTGCGTCTTCAGGATGTCCTTGCCGATGAAATGCTCCGTCACCGGAAGAGTCCGTTTCAGCAATGCCTCGTCGCCCGTCGGCGAGAGCGGACTTAAGTATGCCCAGAAGGCGTCATACCAAACGTAAGTCACGAAATTGCTGTCGAACGGCAGCTCGATTCCCCAGTCCAGCCGTGCCTTCGGCCGCGAAATACTGAGATCGCTCAGCGGCTCGTCGAGCATCCGCAGCGCTTCGTTGCGATAGCGCTCCGGCCTGATGAAATCCGCGTTACTTTCGATGTGCGCGCGAATCTGGTCGCGATATTTTTCGAGCTTGAGAAAATAATTTCCCTCTTTGACGAATTCGACGGGCTTTTTGTGCACCGGACAAACATTGCCGTCGAGAAGTTCCTTGTCGGTGTAAAAACGCTCGCAGCCAACGCAGTAGTACCCTTCGTAATCCTTGAAATAGATATCGCCGCGCTCATGCGTGCGCCGCAGCATCTCCTGCACGAACGCCTCGTGCGCGGGATCCGTCGTGCGCACGAAATAGTCGTACTCGATTCCGAGTTCCGCGTCGGCTGCGCGAAATATCGAGCTGATCTTATCGGCGAACGCCTTCGGACTCAGCTTCTCCGCCGCCGCCGCGTCGCGATTTTTCTGGCCGTGTTCGTCGGTGCCGGTGACGAACGTTACATTTTCGCGCCCCAGCTTTCGCCGCTGATAGCGCGCGTAAGTATCCGTCGCGAGGAATTCGTAAGCGTGTCCGATATGCGGCGGGCCGTTGCTATAAGCGATCGCCGTCGTGATATGGATGCGGTCTGCCATCTGACTTACGAGGATAGCGGGCCGCTGCGATTCAGGCGACTACTGCGGCCGCGACGTCACCAAATCTTCGAGCGTCGCCTCGATCACGCCGCCGTCTTCCTCGCGCTGAATCAACACCGTCTGCTTGAGGATGTTCTGCCGGATGACCTTCCCGTCGCCCTTAACGCATTGGACGCGTTTGCCCAGGTTCGGCAGCGCGTGTTTCAGTTCGACATAGGTCGCATACTCGTAACGCAGGCAGCATTTCAGCCGCCCGCACATCCCGGCCAGGCGCGACGGATTCAGCGCGAGTCCCTGCTCGCGCGCCATCTTGACCGTGACCGCTTCAAAATCGCGCAGCCACGACGAGCAGCA
>PNBD01000061.1:0-24555 GCA_003135855.1 Deltaproteobacteria bacterium
TGCGCGCCGGCGCCGATCCCGATGTAGCTTTCGCCGCGCCAATACGTGAGATTGTGCCGCGCTTCGTGACCGACTGGCGCGTAATTCGAGATTTCGTACATCGCATAGCCGCGGCGCGGAATTTCCTCACGCACGGCCGCATACATCGCAGCCTGCTCATCAGTCGGCAACTGCTTGATCCGTCCACGCTTCAATTCGGTGAAGAACGCAGTGTCCTCCTCAAAGGTCAGGTTGTAGGCAGAAATGTGATCGGGCTCGAGTGCGGCGACCGATTCGATATCGAACAGCACGTCGGCGACAGTCTGGCCGGGGACTGCGAAGATCAGATCGAGATTCAAGCGATCGAAGCCGGCGCGATGCGCCAATTTTGCCGCCTCGCGAGTTTCGTCGGCGCTGTGAATACGGCCGAGGAATTTCAACGTGGCATCGTTGAACGATTGCGCGCCGAAGCTGATGCGATTGACGCCTGCCGCGCGCATCCCGTGCATTTTCTCGGCGTTGACCGTGCCGGGATTCGCTTCGAGCGTGATCTCGGCGTCGGAATCGATTCCGCAAAGCCGCTCGGCCGCATCGAGGATCGCGCCGATCGATTTGGGATCGAACAATGACGGCGTGCCCCCGCCGAAGAAGATCGTCTTGATGCGCTCGCCGTTAAATGGCGCCGCGCTGACACGATGCTCCAGTTCAGCAATCAGCGCAGACGTGTATTGCGCCTCCGGCCATGTTGCCGCCGCGTGCGAATTGAAATCGCAGTACGGGCACTTTGATTGGCACCACGGAATATGGACGTAGAGGGAGAAGCTCACGCAATCATTGTAGCTGTGCCGGCCGCGAACGGCATCCCCTGAACGACCTGGACGATGGGGCGACTACTACATGCGAGAGACGGTCGTTATACTTCGGTAGCGAGAACAGAAATTGTCCGAACCAGCCTCAAAACTCCCGAAAAGCGCCGTTCCTCAAACTGCGGGATTACAAAGCCCAGCAAGCGATTTGACTGAAGCGAACGGCGAGCCGCATCCCGAGTTGACCCAGGCAAGTGGGTCGGGTGCGAATCGCGCGGGCACGATCGCTGCGGGCGTTTTGCTGAGCCGTATAGCCGGTCTGATTCGCGACAGTATTTTCGCCCACTACCTCGGCAACTCGGCGACCGCCGACGCCTTCAAGGCCGGCTTCCGCATCCCGAATATTTTGCAGAACCTGTTTGGCGAGGGCGTGCTGTCGGCGTCGTTCATCCCGGTGTACGGAAAATTGCTCGGCGAGGGCGATATCGAGACCGCCGACATGGTCGCGTGGGGTGTTGGCGCGATCATGACTTTGGGAGTTTCGATAATGGTCGCGCTCGGGGTGCTGGTGACGCCGTATCTGATCGACGTGATCGCGCCCGGCTTCGAAGGTGACAAGCGCGATCTGACGATTCAGATCGTGCGCATCCTGTTTCCGGGCGCGGGTCTGCTGGTGATCTCGGCGTGGTTCCTGGGCGTTCTGAACAGTCATCACAAATTCTTCGTGTCATACACCGCGCCGGTGGCATGGAACGTCGCGATGATCGCGGCGTTGCTCTACTACGGACCGCGCCGTTCGCAAGATGGACTCGCGATCGCGATCTCGTGGGCGTCGGTGGTCGGCTCGGCGCTGCAAATCGCAGTGCAGGTTCCGGCAACGATGGCGCTACTGCGGAAGCATCGGATTGATTTCGCGCGCGTCGCCGCGCCGCTGCGCGCAGTTTTTCACAATCTGACACCGGTCGTCGCGAGCCGCGGAGTGGTGAACCTGACGACCTTCGTCGACAACGTGCTCGCGAGTCTGCTGCCGACCGGCGCGGTGGCGGCGCTCAACTACGGCCAGTTGCTCTACATGATGCCGATCAGCCTGTTCGGCTATTCGGTTGCCGCGTCGGAATTGCCGGCGATGGCGCGCGCGGCGGGCGCGATGCCCGAGCAGATGAGCACGATCCTGCGCACGCGACTGAATGCGGGGCTCCGCCAAATCGCGTTCCTGGTAGTCCCGTCATCGGCTGCATTCCTGATTCTCGGCGACGTGATTGTCGCGCTGATTTACCAATCGGGAGCGTTCACGCACACCGACGCTGTTTATGTCTGGGGGGTCGTGGCAGGTTCCGGAATCGGCTTGCTCGCGGCGACGATGGGCCGTCTGTACAACTCCGCCTTTTATGCGTTGTGGGACACGCGGACGCCGCTACGATTCGCGATGATTCGTGTGGTGCTGACGCTGGTGCTCGGCTACCTGTGCGCGATTCCTCTGCCGCACATGATTGGGATCGCGCAAAAGTGGGGCGTCGTCGGTCTGACCGCTTCGGCCGGCGTCGCAGGATGGGTTGAATTCGCGCTGCTGCGAGCGTCGTTGAATAGGCGAATCGGATGGACCGGGCTCGCGACGTCGTATCTCGCGAAGTTGTGGACGCTGGCTCTGGGAGCCGCTGTACTCGCCTTTGCGCTGAAGCTGCGAATCGCCGGATTCGGCCCGCGCATCGCGGGCCTGACGATTCTCTCAGTCTACGGCGGGCTCTACCTGTTGGGTGCGTGGATACTGAAGTTGCCGGAACTGGAACAGATCGTCGGACAGGTTACGCGCCGGTTCGCGCCGCGCGCAAACGATCGATGACACCAGTCGTGCTACGGCCATCGAGCAGCGGTGCGAACGCGACCCTTCCACCGCGCGCTTCGACGAACGCCTGACCGTCGACCGTCTTGCCGCGCCAATCCTCACCCTTGATCAAAACGTCGGGCTTGACGGTGCGAATGATCTTCTCGGCGCGTGGATCGTCGAAAATTACTATGTAATCGACTGCCTCCATCGCCGCGAGAATGCGGGCGCGCTCGCTCGACGGGTAGATCGGACGGGAGTCGCCCTTCAGCGCGCGCACACTGCGATCGCTGTTGAGGCCAACGACCAGCAGATCGGCCTGCGCGCGTGCGAAGGCGAGAATCTGGATATGGCCCGCGTGCAGCAAGTCGAAGCATCCATTGGTAAACGCGATTCGGCGGCCGCTGCGCCGCTCGCGATCGAGCGCGCTCTTCAGTTCCTCAGTCGAAAGAATTTTGCGCTCGTAGCTGCTGTGCAGCGGACTGAGCGCGCGGGCCAGATCGTCGCGTGTGATTACCTCGGTGCCGAGGCGCGTCACCTCGATGCTGGCGGCCAGATTTGCAATCCGCGCGGCGGACGAATAGCCGAGTCCCGCGATCGAGAACATCCCGAACACGCTCAGCACGACATCACCGGCCCCGGTCACGTCGTAGACATCGCGCGGCGCCGTGGGCACGTAAGTGTCCTGGCCGCCGCGTTCGGCAAGGTACATCCCGTCGCGGTCGAGCGTGATGAGACAGGCCTCGAGGCCGAGTTTGCGGACCAGGGTCTCGGCGGCTTTGCGCCATTCGTCGCGATCGGTCAAGTGCATGCCGGTTGCGAGTTCGGTTTCGAAACGATTGGGCGTGAGCGCGGTGGCGCCGCGATAGATCGAAAAATCCGCGGTGCGGCGAGGATCGACGATCACCGGGATGCCGCGCTTGCGTGCGCCGTCGATCAACGCGCGCAGCACCTCGGGCGTCAGCATCCCCTTGTCGATATCGGAAATCAGCACGCCGTCAACGCGTTGCAACTCCGCTTTGAGGCCTTTGATTAAAGCTCGCTCGCGCGCGGCATTGAGCGGGCGCGGGTCTTCTTCATCGACGCGCAATAGCTGTTGAGTCGCGCGATGCGCGGCCTGCACGGAGCCCAGCATCCGATCTTTGACGGTGGTCGGACGATCGGGATCGGTGAGCATCGCGCGCGTAGCGATTCCGAGATCGGCGAAAATTTCGCGCAGCAAGCGGCCGTTGCGATCGGCGCCGACGACGCTGAGCGCTGAAACCTCGGCGCCTAGAGCGCGCAAATTCGCCATCACGAATCCCGCGTTGCCGGGCCGTTCTTCGCGGCGCTGCACGCGCAGAATGGGAATCGGCGCTTCGGGCGAGATGCGCGAAACATCGCCCCAGATGTAACGATCGAGAATCACTTCGCCCGCGACCAGCACGCGCAGCGGCTTGAGCGCCGGCAAAGCGGACGCTGGGCGATCAGAATGAAGCTTTGAGGATGGAGGCGCTTTGCGTCGAGCCATGATGCGAGATGATACGCCGCTAGCGCTACAGGATTAAATGCGTTTGACGATTCGCGTTTGCTGTGGAATCAGCGGATGGCATAGCCGCCGTCGACGTAGATGGTCGAGCCGGTAACGAAGTCTGAAGCGTGCGAGGCGAGAAATACCGCGGCGCCGGCCATCTCTTCGGACTTGCCGAAACGTCCAGCGGGCGTGCGCGTTATGATTTCCTCGAAGATTTTTCCGGACTGCGCGGGCAGGGTCAACTCGGTGTCGATCCATCCCGGGATAAGCGCGTTGATCTGGATATTATGCGGCGCAAATTCGATCGCCATCGTTTTGGTGGTTTGCACAAGCCCGCCTTTGGCCGCCGCGTACGCGATTCCGCTCTGCGCGCCGAATATCGAGTACTCGCTCGCGATATTGATGATCTTGCCGCGCTTGTGTTGCATCATCGATTGGACCGCGATCTGCGAAAGGAAAAAACATGAATTCAGATTGGTTTCGACCACGCGGTCCCAATCCTCGGCGCGGAATTTCAGTGCGCTGCGCAACACCGAAATACCCGCATTATTCACCAGGATCGATATGGGACCAAGTTTGCGCTCGACTTCTTCCATCGCGGGGCGGAGTTGCGCGCGCTGCGTGACGTCCAACTTGAGTGAGATCGCCGGGACGCCTAGATGCTCCAACTCCGCGAGCACGCTCCGATTCTTTTCCTCGTTGCGCGCGAGGATTGCGACGGCCGCGCCCGCTTCGGCGAGTCCGAGTGCGATTCCGCGGCCGATACCGCCATTGCCGCCGGTGACGACAGCGACGTTGCCATTGAGATCGAACATTTTTGGCGCAGCCATGATTCAGAACTCCGCAGTGGAAAAGGACATCTATCAGCGAATGAAAAATCCGCCGTCGACGAGAATATCCGCGCCGGTGACGAAATTCGAAGCCTGCGACGCGAGGAACACGGCCGCGCCAGACATCTCGGCCGGCTCGGCGAAACGGCCCGCGGGCGTGCGCGTGATCATCTCATCCTTAATCGCGGCGTAGTTCGGATCGTTGCGAATCCAATCGGTCATGTCGGTCGTCGTCCATCCGGGCGCCAGCGAATTGACCTGGATATTATGCGGCGCAAGCTCGATCGCGAGGCATCGCGTGAGCTGCAACAAGCCACCCTTGCTGACGCCGTACGACGGATAAATCGGCGTGCCCTTGAAACCGCCGATACTCGCGACGTTGATGATCTTGCCGCACTTGCGCGGAATCATCGACTGCGCTGCGTATTTCGAGAGCAGGAAACATGCGGTGAGATCGGTTTCGATCACCGAGTCCCAGTCCTCTTCGGTGTGATCCAGCAGGCCTTTGAGCACCGCGAACGCCGCGTTGTTCACCAGGATGTCGATCGGGCCGAGCTTTCGCTCGATGTCGTCGAGGGCCGGCTTCAGGAGTTTGCGATTCGACACGTCGAGCCGAGTCGCCATCGCGGGCACGCCGATCTTTTTCAGCTCGGCGAGAACAGCTTCGTTGCGCTCCTGGTTGCGCGCGACGATCGCGACGGACGCGCCCGCCTCGGCCAGTCCGAGCGCAATGCCCCGACCGATTCCGCCATTGCCGCCGGTAACGACGGCGACCTTGCCGCTCAAATCAAACATCTTCGGATTGGGCATCCGCGATTCCTCCACGAAATGGCCGCGCGACCCACCGTCGCGGCGGGCTCAGCAGATAGACAGTGCGTGCTGATGGCTTCTATATTGAGCTTTCGCGCCCGCCGCAACCGAGCTTGCGAGCAACGGTGACAATTCGAAAAACAGGGAAAAGGAACAAATGGGATTACGAACGGCTGAACAGTACAAGAGTTCGCTGCGCGATGGGCGCGCAGTGTTTTTCCGCGGCGAGAAAGTCGCCGACGTTACCACGCATCCGGTAATTGGAATTGCGGTCGAGCATGCGGCGCTCGACTACCGGATGGCCGACGACCCGAAGTATCGCGAATTGGCGGTGGTGAAAGAGGGCGGCGACGAATACAGCCGTTACTTCCATATCCCGAAGAATGGCGACGATTTGTTGAAACGCAGCGCGCTGATTGCGGCGTCGACGCGCGAGGGCGCAACGCTGGTGGTGCTGATTAAGGAGATCGGCACCGACGCGCTGCTGGCATTGAATATTATCGGCGAGCGGCTCGCGGCGGCGGGCAAGCCCGAATATCGCGAACGGATTCACAAGTACTATCGCAACTGCCGCGACAACGATCTCGCGATCGCGGTGGCGCAGACGGACGTCAAAGGCGATCGCGCGCTCGGGCCGACGCAACAGGATCATCCGGACTATTACGTGCGCATCGTCGAAGAGCGGCCGGACGGGATCGTCGTGCGCGGCGCGAAAGTGCACACCAGCGTATCGACCAATACCAATGAGGTGATTGTGCTGCCGACGCGCGCGATGCGCGCCGAAGACAAAGCCTACGCCGTCGCGTTCGCGCTGCCGATCAACACGCCGGGCTTGAAGCTGATCGCGTCACCGCATGGTTCGGGTCACAAGAACGAATTCGAGCATCCGCTCAGTGCGCGCCACAAAATGATGGAGACGCTGACGGTGTTCGATGACGTGTTCGTGCCGAAAGAGCGGGTGTTCCTGCAAGGCGAGATCGACTTTGCGGGATTGCTCGCGCTCACGTTCGTGCGCTTCCATCGCTTCACCGCGGTTTCGTACAAGCTGCCGCTGCTCGAATTGATGTGCGGTGCGGGCTTCGCGGTCGCGGAGGCGAACGGGATTTCGCGCGCCGGCCACGTACGCGACAAGCTGACGCATCTGGCGGCGTATCACACCACCGTGCGTGGACTGATCGAGCATGCGGCGCGGACCTGCACGATCGAAGATGGCATCGCAGTGCCGAATACATTGCTGACCAACGTCGCGAAATATCATTTCGCGCACAACTATCATCAGGCGGTGCAAATCGTGCAGGACCTCGCGGGCGGTCTTTTGGTGACGGCGCCCGCTGCAGAGGACCTTACGAGCGAGGCGACGCGCGAATACGTGCTCAAATACATGGGCGGTGCGAAGGGCTTCGACGCCGAGAAGCGGCTCCGATTGTTGAACCTGGTGAGCGATCTGACCTCGTCGGATTTCGGCGGTTATCAGGAAGTGCTCGCGGTGCATGCTGAGGGCGGTTTCGAAGCTGAGAAATTGCAGGCGTATCGCGAGTACGATTTCAAAACAGTCGCGGCGTACGCGCGCAAACTGGCGGGAGTTTAGAAGAAAGCGAAACCGCAGATTGCGGCTAAACCTTGCTTCTCTCCTTGGCGGCGCGGCGCGCGCGGTCAGGATCGCCCGACCATGTCCATGCATGTTCGGTGCGGCTAACTCCGACCAGCACGCCTAGAAACGCGCTCGGATGGATGAACAGTTCGGCGAGGCCAGCTTCATCGCGGTGCTGGGCTGCGAATCGCGCGCCCAGCGCTTGCAGTCTTTTCTCGAGCGCACCGACATCGTCAGTCTCGACGAAAAACATATATAAGGAATCGCCGCGACGTTGGTGGAAGCGGCCCATCGCGAGATCTCGGTCGGTGATTTCGGCAATTTCGACGCGGTCGAGCCGGTCCGGCGGATTGAACAGCGTCAGCGTTCCTGTGTAGCCAAATTCCTTGCTGGCGATCGGACTGAACTTCGATGCATCGAGATCGAAGATTCGCGCATATCGTTCGGAAGCTGACTTCCAGTCTCTGACAACATTGGTAACTTCGTAGGCCCACTTGATCGCGCCGACTGGTGCGCGCTCGTGATGCTCGCTCAGGACCACCCGCATGCCGAAGGTCGCGGCAGGGTCGACGAGGATTTGCCCGTTCGAGCGTTCAAATCGCACATCGCATTTTTGGAGATGTTTCGCTGCAGCGGCGAGATCGCTTACTGAGAATCCTGCGCCGAAAAGCCCGCTCGTCCATTTCGAGACGAAATCCTGAACCGGGCCGCTGCTGTCCGGTTCGAGCAATTCGATCAAACTTGTGCCGGCCTGCATCGTAACGCGCTTGGCGCCAAGCGGAGCGACCTTGTCACGGCGAACAAACTCGCCGCCGAAGACTTTTGCGACGGCGAGTTCGGCGAGTTCGCAGTCGGCGACCGCGATCTGAATTCTGTCAACGCGCTTGAGCATCGTAGGTTTCGAACCTTTCGCGAATCGTTATTGAAGCGGCGGATCGTCGTCGGGTGGCGCGATCACCGGCGAGCCGTGATGCATCACGAGGTACCATTTGTGCCCGACGCGCTCGAAAACGTTGGTGCTCAGCACCTTGGACCGTTGAGCGCCGTCGTAACCGCGCTGGGTGAGGTTTTCCTCGACGACCATGATCGCGAGGTCGCCGCTTATCATGACTTCCATCTCGCCGAGTTCGAACTTCATTTCGAAAACATTGTCGAAGATGCGTTCCCAGCTCGCCATGATCGGACCCCAGCCCGAGAGTTTGCGCCATCCGGGATGGATACAAATGATGCGCGGGTCCTGGAGCCAGATCGCTTCCATTTTTTCGGCGTCGAGGCTTTCGAACGCTTCATAGAAAGCGCGATTAGCGGCAAGTACTGCTTCGCGATCGGACATAGGTACTCCGCACAACAGACTAATTTTTCGGCGTACGATGCGCCAGCACCGCGAAGTATCAGACTGAAGGCGAGGTTTGAGCGGCGAGCGCCGCGCCGCTGGCGCCCAAGCGAATTGCGTCATCGATCACTGCGGCAATCTTGCGCGCGGCCGCAGCAATCGGAATTCCGCCGCGATGGATATTCGAGATCACCGTGCGGTCCGGCTCGGCCGACTTGAGAGTGGGGTGGTAAATCACGTATGCACTAAGACTCTCCACGGTGGCGAGACCGGGCCGCTCGCCGACAAGCATGCAGACGACATCGAGACGCAAAAGTTCGCCGAGATGATCCTCGATTCTGACGCGGGCGTTACGGATGAAGAGCGGCTTCAGGAGCCGATAACGTCGTCCCAGCGAGCGATTCAGTGCCTTCAGCAGTGGCGCGGCATTCTTCTCGACTGCGGCCGATGAGAGTCCATCGCCGACGCAGATCAGTACCGAAGATTTCGCGGCGCGCTTCGATTGCGATGCCAGCCGCTTCACGCGTGCGATGCCGTCGGCGTCGAGGCGACGCCCGCGCTCCGGATAGCGCAGGTATTCCTCGCGCGTTCGCGCCTCGGAATTGACTTCGATCAAGCCATCGTGCCTCGCCCAATCGCGCGGCACTTCAGTCAGGACGGCATCGACGGCGCGCGCGTGATCGGCGCGCAGCGCGAGCATCGAGGCGGTCGTGTAACGCGGACCAGCACGACCGACGCCGAGGCGCGCAGGAGTCGCACGCTTCATCGCGTCGAAATCCGCAGCCGTGATGGATCCGACTCTTTTCTCCGATGACATCTACGAGATCAGCAAAGTGGCGTCGCCCGCGCGATCGGTGAGGCGGCCGTCGTGCAGCAGTCCGCGCTGCTCGCACCATTGCTCGAATTCCGGCGCGGGTCGCAGATTCAGCACCGCACGCAGCGCGGCCGCATCGTGATAGCTGGTGCATTGGTACGACAGCATCACGTCGTCGCCCATCGGCACGGCCATGAAGTAGTTGCATCCCGCGGCTGCCAGCAGGACGGCGAGATTCTCGCAGTCGTTCTGATCGGCGCGCGCGTGATTGGTGTAACACGCGTCGGCGCCGTGCGGCACGCCGAGCAGTTTGCCCATCAGGTGATCCTCCAGACCAGCGCGCGTGATCTGCTTCGCGTCGTACAAATATTCGGGACCGATGAAACCGACCACGGTGTTGACCAGCAGCGGCGAGTAGCGGCGCGCCAGACCGTAGCATCGCGCCTCGAGCGTCACCTGATCGCTGCCCTCGTGCGCGCCGGCGGAAAGCTCGCTGCCTTGGCCGGTTTCGAAATACATCAGGTTGGGCGAGCGGAGACGGCCCGTCTCGCGAATCATCGCATAGCCCTCGTCGAGCATCGCGATGGTGATTCCGAAAGCACTGTTACCTTTCTCGGTGCCGGCCAGGCTCTGGAACATGATGTCCATCGGAGCGCCCGCCGAGAGCGCGCGCATCTGGGTGGTGATATGAGCGAGCACGCAGTTCTGCGTCGGCACGCCGGTGCGTTCGATAATGTCGGCAGTGAGTTCGAGCAGGCGCCGCACATTGTCGGGCTCGTCGATGCACGGATTGATGCCGATCAGCGCGTCGCCAGTGGCGTAACTGAGACCTTCATACGTGGCGCCCGCGATACCGGCGAGATCGTCACGCGGATGATTGGGCTGAAGTCGCGTCGAGAGACGGCCGGGCAATCCGAGCGTAGTGCGAGCCTTGGTGACGACGCGAATTTTCGTCGCAATCGTGATCAGGTCGAGATTCGAGCAGAGCTTGGCGACGGCGGCGGCGATCTCGGCGGTCAAGCCAGGGCTGGTCGCTAGAATGATGTCGCCAGTCGTTGCGTCATCGAGCAGCCACTCGCGAAACTCACCAACGGTCGAATTGCGCACGCGCGCGAACGCTTCGCGATCGAGAGCATCATCGATTACCCGCGTCACTTCATCGCGCTCGTAAGGGACGACAGGATTTTCGCGCAGCTCGTTCAAGGTCAAATCGGCGAGGACGGTCTTGGCGGCGATTCGCTCCTGCTCGGAACTCGCGGCGAGGCCGGCGAGTTCGTCGCCGCTGCGGGCTTCGTTTGCGCGCGCGAGCAATTCGCGAACTGACTTAAATCGGTATCCAGTACCGAACAGCCGCGTCGATAGTTTCATCGAGAAGCCACTCTTACGTCAGCGAGACGCCGACTCCGAACGTCTGAAACTCAACGGCGGGCCGGGATCACCGGGAGCGTGAGATGCGAGGCGAAGCTGCGATCGTGCATCACGGTTTGCAGCGCGGGACGCATCTCGGCATCGGCGAACAGATCGTGCCCGGTATTCGGATTGCGATCGAAGCGCGGGAAGTTTGACGAGCTAACCTCGAGCCGAATCCGATGGCCCTGCTTGAACACGTTCGACGTGCTCCACATATCGATTTTGAATTCCTCGACCCGACTGGGCACGAGCATCGCGGGCGTCGATCGCGACTGACGCCATCGCGCGCGCAGGATGCCATCAGTCAGGTTGATCGCGGTGCCGCACGGGCTCACATCGACGAGTTTCGCGGTGAAGTCGGTATCGAGCGCCGATGACGACGCGTAGAGCGTCAGCGCAATCGGTCCGGTGACTTCGAGATCTTCCGCTAGCGGCTCGCTCGAATAAACGAGGACGTCGGCGCGATGCTCGGCGCTTTGTTGATCGAAGGCGCCACCCTGCAGCGCGGCCGGATAGCAGCACAAACCGCCGCCAACAGTAGGCACCGGGTCGAGCGGATTGTAGAGGAACGCGTCGGATGGCTCGTGGCCGGGCGATTCAGTCGAGAGCGCGCCGTCGCCGTACATGCTGTTGGCGCGGCCGCGGCTGTGCAGGTAATAGCGGCGAAAGTCGGTGCCGGCGAGTGGCCATTCTTTTTCGTCGCGCCACTCGTTGATACCCATCACGAAAATGCGGACCGGCGCGTCAGAATCGGCGGCGGGTTTGCCCTTCAGATACTGATCGAAGAAACGAAGTTGCGCGCCGTCGATGTCAACCGAAATCGGGCTCGAGCGAAGACCGAAATCGACCGCGCCAACGAGGTTTGCAAACGGCACGGCGTGACTCCACGGGCCGACGAGCAATCGATTGCCGGTGCGCGCGGCGCCGCTTGGCCCGTGCGCGCGCATCCCGCTGAAATTGCGCAGCGTGCCGCCTTGGAAGATGTCGTACCATCCGCCGATATTCAGCGCGGGCACATTAATCTTCGCGTGACTCTCCTCGATACAGAGCGAGCGCCAATATTGGTCGTAGCCCGGATGCGCGAGCCAATCGAAAAAATACGGCGCACCGGCGCGGAACATCGGAAATTCCTTGAGCGGCGCGAAATTCATTTTCTCGCGCATCGAGTCGATCGAACTCATCACCGCGCCGAGTTCACCGACGACCGATGGATTGTCGGCTCGTTCGCGGAGCAGGCGCGCGGGCGCGAGCGCTGCCATCGTCCAACTCACGTTGAAGAACAGCGAGAATGCGCCGCCTTGATAGGTCCATCCGTCGTGATAATCACTCGCAGTGATCGACGGGACCATGGCCTTGAGGCTGGGCGGCGCCTGGGTTGCGGCGAGCCACTGCGTCGCGCCCATGTACGACGCGCCGTAAGTGCCGACGTTGCCATTCGACCACGGCTGGCGCGCCGCCCACTCGATGGTATCGTAACCGTCGCGCGGCTCGACCGTGAAACAATCCCAAACGCCGTCGGAGGCGAAGCGGCCGCGGCAATCCTGGACAAGCACGTTGTAGCCGGCCTCGGCCGCGCGGATCGCATCGAGCGTCCCGGTGAACACCATCGGCATCGCCTTGTTGTAGGGCGTGCGATTTAACAGCACCGGCAATTTTTCGGGCGTGTCGGGGCGGAAGAGATCAGCGCGCAGGACGCATCCGTCGCGCATTGGGACTTCGATATTTTTCTCGACGATTAATCGCGCCATCGGAGCACCTCGGCTACTTGAAGATTTTGTCCAGATTGGCGAGCAGACTTTCTTGATCGGGCGGCTGAGCGCGAAAGCCGACGTATCCGTCGGGACGAATCAGATAGATACATCGCGCGCCCGCTCCGTATGCGCGATGGATCAAGTGACTGACGTCGCGAATCAAATTGACGTGTGGGCGCGCCGTCTCGGCGTCGGCGGCAACAATGAGGTGCGCGGTCACGTGATCAGGGTAGCGCGTGCTCACCGTTTCGGCGATCGCAAACAAGTCGCGGTAGTCAGAATTTGAATCGATGCCGGAAAAAAGTAGTAAATTGAAGTTCGGCCCGCGCATCACTTCGTTCAAGCGCCGCACTTCGCCGGAGTTCACCAGCGCGTACTCGACGTCCGGTGCGCGATCGCCCGCTGCGGGTCCATGCGCAAAGTCGTACCACGCGCCGACGCCCGACGCGCCCGCGCGCGTGACGCTCTCAACCAGTCCGCTACGATGCTCGCTAACCAGCGGACTTTGGCGATAGTTCACCACAGTCTCGGAGAGCGCGCGGCTCGCGCGATCCTGCACGACTTCGAGCGCCGAGAAAATTGGCGCGAGCCGATCGCGCACCGCCTTCGCGATCGGGCTGCGCAGCGTAACGACTCGGGTCAACATGTCCGTTTCTTTCAACACTTCGGTGGCGACGGGATGACGCTCGGCCTGATAGGTCGCGAGCATGTCGGGCTTTGCACTTTTGCTGATCACGAGCGCGAGTTTCCACGCGAGATTGTGCGCGTCCTGCAAGCCGGTGTTCATCCCCTGGCCGCCGGCGGGACTGTGGATGTGCGCGGCATCGCCGCAGAGGAACGCGCGGCCAACATTGTACTGTTTGACGCGGCGGCGGCTGATGATGAAATGCGCGAGCCAAATCGGATCGTGCGCCTTCACGCCATGCCCGACCAGTTTGTCGAGCGAGGCCTGGGCCTCCGCGAGCGTCGGTGGCGCGGTGCCGTCCGCGAGACTGCGGGTGCCGATGATGCGCCATCGCTGATGACCCATCGGGAACAGCACCACCATCTCTTCATCGCCGGCATAGGCGTACAGTTCGTCGTCGGCTTCGCGAAAATCGAGCAACAGGTCGGCGAGCCAGAAACTCTCTTCGTATTGCTCGCCTTCGAACTCGAGGCCAAGCGTGTGACGGACGGTGCTGTGCGCGCCGTCGCATCCCGCGATCCACGCTGAGTGGCATTGCTCTTCGCGGCCGTCCGCGGCTTTCAGAGTCGAGGTTACGCCGTCGGCATCCTGAGTGAAGCCGGCCAGTTCGACATTGCGCTCGACCTGCAGACCCAGCGACGCGAGATGCATCCCGAGGAATCGCTCGGTCTCGCTCTGCGGGAGCATCAGGACGAATTGGTAGCGGCTCGGGATTTGATCGAGCGAGATATGCGCGATGCGCTTGCCGCCCGAGAACGCGGACATGCCATGCGCCTTGTGGCCGGCCGCGATCATCTCGTCCGCGATGCCGGCGTTGTCGAATATTTCGAGGGTGCGGGCGTGGATGCCGAGCGCCTTCGATTTGTCGGTGGGCGCGGGCGCTTTGTCGATGATGCGGCATTCGACGCCGTGACGAACCAGTTCGCACGCGAGCATCAAGCCGACCGGACCGGCGCCGACGACAAGCACGGGAGTATCGTATTTTCGATTCATAGGTAGTTCCGGCCGGTGCGATTGTGCCGCAAACAGTGCGCGCCTATCAAATGCTTCGGTGGCGCAACAATCATCGCGGCCATATGATGTGACTCTCCAACTATGGCAATGAGACAGGTTCAGTGGCTCGCCGCCGCAATGATCGTGATGCTGGCGGCGTCGTTCGCGAGCGCGGCTGATACCGGCAATCTGAAGCTCGATGTTATGGGCGAGCAGGGCGCGGGCGCGAAAAATCCCGCACATGTGATCGCGGCCGACGGCAAGGAAGCCGGGCAGGTGATCCCGGGCGGCACAATCGCGCTGCCACCGGGCGAATACAAGCTAGTGATGCCGATTATCGGCGGACACATCACCAAGGACAACGTGACGATCGAGCCGGGGCGCACGCATACCGTGCTGATCACCAATGTCGCGGCGATGGAAGTCAGCGTGAAGGATCGCACCGGCACGGATCCCGGCTTCGGCGTGACGGTCACGACCACGGATTTGCCGCACACCAAGGTCGCGAGCATGCTATCGGGCGACAAGTATCTGTTCGCGCCCAACATGGTCGATGTGCATGTCGATGCGCCGCCGCAGGGCTACGACTGGCATGCGGTGAAGCTCGAGCCGGGTCGTCGCGAGCATTTGTCGCTGGACGAGGTACGACCGGCGGAGTTGGTCGTGCAGACGGTGATGTCGAAAATACCGCTCGACGGTTCGACGCGCGTAGAAATTCTGCGGGCCGGCACGCAGAGCAAGGTGATGGAGAGCGAGCCGGGCAGCGAGCATCGATTCAAGCTCGATCCGGGCGACTACGATATCTACGTGGAAAACAAATCGGGCAAGGGCAAACCGTATACGACGTCGGGGGGGGTGCATCTCGACTCCGGCGCGAAGGTGGAAAGAACGGTCCCGCTGGACTAAATAGGAGACCGATGGCAAGCGAACGGCAGAAAGAAATCAAGCGCCGGCGTAAGCGCAAGAAGTCGCGGCTTCAGGCGAAGACCCGCGAATCGCGCCGGCANNCTCTACGAGGTCGCCGACGAGATCGCGACGATCACACTCAATCGCCCGGCCAAAATGAATGCCTATACGGCGACGATGGGCGCCGAGATTACGAACGCGATGCTGCGCGCTGACGGTGACGATGACGCGCGGGTGATCATCATGACCGGCGCGGGCGACCGGGCATTCTGCGCGGGCGCGGACATGAGCATGTTTGCCTCGCAAATCAAGGCGCGCGAAACCAAAGCGGACCAGGGCGAGCGCGTTCAGCATACGCCGTCGATGCCGTTCGTGATGCGCAATCTGTCCAAGCCGACGATCGCGTCGATCAACGGCTTCGCGCTCGGCGTCGGATGCACGATGACGTTGCTGTGCGATGTTCGAATCGCGTCGGACAACGCCAAGATGGGCGTGATATTCCCGCGCGTCGGCCTGATGAGCGAACTCGGATCGAGCTACCTGATGCCGCGGCTGATCGGACTTTCGCGAACCGCCGAGATGATGCTCACGGGACGCCAGTATCCTGCCGCCGAATGCCTCGCGATGGGACTGGTCAGCCGAGTCGCGCCGCAAGCGGATCTCAACAAAACGGCGCGCGAAATTGCCGGCGACATGCTGCAATGCTCGCCGACCTCGCTGGCGTTCACGCGGAAAGCGCTCTACCAGGGGCTCGACGGCACGCTGGAGACGGCGATGGCGTTTGAGGGCTTCGCGCTGGAGAAATGCTACGTGAGCCCGGAGCATAAGGAATACGTGACGGCATTTTTGGAGAAACGGAAGCCTGATTTCCGCAAGAAATAAGGAGCAGGTGAGTCGCTCGAGGGCGAGCTTTCGCGAGCCAACGCCGCAGGCGTTCCCGAGGCGCAGCGCAGCGGAGTCGAGGGGCATATTGATTCATCGCGGACGCGAGGCTAATGTCCGATAATAGATAACTTAGTGAGTCTGGTTTATCATCTTAACCAAAACGGCCGAATCAGGGCGAGAAATGACTTGCTGCAGAAGCTAAGGCAACGATAGAAAATCAGGTCGTCGCGGCGGCAGAATCGGCACTGACCTCTGAGGCGATCGAAAAAAAATAAAGGCAGGTGAACTAATATGGGATTACACATCGGAAGTGTCGCGCCGGATTTCACGCAGGAATCGACTGAAGGGCCGATCAAGTTCCACGACTGGATTGGCGACAAGTGGGCGATTCTTTTTTCGCATCCGAAGGATTTCACGCCGGTCTGCACCACTGAGCTCGGCACGGTGGCCAAGCTGAAGCCGGAGTTCGACAAACGCAATATCAAGGCGATCGGCGTGAGCGTCGATGACGTCGAGTCGCATAAGAAGTGGGTCAAGGACATCGAAGAGACGCAGAACGTCAAGCTGAACTTCCCGATCCTCGGCGATTCGGACAAGAAGGTGGCGAAGCTCTACGACATGATCCATCCCGAGTGGAACGACACGCTGACGGTGCGCTCGGTATTCGTGATCGACAACAACAAGAAGATTCGGCTGACGCTGACCTATCCCGCGAGCACCGGCCGCAACTTCCAGGAAATCCTGCGCGCGATCGACTCGCTGCAGTTGACCGACAAGTATTCGGTCGCGACCGGGGCGGATTGGAAGAAGGGCGAAGACTGCATCATAGTGCCGTCGCTGCAGGATCCCGAGGTGCTGAAGCAGAAGTTCCCGAAGGGGTACAAGGTGGTGAAGCCGTATCTGCGAATCACGCCTTATCCGGGAGACTGATCGCCAAGGAAGAAGTGAATCGAAATGAAGCGGCTCCCGATAGGGAGCCGCTTTCATTTTTGCATGTGGGCGCGCTTGGGAGCTCCCCTGTCTGCCGCTTCGGCGCATCCACGAGGAGGCTGCGCGAGGAAATCGAGGTGCATGCGCCACGGCAATTGAAGGAGGTGCTGGCTCGAACGCGGTAATCCGGCGGTGCGAGGTCAGATCAGCAAAGGAGCGCTGCGCGGTTACAAAACACAAGGTCAGCAAGGATTATCTGCCGCTGTACCTGAACGAATTTCAATTCAGGTTCAACAATCGCCACGAAAAAGACATCTTCGGGAAGGCGATAGCAGGGTGCTGAGACACGAACACTAGCGAATGTCTCAGCTATCTGAGAACGTCGCCAGCGAGTCGGTTCAACTGGAACTGTTTTCACCTAGTGATTATCCGAAGGCGTAGGCATTCTTAGCGAGTTGAGTTGATTGTTCATATCCTCTTTAAGGTGGAGCATAGGGATTTCCTCGATTCTCAGGTTCTCGTCGAACACGGCTGCCGGGGGACAAGCAAGCGATAGCCCTACACGAACCTCTTGGTCGTTTGGTTTACGCTTAGCCTCGGCCTGGGCGTTTTGGCAGGCGGCAGTTGCCGCGTTCGCCTTCTGCCTTGCAGTTAGAATATTGGGTGCCAGCTTGAGCGCCTGTTCCAAGTAATCCTGCCCCTCGATTTCCTCGATGGTGCGATTTGCCGTTTCGTTATGTGCTTCCAGAACAGCGAGCTTTGATGTGAGTTTGGCGTTCTCGTCATGCTCTTGGTTCAGATTGTTGTGCGCTTGATTTAATTCGCTGCCCTGTTTCGTGACCTGATTTTGGAGCGAGCGAAATTCATCGTCTTGCTTTATTAATTGTGCGCTAAGCCTATGGCGCTCGTCCGGAAGTGGAATTGCCTTCCATGTAACAGTCGCGCCTTCGGGTGCCGGGCTCGTCAGATTGCCCAAAAAAAATCCGTCTTGTCGGTTTGTGAGCCAGAAAATCGTCGGCCAGTTCGGTTCGGCCAATACTACATAAGACATTTTTAGGCGGTCGTCGCGCACCGCTAAGTTTGTGTGTCCCCGATCCACATCGATTGTGTCCTGGATTTGTGACAGTGCTGCATTTGGAGCGGCAGCAGGTTGGTTGGTTCGCGCCGGTTGCGTCAACAAAACAAGCGCCATGACAAGGATTGCGACGACGGTGAAGCCAATCAACGCTCCACGGATATCGTTCTGCCACGGCGAATTGCGGTAGCGGGCGAGAAGCCAAACACCCAAACTCACGATTGCTGCTCCGAGAAAGCCTTTCCAGGCCCAGTCGAGCAAGCTCCATATAATCCACTCAGCGAATATATCTGGCATATCAGCCCCCTGACGGTGAGATTTTCCCTCGCCCACAAGGGGGCAGAATAGCGCCGATGCCTAGTATCCGTTAACATCCGGATACTCGCCCAAAAAAGCGGGCGAGGTATAGGACGGCGGACTGCCCCGTTCGACTTCCCCGTTCGACTTCGCTCAGGGCTTCGGCTGAGGGTGACGGAAAGGGCGCGGCTAGAAATTGAGGACGAAAGCCGCGACGTCGGGGGTACCCCAGCCGGTCGCGAGATCGAAACCCAAGCCGGCGCTGAAGCCCGGGGTACCGTGGAAGCCGTTGTTGCCCGAGGTCACATCGCGAATTGCCGCACTCCCAGTCGAACCAAGCTGATACAGGTTCGAATTGATATTGCCGACGCGGGTCAGCGATTTTGATTGGGCGACCAACTGGGCGATTCCCGCGAAGATCGGCGCGCCGAAGCTGGTGCCTCCGAGGCAACACTGGACGGTGCCGAACTCACCGAAGAAATATCCCGGCATTGTCGGACTCGCCGCGATCGAAATATCGGGGATGGCGCGCTTGTTGCCCTTAGGTGTTACGCCGCGCTGAAAAGCGGGCTTTTTGAAGATCTTGCTCTTGCCGCCGCCACTGGCACCGTCGATGTCGTTCCAAACGCTCTCGGCGACGCTGCCGACGTCATTGCCGTTCGAATCAAAGTTGGCAATGAACTGAGTGCCGCCGATTGCGGTGACGTGCGGCGACGCGGCCATCTCGGAAACGCGCGGCTTGGCACTGGGTACGCAGGCGCGGGTCCGCTTGTCGAAAACGAGGCCGGCCGAGCCGGTATCACCCGATGAAACGAACACCGATTGCCCATGCGAACTGGCCTGCGCGAAGAGTGCGTCCAGCGAGTGGTAGAATCTTGGCGAACCGCCGCAAATCGAAAAGCTGATCGAAATGGCGCCGCACCTATCGTCGATCACCGCCGTCTGCATCGCGTCGAGGATGCCGAGGCCGCTCGTGGTATTGCCCTGGTTGCCGATATAGGCGTTGAGGGGGGTGCCGGGCGCGATGGCGTGCGAGTAGTTCAGGTCGACGACCGTCTCGAGCGCGTCGGAATTAGTACCTGGGTCGCTGGTCGGAAAGGTCACGCCAAGGTTTGCTCCGTTGAAGGCGGGCAATCCGAACTGCGAGTTGAAAGCGTCGAGGCTCGCCATATCGAAGTCAGAATCTTCGATCAGCGCGATACAATCCGTATTGCTCCCATCGATGCCCGAGGTCAGCACAGGAGTCTCGTTATAGAACGTGTACAGATCGCCCGGGCCGAACGCCGGCCCGCGGCCGTTGATGATCACGTCGGGCGAGGCGTTGCCGTTGGAATTGGCGCCGGGCGCGCGATGGACGGTCGGCGCGGCGTGCAGCATGTTGTCGAGGCCTTGTATCGAATCGATCAGCGGCGCGAGGTCAGGCGCAATTGTGGGATCGGTCGTATTCGCAAACGTGGAGCCGTCGGCAGTCGCCGCGATCTTCACGCCGAATGCTTTTTCGGCCTGGTCAACCCGGCCGCTGAAAGTGATAGTGCGCTTGGCGGCGCTCGCAGACAGGACACGGAAACCGCTCCGCTGCAACCATTGCGTCACCCTGGCGATGGCGGCCGCAGTGGGTCCGAAGCGGCGGGTAAATTCGTCCGGCGTGAGCCATCGATGGTACTCAGGCGAGGCCGGATTTTGCTGGTCGGCGAGCAGTCGTTCGAGTTCCGCGCGGTGATTCAGCGCAAGGACGAGGTGCATCGCTAGTTGGCGCGACGATCCCGCCGTTCCTTCGTTGGCGAGATCGGCCGCTTCCTCGGGATGATTATCAGTGAGCAGCGCGGGCGCATCGCCGGCGATCGCATTGCGCACCGAGCTCGGAACGGCGAGCGTCGCGAGCAACGTAAGAGTCATAGTCAATGCAATCGTGGTCAGGGTCGAATGATCGCTTTTTGCGGAAGGACGCGCGCGGTTGATCTCGAGCGATCGATCAGACGATTTATTCATGGAACAGAATCCCCTCTTTAGAGCCGGTCCGGATCGGAAGGTTCCGAACTAAGTTACTTCCGACGGTTTCTTCAAGCCGATTGAGTTTAATATGTGGCAGACGTTCGGCGCCATGAGCGGCGGCTCATCGCACGTGACGGTGCGTTGACAAGCGAGGCGCCGGGCCGGAGAATTGGTCGTAATGGCACGAATTACTGTCGAAGATTGCCTCGAACACATCTCCAACCGTTTCGAGCTGGTGCTCGGCGGAGCGCGCCGCGCCAAGCAGCTCCTCAAAGGCGCGCGGCCTCTGGTGGAGTCGGACAACAAGGAAGTGGTAACGGCGCTGCGCGAAATCGCGGCGGGCAAAGTTACCATCGAGAAGCCGGAAGAATAGCCGAATCAGAAGGTCGGACGATTAATCGTGCGGGTAGTTGAATGCATGATAATCGGATGCTGGTAGTCATCTCGCGCGAAGTCACACCTAACCGATAGCGGCTGCGATTTTGCTCGCGGCATTTCCGGCCGGAGCCAGACTGTGAAACGCAAACCTGGCAAGCCAATCCAGTCTGCCGGCGCGTCCAAGGCCAAGGCATCGCATAGGCCGAAGCGGCGCCGCGACGGTGTGGCAATCGAACGTCCCGAGGATGCTGCGGACCAGCTCGCTGACGATCGCGGCGACGAGTCGCACGCTTCTGCAAGTCGCGACGAAGCGCCGATCGAAGTCACGGACTTTCATCCGGTCGAGACTGCGGACGCTGATACCGACAGTGTCGAGCCGGTGGTCGACGGCGCGGCGCGCGAGGGCGAAGACGGTGGCGCGCTGGTCCCGGTCGATACGCTCAATCGCTACCTTTCCGAGATTCGGCGTTTCCCGCTGCTGACGCGCGAGCAAGAGGCCGAAATCGCGCGGCGCTACGTCAGAGAGAAAGATCCCGCCGACGCGTATCGATTGGTGACTGCGAATCTGCGGCTGGTGGTCAAGATTGCCTACGAATTCGCGCGCGCGACTCGCAACGTGCTCGACCTGATCCAGGAAGGCAACGTCGGGCTGATGGAGGCGGTCAAGAATTTCGATCCCGAGCACGGCATCCGATTTCCCTCATACGCAGTGTGGTGGGTGCGCGCGTACATCTATCGTTATCTGATCAATAATTGGCGGCTGGTGAAAATCGGCACCACGCAAGCGCAACGCAAGCTCTTCTTCAATCTTCGCAAAGAGACCGAACGGCTCGAAGCTCAGGGATTTTCGCCGCAGCCGCTGCTACTCGCGCATCGGATGGGCGTCAAAGAAAGCGAAGTGCGCGAGATGCAGGAGCGGATGGGACAGAGCGAAGTGTCGCTCGATCAACCGACCGGCTCGAGTGAAGATACCCGGCTGCTCGACGTGATCCCCGATGCGGCGCACAACCCCGAAACCGAGCTGGCGGACCGTGAATGGCGGGATTTTGCGCGCGCGAAGGTCGAGGAGTTCGAGGCGACGCTGGAAGGGAAGGAACGCGAGATTTTCAAGGCGCGGCTGCTCGCGGAGGATCCCGAGACGCTGCAGGAAATCGGCGCCAAGTTCGGCATCAGCCGCGAACGCGTCCGTCAAATCGAGACGCGGCTGAAGCGGCGGCTGAAGGAATTTATCGAGGCGAAAGCACCCGACGTCGAGGATGCGGGCCCGTCCTGATCCAGAGACTTGAGCACACGCGCTCGTTGTGCGGATGGTCTGCGGTCGAGTACGCGGTCACAAAGAATGCGAACGTCGTGGGCTTGCTGCTAACTGGCGCCGATTGCGATAATCTTGGTCGAGGCGGGTCGCGCAAGGCCAAGGCAATCGAGATGCGAGAACGCAACTGCGCGCTGGTGGTGGTGGGTAACGAAATCCTCTCGGGGAAAGTGCAGGACTCGAACGCGTTCTTCGCGGCGCGGGAGTTCCGCAAGATGGGCGTCGCACTTTCCCGAATCGCGACAATCCCAGACGATCTCGCAATCATTGCCGAAGAAGTCTCGTACTGCTCGCGCCATTTCGACTTCGTGATTACATCGGGCGGCGTCGGTCCGACCCACGACGACATGACCATGGAAGGCGTCGCGATGGCGTTCAAGCGCCGACTCGTGATGCATCCGAAGCTCGAAGGCCTGATCCGCGAACATTTCAAGGAACGCTCGCTCGAGTCGGGCCTCAAGATGGCCGAAGTCCCGGAGGGAGCGGTGCTGAACGACGGCGGTGATATCCGCTTTCCGACCGTGCAAATCGAAAACGTTTACGTGCTGCCGGGAATCCCGCAACTGTTCGAGGCCAAGCTGCTGGCGCTCAAGAGCCGCTTCGCGACCGATCCATATTTCATGCGCGCGATTTATACGAGCACCGGCGAAGGGAATATCGCGGAGCATCTGAACGATTGCGTGCGCAACTTTCCGGAGCTGATGCTCGGTTCGTATCCGCGCATCGGCGATCCGGAATATCGCGTCAAGCTGACGCTCGAATCGAAAAACCCCGAATACCTGGAGCGTGCGTTTCGTCATCTGATGGGGCTGTTGCCGTCTGAAGTAGTTGTCAAAACGGAATAGGGAAATTTTTTAAGTCCCGAGGTGGTGGAGGAGAAAATCATGACGAAGAAGAGTTTCGCGATTGCGACGTTGTTGATGGCATTGCTGCTCGCGATGCCGATGGGTCAATTGACCGAGTATGCGTGCGCGCAGACGCTCGGCACTCCCGCGCCTGATCAGCAGGTGCCGCAGCCGCAACAGGGCGGCGTCAATTGGCCGGGCGCCGGCTACGGAGTCGGTGCGTTGCTGGTGAACATTTTGTATGTTCCGGCCAAACTGGTTTACGCAGTGCTCGGAGGTTTCGTCGGTGGCGCCGCGTACGTGGTGACGGCCGGCAATGAGCAGGCCGCCAACGGAGTGTGGCGGAGCGCGCTCGGCGGCGATTACGTGGTGACGCCGCAGATGCTCGCGGGGCAGCAGCCGCTCAATTTCAGCGGACCGGTCGGCACGCCGCCAGATCAGACCGCGGCGACGACGAATTCGGGAAACGGCGCGACCACCACATCTACGAACAACGGAAGCGTCGCGCCGATCACGCCGATAGCGCCGCAATCCTCGAACGCGGGACGGCCGTTGGATAGCGGCGCCGGACCATCGAATCTGCCGAGGACGAGTATCGAGTAGCCGGCAAAGGCCGGATCGATTGGATAGGCGCGGGGAGAATCGCGGATGAAGAGAGTTCGCTTTATCTGGAAATCCACCTGAACCACGTGCCGCAACGCAAGAAGTTTCTTGCGCAATGAGCTGGGCGTCGAATCCGACGATCGCGACTACGCGAAATCACCGCTCGGCGCGGCCGAGTTGGAGCAATTGTTCGCGGGCCGCGATCCGCGCGATTTTCTGAATCCGAAGAGTCCCGCGTACAAGGCGATGGGGCTCGCGGGTAAATCGCTCACACCGGCGCAGGCAATCAAGCTGATGGCGCAAGAGCCTAATCTGATCAAGCGTCCGATCGTCGTTGTGGGCAAGGAGATGATCGCGGGCTTTGATCGCGATCGGTTGCGCGCCGCGCTGAAGTAGCCAGTCGTCGGACGTTTCATCGCTGTCGCGAATTCGGCGCGTGCAATGAAACGCGCGCGATGATATTGCCAGAGCGAAGCCTGCCAATCGTTCAGATTGGCGGCGCGAGGTGTAACAATGGCATTCTCCGACGATCTTTTTTTCGCGCCCGCTCATCAACTCATGGCGATGCTGCGTGCGCGCGAGGTCTCCTCAATCGAAATGGTGTCGGCCTTCATCGAGCGAATCGAGTCGGTCAATCATGGTCTGAACGCGGTCGTGACGCTGGTCGAAGAACGCGCGGCGCGCGAGGCGGAGGAAGCCGATCGCAGGCTCGCGAGCAAGAGCACGCCGCGTCCGCTCGAAGGCCTGCCAATCTCGATCAAGGATTCGGTGATGACTGAGGGCGTGCGCTCGACCGACGGCATGAAAATTTTTGAGCATCATGTGCCCACTGCCGACGCGCCAACGGTCGCGCGGCTACGGGCAGCGGGCGCGATCATAATCGCAAAAACGAACCTGCCTGAGATGGCGATGGATTACGATTGCGACAATCCGGTGTTTGGCGCGACCAACAATCCATGGAATCGCGATCGCGTGCCGGGCGGATCGAGCGGCGG
>PNBD01000061.1:24601-26432 GCA_003135855.1 Deltaproteobacteria bacterium
GACGATCGGGCCGATGGCGCGCTTCGTCGATGACCTCACGCTCTCGTACAACATATTGAAGGGACCGCATCATGGCGCAGTGTACACGGTGCCGTCGGCCGACGTGCATCCGGAAAACGTCGATGTGAAAAAAGTGCGATGCGCGATCTTCACCGGCACCAACCTGACGCCGGTCGCGAAGGACATTCGCGCCGCGATCGATCGCGCCGGCAAGGAACTGCAGAAACTTGGAATCCCGGTCGATGAGGTGACGCCACCAGTCGCCGAGGGCGCCACGCTGTGGCCCGAATACGCGATGGCCGACGGCAATCAACTGGGCCTCGAGGCGCTCGGCGAGCATCTCCATCTTGCGCGCGAGCGTTTCCGCAAGCAGATGATTCCGCTACCGGCGAAATCGGCAGCAGAGTTTTTCAAGATTGCGATGGCGCGCGATGGATGGCGGGTCAAACTCGCGGAATTCATGGAACAGTATCCGATTATCATCGGCCCGGCGTTCTGCGTTACGGCGTTCAAGCACGGGGCGTTCGAAGTCGATATCGACGGCAAGAATTACTCGCTGTATGCGGCGAACTGGCCGGCGCTATGGGTCAATTGTGCGGGGCTGCCGGGAGCGGTGGTGCCGGCGGGCAAGGATCACGAGGGCTTGCCGATCGGCGTGCAGATAGTGGGGCGCGCATTCGGTGAAGAGACCGTGTTGGCAATCGCGAAAGCAGCGGAGAATGCGCTGGGTGGTTTCCAGCGGCCGCCGCTCTGAGCGAAACGGCTCGGTGTGGAAATTATCGCCAGGATTTGTCGATCAAAAAGACGGCCACGCAAAAATAAAAAACGGCCGGGTCATCGGACCCGGCCGTTCGTTTTTGGTATGCGCGATTAGCTAGGCGCTCTTCTCGATCTTCTCGAGCCGATCGGAATTGCTATCGCTGTGGCGCTCGGCGCGCTCACCGCGAGTGGCGCGATCGGTCTTATCGTTCTTGTCACCACGCGCTCGCGGCACAATGTTGCTGGTGGTCAGCACTTCGATAAATTTGCGCACCGCCGGTGACAGCTCACGCCCGCGCTTGTAGATGATCGCGAGCGGGCGCAGGAAAGTGCCTTCCTGGAATTCGAGCATCTTGAGCGTACCGCGGATGACTTCGTTCTCGACCGTCATGCGCGGCACGATCGCGCAGCCGAGGCCGATTTCGACCGCGCGCTTGATGGTTTCGATATTATCGAACTCGAGCGCGTAGCTCGGTTTGACGCCGTGCTCGCGCAGGATCTTGTCCGACGCCTTGCGGGTTGGGATGTCGCGCTCGTAACCGACGAATTTCTGTCCCTGCAACTGCCCGACGTTGACCTTGGTGCCCTTGGCCAACGGATTATCGGGTGGAACCGCGAGCACCAGTTCGTCATGCCGGAACGGTATCACGACGACCTGGCTGCGCTTGGACGGATAGGCGACGACGCCCAAATCGACTTTGCCCTCGATCAGATCCTCGTAGATTTTGTTCGAGCGCAGGTACTCGAGATGAACGTTGACGGCCGGGTAGGTCTTCAAGAATTCGGTCAGATAGGGTGGCAGCTCGTGGAGGCCGACGCTGTAGACCGTGCCGACGCGAATCGAGCCGGCGACCACCGAGCCGATTTCGCGCAACCGATTCTCGAGCTCGAGGAAGCGGCGGACGATTTCCTTGCTGGCGGTGTAGAGAATCTGGCCGGCGGGGGTCGGTTTGACTCCGGCGCGTCCGCGTTCTATCAATCGGCAGTCGTACTTCTCTTCAAGGCTTCGGACCTGCTGGCTGACCGCCGATTGGGTTACGAAATTTTGCGAGGCGGCATAAGAAAAGCTACC
>PNBD01000148.1 GCA_003135855.1 Deltaproteobacteria bacterium
GCGGGATCGCTTTGCGCGTAGGAAATGGATACAACCGCGAACACAGCCAGAAAGATCGCGATCAGCGCAAAGACTGAAAAGAGCACGGTTCGAGTGAGGCGAACCATGTTCTGGATGCGAGGTTGCGTGGTGTGGATCATGACGGCTTGGGGATCGTAATCACTGAATTTTCAGTTGTAATCGAGTCGCGCATGACGGAACTATTTACAAAATTCTCGGTGCGCAGACTGTGTTGAACCTAGTCGTAGGTGAGCTTTGGCCAGCAATTGCTCTGCGAACACCGATCTCATGTCAGAAAGAGCAAGCAACACGCCAAGGTCCAAATGACGGTCACAGATCGCGCCGATGCCTGCTAGATTTCGATTACGAGCAGACGGGCGGGCGCGGGGTGCGGTAAGAATTACGCGGCTAGCAGTTTCGGGAAGATTCTGAACGGAGGCAATCGATGGAGCTAAAACCCGAAGGGCTCGACAGGCCGGGGGAGCAGGCGGAACAGCGGCTCGATCCATTCGATCGGCGCGTCGCGATGACGATGGCGATGATCGCGGCCGTGCTCGCGTTCGTCACGATGATGAGTCATCGCGCGATCACGGAGAGTTTGATTTTGCAGGCGGAGGCAAATCGCCTCACCACCGAGGCCAACATCAATCACACCGAAGCTTCGGACCAGTGGGGTTATTACCAGGCGAAGAATAATCGCAATTCGCAGCTCGAGGCGTCGCTGGCGTTATTGACGATACTGGGAAAATCGCCGGCTGATCCGAAGAACACAGAAACCGTCAAATCATGGGGCGATCAACAGAAGAAGTATCGAGAAATTGAACTGCCCGCGCTGAAGGCGAAGGCCGAGGCACTCGAGCAACGGGCGCACGCACTCGAATCGGAATCCGAGCGGAAACTTGTCGAAAGCCTGCGCGAGCATAGTCGCGGCGATCGGCTCGACATGGCCGAGCTCGGCGTCGAGTTGGCGCTGGTGTTGTGCTCGATCGCCGTGCTGACGAAATTGCCGTCGTTCTGGTACAGCGGGATCGCCGTGGGAATTATCGGAGCAATCGTTGCGGCGACGGCATTCGCGATCACGTGACGCGATACCTGCCGACGCGCTCGATTTTTTGATCCGGCTATTTCGGAAATTCGACGGTGGCGGTGCCGGTTACGAGCCGTTCCGCTTCTTCGTTTTCGATCCAGACATCGATCTCGACGGTGCGATCATCGGGATTGATATTGGTCACGAAGCCGTGGATCGTCAAGGCGTGATCGGGCTGCACTGGCACGCGATAAGTGGTGCCCATCCTGGTGAGGCGCGCGCCGCCGAAGCCGATCCAATCGGTCACCAGCTTTGACAACAGCCCGAGGCTCATGTTGCCGGGCAGAATGATGCCGGGCAGGCCTTCTTTCTTGGCGGCGGCCTCGTCGGTGAAGCGGCCGGCGACGTCGCCGAAGCCGGAGGTTTTCGCGTAGGCGCGGCATTGATCCTTGGTGACGGTCAGCTCGAGCGGTCCGAGCGTATCGCCGATTTTCACTTCGTCAAACTTTTTCACTTGCGTGTTCGAATCCCGCGTTCGTCAGGGCCGGTTCATGAAGCGATGGTCGATGTGCGCGACCGTTTGGTTGTTTTGATTGGTGAGGGTCGAGCGGATCACCACGAACACCATCGTGCCGGTGCGGCCCGTCTTCTCGTAGATTTCTTTCACGTGGGAACTGAGCGAGATGGTATCGCCGACATGAATCGGCGCGACGAATTCGACATCCTTGCCGGCGTCGAAGCCGCGTTTTCCGTAGCGCGGGACGTGCTCGAAGAAATGCCGTCCGTTGCGAAACGTCACGGCGAACGAGGGCGGCGCGACGATTCCTCCATACGGTCCTTTCTTGGCCGCTTCCGGATCGGTGTACAGCGGATTGTTCTCGCCGAGCGATTCGCAGAAGCGCTTGATCATCTCGGGCTTAACTTCGACCGGATCGGTGTGCTCGAAGACCTTGTTGATGATCGTGGGATCGAAATCGACCATTGCTACCTCGTTTCGACGGCGACGGCGTGCGGCACCACTTTTCTGCGCGGCCGAAAATCCACCGCTTCGTAAGCGCCGGTCTTGAGTTCGCGGACCAGGCCGTCGATGTCCTTGATATAGGCGGAAAAACGCGTGGCGCAAAGTCCGATCAGACTCACGAGATGGCTGTCCGATCCGCCGGTCGATGCGTAGCCGAACTTGGAGATTAGTTCGTCGGCGCGCGCATCCTCGCCCTTGCGCGATCCGCCGTTGAGGGCCTCGACCGCAACGACGTGCTCGAGCGGCGGCTTCGATTCGTAATGCTCGTACAATCCAATGTTGGGGCGGCCGGGATGGCACGGCACGACGATCCCGCCCATCCGCGCGACTTCATCGATAACAGTTTGCGCGTCGAGCCGGATATTGGCGAAATCGAACCGCGCGAGCATGTCGTCGTTCACGCCGAAGACCAGCATGTGTCCGTAGTTGGTTTCGACTTCGGACGCGCGCAGCACCATGATTCCGAACTTGTCTTCGAGCGGGCGGTAGTCAGCCTCGCGATTGAATTGGCGATGCTCGGTCAGAACGATGCCGTCGACCGGACGCTCGACGTGCCGCAGTTTGATCCAGTTGAGGTACGCCTCTACCGGTGCGCGGCTGTCTTCCGATGCTTCGCTATGAGTATGCAGGTCAAGGGTTGTGGTCACCAGGATTGCGTCCTCACCTCGCCGGGCGAAATTTCGCGAGCGTCACTTCGGGGGTGACGTCCTCGTATACGACCTCGACGGGCATGTCTATTTTAACCTGATCCGGTTGGCAGTCGACAAGGTTGGTGAGCATTTTCACGCCTTCATCGAGCTGGACATAAGCCATGATGTAGGGCAGCGACTCGCGAAATCCGGGCACGCCGTTCTGATAGGTCGTGGTGAAAGTATAGACCTTGCCGCGCCCGCTGCACTTCACCCACTCGGTGCGCGACGACAGGCAACTCGGGCATAGCGCGCGTGGATAGTAGCGCACATCGGCGCAATCGCGGCATTTCTGAATGTACAATTCATGGCGCTGGAGCGCTTCCCACCATGGACGATTTTCTTCGTCGAGATGGGGGAGCGGCTTGGAATATTTCGCTGGTTTATTTTCCGCCATGATATCGCCTACTGATTGCTGAGAATTAAAGTTGCGCCCGAATGCCGCAGGCCGAGTGCGCCGCCGGTGCCGTGGGCGAGCGCGATTTTGCAATCATTGACCTGGCGAGGGCCGCATTCGCCGCGCAGTTGTTTGGCGGCTTCGATCACGAGGAAAATTCCGCGCATCCCGGGATGGTTGGAAGAGAGCCCGCCGCCGTCGGTATTGATCGGGAAATCGCCGTCGAAGCGGAGCCGGCCGCCGGAGACGAATGCGCCGCCTTCACCGCGCTTGCAGAAGCCGAGATTTTCGAGCGTGGCGATCACGGTGATCGTGAAGGAGTCGTAGATCATCGCCATGTCGATGTCTTTGTGCGACACGCCGGCGCGCTCGAAGGCGAGGCGTCCGGATTGCGCCGCGGCGATTTCGAGAAAATCGCGCTTGCCGCGCGCCGCATGGCGAACGGTCTCACCAGCGCCGAGAATGTAAACCGGCTTTTTCTTCAGATCGCACGCGCGCTCCGCAGAGGTGATCACCAACGCGCCGCCGCCATCGCTGATGATGCAGCAATCAAGCAGATGCAGCGGCGACGAGAT
>PNBD01000002.1 GCA_003135855.1 Deltaproteobacteria bacterium
AGATGTGTATAAGAGACAGATCAAAGAATTCCCCGATGAGGAGGGGACTGAAACCCTGGTTGCGTGCGTTAGGTTGATGAGTGGCTCTATTCGACGATCAAAGAATTCCCCGATGAGGAGGGGACTGAAACACGATCCCTTGTATCTCGCCCTCAGAGAGTCCCGCTGAACGATCAAAGAATTCCCCGATGAGGAGGGGACTGAAACTCGCAAAAGACGTAATCGCAAGTCGTGATCGCGAGCGATCAAAGAATTCCCCGATGAGGAGGGGACTGAAACCCGCATTTCAGCCGGCGACATCGCGAACGCTGCGCAACGATCAAAGAATTCCCCGATGAGGAGGGGACTGAAACTTAGTTGATGGCGGTCGCGTCCATGCGGGCGGCGTGGGTACCGATCAAAGAATTCCCCGATGAGGAGGGGACTGAAACACTGGCGACCGCGCACAATACGCGAGATGGAACTAGGGCGATCAAAGAATTCCCCGATGAGGAGGGGACTGAAACTAAAAGCGTAGTGCCATTTACATCCCTCCTAAAGGGGCGATCAAAGAATTCCCCGATGAGGAGGGGACTGAAACCATGTATTCCATCCCGCAAGGATCGTCATTGACTGGCCGATCAAAGAATTCCCCGATGAGGAGGGGACTGAAACCCGAACAATCGAAAGCTATCGACCGTGAAGGGCTCGCCATCACAGCAACATCGCCGTCGGTCTCCAGGCCGATGACCGAACCCGCCGGGCTCTGCGCTAACCAACATAGGGCGCGTTCAAATTGGTAACTGAACGCTGCGTTGACCCCGCTGCTGCATGTGACTGAGAGTCATTTACTCTTGGTTCCTAGCAGATCTCCGATTTATCTGCTCGGTCCCAAGTTCTGAATCATGCACCCAGATCCGCGCACCCATCAACTGGAGGAATAGAGTAGCGAAGAGCGAAGCGAAATGACTGTCGGGTTGACGGTAATTTCCCGTTCGTTGAGCCTCGCCCCCCGGACAAAGCTTTGAACGAAAAGGGCCGAGCCCTGCGGGCCCGGCCCCTCGTCTCAAGTCGTGTTCGAACTATTTCTTGACCTTCGCCTTTCTCGCCTTTGCCGCCGACCCATAGCGTTTAATGAAACACTTGCGGCACCGGCGATCCCGCCGCTTGATGAAACTCGGAGCCAGGTCATTGCTCCCGCAATAGCGGCAAACCAGTTTCTCTGATTTCGACTTGCTGCCCATCTCCTTCCGGAGCGGCCGTGCGGACTCAGACTTTTTCCGGTCAGCCTTCTCCCGGGTCGAAGATGCGGAGTGTCCGATCGATAGGCTATGCCCGTTTCCCTTCGCCAGTTTCGTGTGTTCCATTCGCTCTAAATCTCCTTAAGCCGTAAGGGCTCGTCGGGATGTTTGCTCTGGTCGGCGCGTGAAGCGAGCGGTTTCCCCCAATCTTCCCAACATCATTCGCGCAGAAGGGCACAGGGGGCTATTAGCACGCGTCGACGGTCTGCACGATCAGGGCGATTGGAAGGCGAATGGGAATCGAAGCAGAGAAGACGAGACCTGGTAAGAGCGGATATTGCCCGAAATTTCCCGCCTCAAACGACTGGCTGTGTGCCGCGAAACGAGCAATGTGTGTGTGTCATTGGGGCGGCAAATCGAGCGCCTCGAGGAGGAGCACATATGATCTTGGATGCCGAGCTGAAGGTCGCGAAATATCGAGGGCAACTATCATGAAGCGGCGGGCACCGGCTATCGGACGCGAGGCGCTCGTGTCGGAAATCGCCGGCCTGTCGGAGCTCGGCATCGACGAACTCCGCGAGCGCTGGAAAGTGATGTTCGGAAAGGCGCCTTCCCAGGAAATCGGCCGGTCCTTCCTGACGCGCGCGATCGCGTATCACCTCCAGGAACGTGCTTACGGCGGACTCAAACCCTCGACCCGCCGACTGCTAGCTCGGATCGCAGAGGAGACCATGACTGGAAGCTCGCCGAAGAAACTCCAGAGTCGAATGGCCCAATCAGGAACCATCCTGATTCGCGAATGGCAAGGCAACGCTCACCGGGTGACGATGCTCGACGACGGAGTGTCATTTAACGGGAAGCGTTATCGTTCGCTCTCAGAAGTAGCACGCGTGATCACGGGCAGTCGGTGGTCTGGGCCGCGATTCTTCGGACTAAGGTCACCGGTGATGGAGAACAATCATGGAACACTCTAAGCCAATTCGACACTGCGCGATCTACACCCGCAAGTCTTCCGAAGAAGGCCTCGAGCAGGACTTCAACTCGCTGCACGCACAACGCGAGGCGTGCGAAGCGTTCATCAAGAGCCAGGCTGGCGAAGGATGGCGCTTGGTCAGGTCAGCTTACGATGATGGCGGACTGTCGGGCGGCACAATGGAACGGCCGGCGCTGCTGCGTCTCCTAGCCGATATCAGCGGAGGGCTAGTCGATGTCGTGGTCGTCTACAAAGTCGACCGGCTGACTCGATCGCTTTCAGACTTCGCAAAGATGGTCGAGGTGTTCGACGCACGCGGCGTGTCCTTCGTCGCCGTTACCCAGCAGTTCAATACGACGACATCAATGGGACGCCTGACGCTGAACGTCCTGCTGTCGTTCGCCCAGTTCGAGCGCGAGGTAACGGGTGAGCGGATCAGGGACAAGATCGCAGCCTCCAAGCAGAAGGGAATGTGGATGGGCGGTCTAGTTCCACTTGGCTACGACGTGATTGAGCGTCGCCTCGAGATCAATCAATTGGAAGCAGAGACTGTGCGAGAGATCTTCCGGCGATACCTGGAGCTCGGTTCGGTTCGGCTCCTTATGGAACACCTGAATCACCGCGGCGTCCGCTCCAAAGTCCGGATCGCAAAGAACGGAAAACCGTCAGGTGGAAATCCGTTCTTCCGGGGAGCGCTCTATTCACTGCTTTCAAATCCCATCTACATTGGCGAGATTCGTCACAAGGGTGTCTCGCATCCTGGCCTGCACCAACCAATCGTGGAACGGGAGCTATGGGACGCGACACAACTGCTGCTACGAAGTCATGCGGTTCGGCATGCGCCGCGCTCAAGAAAATCAGCCGTCAGTTCACTCACCGGTAAGCTCTTCGACGAAAGTGGTCAGAGCCTGACGCCAAGTCACGCAGTGAAGGGCGAACGGAGATATCGCTACTACGTGTCGCGCAACCTGATTAAAGGAACAGCAGATACCGGGCGAAGTGGTTGGCGTTTGCCAGCGCCAGAGATTGAACGGACGGTGGCCGCTGCCGCCTGTAGCATATTGAAAGACCAAGGAGCGATCGCGACCGCCGCTCACGCGATTGAACTGCCGGACCATCGGCTGCCATCGATCTTCTTGGAAGCAGAAGCATGGTCGAAACGTCTGCGATCAGAGGTCGATGCGGAAGCTGCCTTGATCACCTTGATCGACCGCGTGGATCTCATCGATTTAGGCATTCGCGTTTCGCTCAAGCTGCCGCATTCCATCACGGGAGAACAGCAGGGTGCAAATGCCACTGAGCTGACTATCACTCGGGTCTTCCCGATGCAGATCAGGCGGCGCGGCTTCGAGATGCGTCTGGTGATCGAAGGAACTGGCAGCCCCGCTGCACATGCCGATCCGGCACTTTTGAAATTGGTCGCCAGGGCGCATCGATGGTCGGACGATTTGCTCTCGGGTCGGGTGCGGTCAGTTGCCGAAATCGCGGCGCGCGAACGCCTAGGAGCGCGTCACGTGCGACGACTGCTGAGGCTTGCGTTTCTGGCACCCGAGCTCGTTGAGGCAATCGCCGCCGGGCATCAGCCGCCCGAGCTTACCGCTGAAGCCTTGGCCAAGCGGATCGATCTTCCACTCCTTTGGCATGAGCAGCTGCAAGCGACCGATCGGCCCATGCAGGTTCGATCGCTTTAGCAGATCCTGGCCACACAACCGTTCGAGCTGAACGGACCCGCCTCACTTGCCAACGGAGAAATTGCCCGCAGGTTGCGCACGAACGGTCCGAATGACGCTTTCTCCGGGGCCGCCAGATGAGCAAATGACGCCGCAACGGCGGGCTATTTCAGCGATTCCTACTGATGGTTCCCGGAGATAGGGACTCGGTGGCGGAGAGAGGGGGATTC
>PNBD01000155.1 GCA_003135855.1 Deltaproteobacteria bacterium
GGTGAGAGGCATCGCGCGCGCGTGACCTACTCGATCACGTTCTTTTCGATTGGCTCGACCGTGACGCCGGTGCTGCGCAGCCAGGTCAGCGCGCGTTCGATTTGATCGGAGCTGCCTTCGAACTCGACCGCGACCAAGCCCATCTCCTCGGAAACGCTGGCGCCGCGGATGTTGAATATCAGGTCGAACTTCTTCACCAAGTGATAAAGGATCGGCTCCTTGATCAGGGCGCGAGGATAGCTCAGGTAGTAACGTTCGTGAATTCGATCCATCAGACGATCACTTTTTCCGTTTGAGGCGCCATTCCTGCCATCCGATCCACAAGTTGGTCGAGAGATATTTATCGCCGAAATCGCAGAACACGGTGACGATGGTGCCGGCGCGAATCGAATTGGCGACCTTGATCGCCGCGACCATCGCGGCGCCCGAAGATTGCCCGACCAGCAGGCCTTCGGTCTCGGCGAGGCGGTACACCATCTCGTAGGCATCCTCGGTGCTGACCGGGATTTTGTCGTCGAGCTGATTTTCGTGATAGATGCCCGGGACGATCGACGACGCCATGTGCTTGAGGCCTTCGAGACCATGCATCGGATCGTCGGGCTCGACTGCGATCACCTGCACGTTGCGATTCTTCGTTTTCAGAAAACGCCCGGTGCCCATGACCGTACCGCCGGTGCCGATGGCGGCGATGAAGTGCGTGATCTCGCCGCGCGTCTGCCGCCAGATTTCGGGGCCGGTGGTATTGAAGTGAGCTAGCGAATTGGCCTCGTTGTTGTACTGGTCGGGCTTGAAGTAGCGCTCGGGATTTTTTTCGAGCATCTCGCGGCACATCAGGATCGCGCCGTCGGAACCTTCCTGCGGATCCGAGTAGTGAATCTTCGCACCGAAGGCCTCGATAATTTTTTTGCGTTCGCGACTGACGTTCGAGGCCATCACCAGCTCGACCGGATAGCCGAGCGCCACACCAAGCATCGCGAGCGCGATTCCGGTATTGCCCGAGGTCGATTCGAGGATCACCTTGCCGGGTTTGAGCTTGCCCTCGGCGATCCCGGTCTCGAGCATGTTCTTGGCGGGGCGATCTTTGACCGAACCACCCGGGTTGAAGCCCTCGAGCTTGGCGAAAATCCGCACGCCGGCCGGAATCAAACCCGGCGTCAGGCGTTTGATTTCGAGCAGGGGCGTATTGCCGACCAGATCGAGCACGCTTTGCGCGCGCGCGAGCGGGGCGATTTCCACGCCTGGTCGGGACGTTGCGGCGCCCGACTTTCTAGCGTCCGCCGGCAATCGCGGGAACGATTGAGATGTCGTCGCCATCCTTGACCTTGGAATTCAGCGCGTCGAGGAAGCGCACGTCGTCGCCGTTCAAATAGATATTGACGAAGCGCCGGATGTCGCCTTTTTCGTCGAGCAGACGCTCGCGCATCCCGGGATGACGCCGTTCGAGATCTTCGATGACCGCCTTGATCGACGCGCCGTCGGCCGGTACTTCGTCGACGCCCGCAGTGAACCTTCTAAGTGGGGTTGGAACCCTGACCCGTACTCCCATGTGTTCGGAATTCCTCCTGGTTGAAATTCTAGACTTATGCCGTGCTCATCAGCCAAACAAGCGTCGCAGCGCCGCGCGAGCTAGGCAGCACCCGCGGCGGCCTGCTTGCGGTTGGTCAAGGTTTCGAACAGCGCATCGAAATCTTTCAGCCGCGCGTCGATGATCGACGGCTGCTCGATCGCGCTCGCGACTGCTTCGAGCGTTTTGTATCCGTTGCCGGTAATCGAGACGACCACCGTTTCGTCGGGCTTGATGCGTCCCTGCTTGAGCAGCTTGAGTGTGACGGCGAGGGTCGTGCCGCCGGCGGGCTCCGCGAAGATGCCTTCGGTGCGTGCGAGCAGTTTGATCGCGTCGATGATCTCGGGGTCGGTCGCGACGTCGCCCCATCCGCCGGACTCGCGGACGGCCTTCAGCACATAGTAGCCGTCGGCCGGATTGCCAATCGCGATCGACTTGGCGATCGTATCGGGCTTAACCGGCGTGATCAGGTCGGTGCCCTTGTGCAGCGCATGAATCACCGGCGCCGAGCCGGCGGCCTGCGCCGAATGAATTTTGAATTCGCCGCTTTTGATCAAACCGACTTCCTTGAATTCCTTAAATGCCTTGGCGATCTTCGGCAGGATCGTGCCGCCGGCAGTCGGAACGACGATATGATCAGGCAGGCGCCAGCCGAGTTGCTCGGCGACTTCGAAACCGAAAGTCTTGGCGCCCTCGGTGTAGTACGGCCGCAGATTGATATTGACGAATGCCCAGCCGTACTTGTCGGCGATCTCGCTGCAGAGCCGATTGACGTCGTCGTAGTTGCCGCGAATCGTGATCACGCGGGCACCGTAAATCGTCGAGCCAACGATTTTTCCCGACTCAACGCCCTCTGGCATGAAGATGTAGCATTGCAGGCCGGCGCGCGCGGCGTGGGCGGCGACGGCGGTCGCGAGGTTGCCAGTAGAGGCACATGACACGGTCGTGAAGCCGAACTCGCGAGCCTTGGTGATCGAGACTGAAACGACGCGATCCTTGTACGAGAGCGTCGGATGATTGACGGTGTCGTCCTTGATGTAGAGATTTTTCAGGCCGAGTTCCGCGCCGAGGCGTTTGACGTGGAGGAGCGGCGTGAAACCGGAGTTGGGGCCGACGTCGGAGTCAGCCTCGACCGGCAGCAGTTCGCGATAGCGCCAGAGATTGTGCGGGCGCTTTTCGATGATCGATCGTGAAATCGCGGCGCGAATTTTTGCGTAGTCGTAAACGACTTCGAGCGGGCCGAAGCAGGTTTCGCATACGTGCAGCGGCTCGATCGGATATTCCTGGCCACACTCGCGGCACTTGAGAAATTTGACGTAGCTCATCGTTGCTCTTGCTCCAAGTCTTTAAGGCGCATCTGGCAATGTTTGCGATGGTCGTGATCTTGATGCGCCGCATCCGCATCCGGGCCGCGGTGAGACCGGCCTAATTCTGACCCGGGCTACACCCGCGGCGTCGTAAGTTAGAATTTTTCCATAGAGTTCGAGCTTCTCTGCGCGCAACGCGCGCATCGCCTCGGACGCCTGCATCGCGCCGATCGCGCCGGCGACGGGTCCCAGTATTCCCGCCTCGCGACAACTCGCGACTTCAGTTTCGTCGGGCGCATCTTCGAAGATGCATCTGAGGCAGGCTGTCGCGCCGGGAATCACGCTCATGGCCTGACCCGTCATCCCGATCACGCCGCCGTACACAAAAGGTTTGCGCGCCGCGATACAGGTGTCGTTGATCAGGAACTTCGCGACCGGACTGTCAGTCGCGTCGATCACAAAGTCGTGCAGCGCGATCAATCGAAGCGCATTGGAGAAATCGAGCGCGATCGCATGGGGTTCGACGGTGCAATCGGGGAATCTCGTCGTGAGCCATCGCGCGGCCGCGACCACCTTGGGCGTGCCGATGTCGTGCGTCGTGAAGATTACCTGGCGGGCGAGATTCGAGAGATCGATCGGGTCGGGATCTACAATCGTCAGACGTCGAGCGCCGTCGCGGGCGAGCGCCCACGCGGCCGGGACTCCGAGTCCTCCAACGCCGACTATTAATATTCCAAATTCTTTGGTCGTCACCGCTTCACCCTGCTATCGAGAGCAGCGCGAGAGGCAATTGGTGCGGGAGAGTCGCGAAGACTCCCCTCCTGCGATGACGATAAAGACGAGGGTGGTGAACACACTCGCCTTATCTTCCAGGGCATCTCGCGTTCGAGCACCCTGCAGGAGTTAGCACCGGCACCCGTCGCGGGTGCGGTTGCTGCGGCATCAGCGGGCCAGTCCCTCCGCCGCTCTCGATAAGGCTGCAATCGCTACAGTCGGCTAAGCGTAATATGGGGTCGGCAAGCTGTCAATCGACAGACCATGCGGTCAGGCGAATTAGGTGGCGTGACGCTAAAGATGGCGCTGACCAATCGTCATCTAATGATTGCTATCGAGAACCTCAATTCGCTATCGTTTTCCGCGCCAATCGAAGCTGGGGTTCGCCGACGGTGCGTGCGGCAGATTGGATGGGGAGGATTCTTCGATGTTCATCCGTACGCTCAAGTTGATAGTTCCCGTGATGGTGGTGGTCGCGATGCTGCTTTCGATCAAGGCATGCGATCCATGTGCGAGTTGCAGCCACCATCCGATAAAGCCGACGCCGACCCCAATCCCGCCAAATGCATGTGTACCGTCAAGCTCGTTGTCGGTGCTGATACAGGGGAGCGATGTCGCTTCGTACGTTCCAGAGGGAAACTGGAACCCCGCTTCGAGTCCGAACGTGGAGTTGGTTCCGATCGAGGGAACCGGCATCGTGCGAGCGACGATCGTGACGCCCAAAGTGGTAAACTCGTGCTCGTCGAACTCGACGACCGGACAAACCGTATGCACTTCAAACGATAGCGACGTTTACTTGATAACCGGCACCGCTCTAACGAAAACTCTCACCAGCGGCGAGACCGGAACTACCAGCTTCTCGGGCGGCACCTGTTCCACCTGCGGAGTGGTGATCGACGCGACGAGCAATCTGGCTTTCCTGGGAATCGGACTTACTGGCGATCAAAGCGCCTATCAAGCGATCAATCTGGCGACCGACACACTGCAAGCGCCGATCGTCTCAGGTAGTCAGATCAGCGAAGACATCACGATTGATCCCCAGCTTCATCTGCTGTTGTCGCCGAGCGAGGGAGGGATCTACGAATTGGTCAACCTTACTACCGGTGGCGTGTTCGATAACGCGATCACGAGTGGTGGCGCGCTCGATTCCGCCGGCGAAGACTGCACGACCGGAATTGCGCTGTCGACCGTCGAGGGCACCGGGCATCTGTTCATCGCGGATCTCAAGCAGGCTACTTTCGTTGCTGGTACCGGTGGTGCGCCGGGCACCTGGAGCGCGCCCAGCCAGGTGCAGAACTTCCCTGAATTCGCCAGTTTATCAGCCGGAACCAACGGTATCGCGGTCGCGCCCAATACTCATCTCGCGGTAGTGACGGGAGAATTCGGCGGCAATAACGTCGGCGCGATTCAATTGCCAGCGACCTCGGGCACTGGTACACCGGCGGTCGTCGATTACGTTTTACTGACATTGCCGGCGGAGCCCGATGGGACCCCATTCTCGACGGGATTCGATCCGCACACGGTTACCGCTTACGTAAGTCCGACTTCGCATAAGGCGTTTGCGATCGTGGCCGACGCACCGCCGACTTTCCTCGCTGTGATCGATCTCCAGGCGATGCTTTCAGCGACGCGCACGCCGGGAACCCATATCGTCGATCCAAGCATCGATCTGATCGCGACCGGGATCCTGAGATACGTGAAAGTAGCGGGGCCTTGAGTGATGCGCAGATCGGAATGATCGAAAAACGCCGGCTCATTCGCAGAGCCGGCGTTTTTGGAATCGCGCAACCCCGATGCTCATCTGGACCCATCGCGGCGGCAGCTATACGCTATCGAGTAGCTATCGAAAGTAGAATCACAAAATCGAACAATGGCTAGTGGAAATAGAATCGCGATCGTAGGCGTCACCGGCGCCGTCGGCCAGACCACGCTCCAGATATTGGAGCAGCGCAAGTTCCCGGTAAGCGAACTTCGTGCGTACGCATCGGCACGGTCGGTGGGCAAGACGATCAGGTTCAAGGGCGAAACGATCCCGGTCGAGGTCGTCAGCGAAGATTCGTTCAAAGGGATCGACTTCGCGTTTTTCTCAGCCGGCTCCGAGCAATCGAAGAAATACGCGCCGCACGCAGTCAAGGCGGGCGCGATCGTGATCGACAAATCCAGCGCGTTTCGGATGAACGCCGAGGTGCCGCTGATAGTGCCGGAGATAAACGGGGGCGCGGCCCGCGATCACAAGGGAATTATCGCGTGCCCGAACTGCACGACGATCGTCACCGTGATGCCGCTGAAGCCGCTGCATGACGTGGGGCGCTTGAAGCGGGTCGTCGCGACCAGCTTTCAGGCGGTCTCGGGCGCCGGTGTCAACGGCGTCGCGGAACTGCGCGAGCAGACGATTGCGTGGACGAAGGGCGAGCCGATCAAGTCGAAGTTCTTTCAGCATCAGATCGCGTTCAACGTGATTCCGCATATCGACAAGTTCGTCGAGGGCGGCTACACCGGCGAAGAAATCAAACTGGTGAACGAGGTCCGCAAAATTCTCGCGATTCCCGATTTGCCGATCACGCCCACGACGGTGCGAGTGCCGGTTTTCACGGCGCACTCGATATCGGTGAACGCCGAAACCGAATCGAAGATATCAGCGAGTGAAGCGCGTGCCGCGTTCGAGCGCTTCCCGGGCCTGCGCGTGTACGACGATCCTGCGCAGAATCGCTATCCGATGCCGATAATTGTCGAGGGACAGGACGACTGCTACGTCGGGCGAATCCGCGAGGATATCAGTTGCGCGAACGCGCTCAATTTCTGGGTCGTCGGCGATCAGTTGCGCAAAGGCGCCGCGCTGAACGGCGTGCAAATCGCGGAACTGCTGATCTGATCGAAGCATCGGAGTCAGGTTTTTTCGAGTAGCCAATTGCTGACGAGGTCGAATACTTCGTCGGACGCTTCGGCCAGGCGGTGGCCGACGCCGGGCAGTATCTTGATCGTGCGCGGCTCGCCGGCGCGATCGTAGAGCGCCTGCGAGCTCTCGTGCGACAGGATCGTGTCGGCGCCGCCGTGAATCAGGAGCAGCGGCTTGGGCGACAATTCGCCGACGACATGCGCGCCGGCGAGCTGACTCGAGAGCGCGATCACAGTGGTCGCAGTCGGAGTCAGAGTTCCCGCGTTGATTGCGACTGCGCCGCCGAATGAATGCCCGATCAGCGCGACTCGTTGATGTCCAATGCCGGCGAGGAACGTGACTCCCGCCATCGCATCGACCAGGCATTCGGCGAACTCGTTGGGCTGGCGGTAGTTGAGGCGGGCAATCGTGATGCCGAGCCTGGGCATCTCGAGGCCAAGCCGAGGATAGAGCATCGAGGGGCCGTCGAATCCGCCAATCGCACCGCAGACGCATAGTGCGGCGCGTCCCTTTTCCGGCGCTGCGTGGAGGACG
This sequence comes from Deltaproteobacteria bacterium, assembly GCA_003135855.1. Lineage (GTDB taxonomy): Bacteria > Desulfobacterota > Binatia > Binatales > Binataceae > Binatus. The sequence goes on from PNBD01000155.1 coordinate 7,076, forward strand.
ACGGGAATCGGGCCGCGGGTGGTTGCGATCGTAATTTTGCGCGCGCCGGCGATTTCGTCGCCGGGCTCGACGCCGACGATTCTTAGATTGATTCCTTCAGCCACGGCTCTTGCGGCAAGTCTCCGTGCGGACGTGCATCACGAACGGTTCGAAACGAGTCCGTCGAGTCCCGGGTCGGCGCTCTCGCCCAGCATCCGCATGCCGTAGCGGATCATCGCGGCCAGCCGCTCGACGCGGGTCAGCAATTCCGCCTGATGGGCCCGGGGAGCGTCGATTAATTCGGCGGCGACGCTGGCGAGATTGATGCGCATCAGTTGCACCGCGCGTTCGAGATTCTCGCGTTCGGGGCCGCGAGCGCGGGCTTTGCGGCGGGCCTCCTGAATCTCGGCGAATTTTATTATTTCAGCCATAGGATCGCGGCTTTTGACTATCTCAGCACAAAGCCGTCGAGGACACCAAGAAGATACTGCCGCTCAGCGGAGCTTCTTGCCGGCGCGGCGCTTCTGTTCGATCGTGCGATGACCTCCCTCGGCGGCCCATCGCATCTGCCGGGTCATCCCGTTCAGAATATCGACTTCGCGCGCGGTGAGGCCGCTGCGTCCGAAGATCCCGCGCAATGCAAACATGATGTGGTCGGGATTGTCTTCGGGAATGAAACCGATCGCGAGCAATGCGTCGGCCATCCGCTCGAGCATCGCGTCGGACACGCTGGCCGGCACGAATTCGGGCGTCGTCGCGGCAGCGGGCGTCGTCGCGGATGTGAGCATCAATTCGTATGCGACGACCATCACTGCCTGCGCGAGGTTGAGCGACGGATATTCCGGCGCGGTCGGAATCGTGATCAGACGCTGGCAGAGCTTGAGCTCCTCGTTAGTCAAACCGCGATCTTCGGGGCCGAAAATAATGGCGATCGAATTCGATTCAGCCAGCGCCGCGAGTTCGGACGCCGATGCCCTGAGAGACTGCGACGCATTTCGGTAAGGCCCGTCGCGGCAAGTCGTGCCGACGGTGATCGTGCGATCGGCAAGCGCGGCCGCGAGATCGGGGAACGTGCCTGCGGCGGCGAGGACGTCGTCGGCATGGACCGCCATCGCGGAGGCGTCGCGGCGATCGGATAATTCCGGCGCGACCAGACGCAAATCGGCGAAGCCCATGTTCTTAAGCGCGCGTGCGGCCGCGCCGACATTGCCGGCGTATTGCGGCTTGAAGAGCACGAAAGCAAATTTATCGCGCGCCGCCATGGAGTTATCTTAGCGAAAGCGGTGTGCTGGTGCCGAGCGCGCTGAAACCTCGCCCGTTAAAATAACGGGCGAGGTATAAGAGCGCGCGGCGGGCCTTCTTCGACTTCGCTCAGGGCAGCCTCCTATCGATCAACTAAGCGGGAGAGGTATCAGGGTTGGCGCTCGAGATTCACGAAGAGTAGCCGAGGGGCGCTACAATTGGCTGTGCAAGATCGATAACCTGAATAGTTGGGCGCCGTGCAAATTCGGGCGCCTTGATTCGATGAAGATAATCTCGTTTGGCGACGTTCATATGGCGACGCGCAATCTCGCCCGCATGGGTGACGTGATGCGCGATTGCGATCTGGTGATCGTGTCCGGCGATCTCACTAATTTCGGCGGGCCGGCCGAGGCGCGCAAAGTGCTCGACGACGTGCGCGCCGCGTGCCCGAATGTGCTCGCGCTGCCGGGCAATCTCGATCAGCGCGACGTGATTCCGTATCTGGAAGAGGAAGGAATCGCATTGCACGGGCGCGGACGGATCGTGGACGGAGTGGGAATCTTCGGCTGCGGCGGCTCGAACATCACTCCGTTCGGGACGCCGACCGAACTCAGCGAAACTGAAATCTACGAGAAGCTGTGCGCAGGCTACGAGATGGTCCGCGATGCGCGTCCGCTCCTGATGATCTGCCACACGCCGCCCTACGAGACGAAGTGCGATCGAATCATGAGCGGCGCGGCGGTCGGCAGTACGGCGGCGCGCCGTTTCATCAGCGAGGTGAAGCCCGACGTGTGCATCTCGGGGCATATCCATGAATCGGCGGGGGTCGATCAGATCGGTCCGACCAAGGTACTCAACGCGGGACCGTTCAAGGGCGGCGGATATATCGTGGTGCGCGCCGAAAGCGGGCGGCTGGATGCGAGGCTCGAATTTCTTTGACGTGCCGCGATTGTCGCGCGCCGATCAGTCGATCCGCATGTATGCCAGCAAAATCGCGAACGGATGGCCGCTGGTACTGCACAACGGGTTCCGATTATTGTGGCGCTTTCGACCGGGCGGCGCGGTGAAATAGGCCGGCACTTTTGGGACCGGCGCGAAACGCGCGGCCACGCGCGTTACATACCGAACAGGCTGATGAAGATTTTGCCGAACAGGCTCAGATGAAAATTGGCAAGCTTGCTCGAAAGTTTGCCGCGCTGAATCAGCGCCTTGAAGAAAAGGAGAGTTGCCCAGGATGCCAGGGATCGACGATGTCCGGATGAGGTTCGACCACGTTTCGATTGCGGTGAAATCGATCGATCGCGCCTACGATTTTTTCTCGAAGTATTTCCCGATCACGCTGCGCAGCCCGAAAACCATGGACGAGCAGGTGAGCGGCTCGTTTTATTGGCAGGATTTTCATCTCGGCGGTTTCGTCGTCGAGTTGATCGAAGACCCGATCGGCAAGCCAGGCTTCGTAACCAGATTTATCGAGAAGCACGGCGAGGGGATGCATCATTTGTCGATCGAGGTGGACAATCTCGAGGCGCTGACCGCCAATCTCAAGGCGGGCGGCGTGCGCGTCGTCGATGAACAGAAATACGATGCGGGCTCGGCCACCGCGTTCATCTCGCCGCGGTCGGCCTTCGGCACGCTGATTCAGTTCTGGCACGTGCCGAACTGGGATCAAGCGCATCCGAAACCCGCGCCCGACGGCAAGGCGAACTTCGATCACGTTTCGATCGCGGTGAAGGATATCGCGGCCGCCTATTCGTTCTTCCGCAATTATTTTCCGGGCACGAAGATCGAGCACGAGCCGCACGTCAGCAATTCCGAGGGCAACTTCGCTCTTGGGCATATCGAGGTGGCGGGATTCAAACTGGAATTCGTGCAGAGCCCGCCGCATAAGACTGAGAACGATTTTGTCGGCAAGTTCATCGCGCGGTACGGCGAGGGGATGCATCATATCTCGCTCGACCTGCGCGATTTCGACGGCACCCGCGAGCGCCTGAAGCGCGACGGCGTGCGAGTCGTCGATGAAAAACGCAACTGGCGCGGCGAGCGGCAGTATTTCATTTCGCCACAATCGGCGTTCGGAGTATTGATCCAGGTGTGGGACGGATTGCAGTAGGCGCGGCGACCCGTCGATGATTCGCACGGCATATTTCGATGCGGCCGGGACGCTCTTCGACTCGCGCGAGCCGATCGGACGAACCTACGCGCGCATCGCGCGTGACTTTGGCGTCGATGCATCTGAGGACGAGGTGGCGGCTTCTTTCCGGCAAGTGTTTCGCGCGGCGGACGGTCTGGCTTTCGGCCTGGGGCATCCCGCGGCTGAGCTTCGGCATCTCGAGCGTGAATGGTGGCGGAGCCGGGTCGCCTCGACGTTCGCGTCGCTGGGCAAGTTTCGCGATTTCGAGGGTTATTTCGAGGCGCTGTTCGGGTACTTCGCCGACCCGGCGCATTGGGAGGCGTTCCCTGAAGCAAGGGGCGCCCTCCAACGTCTAAAAGATCGTGGACTCAAGCTGGGCGTGATCTCGAATTTCGACTACCGGCTATACCGCATCCTGGACGGCCTCGATCTGACCCGCTACTTCGATTCGGTTTCAATTTCGTCGGAAGTCGGCTACGCCAAGCCGAGCCGCGAGATTTTCGATGCGGCGCTTGCGCGCCTCGATTCGACAGCCGGCGACGCGATGCATATCGGCGACTCGGAGCATCTCGATTTTGCCGCGGCCGAATCCGCCGGGATTGTCGCGGTATTGGTCGATCGCGACCGGGCCGAAACGGCGCCGGCAATTGCAGCCCGGAGCGCGAGGATTTCCTCGCTTGCGCAGGTGCTTGAGGTTGGGCGAGTATTTGGATTCGCTTGACGTTATCGACGGGTTATTCTTATCTATGGCCACCCGAATTTCGGAACATTACGTGGGGACTAGACAAATGAATCTTGTGCGTTTTTCGCATCGGCTGATGGTGGCGCTCGGTCTCGTTGCCATCGTCGCTTTCTTCGGCGGCGTCGCGGCGGCCCAGAGTTTGGGCGAGCTCAGCGGTGAGCTATCCAGCCTCTCGGGTCAGATGAGTGCGGCCGAGTCTAATGAATCGACCGCCGATCAGGTGATCGGCAAACTCGATGGCGCGGAGGCGACCTTCGCCAAGCTTGCCTCGGGCGGAAAGGTCGATAAGGGCGCTTTGATACCGATGTACCACCAGCTCGATTCGATGCTGGATCGGATGTACAACACCTACCGCAAAAAGAAGGACGACTGCATCGCGCAGATGGATAGCGGGGCTCAGTGCGACTACGACAAGCCCGAGCAATACGCACTGCGCGCGCTGTATCCGCTGTCGTGGCTGCGGTTTCAGGCGGCGACCACGCTGTTTGACGACAACGCCGAACAATCCAAGAAGCTGCTGAACCAGGCAATCGACGGCTTCACCGAAAGCACGCTGGCGATGCCCGATCCCAACCTGGTGCGCGAGAACACGCTCGGCCGCGCCTACTGCGAACGCGAACTTGGCAAGTTCAACAAGCCTGACTATGACCGCGCGATCGCGGACTTCAAGCAAATCATGGAAGGCGGGACGGGGACCCAACAATACAAGGCCGCGCAAGAGGGACTATCGACGACCTACATGAAGATGGGTCAGCCGAATGAAGCGCTCAAATACAGCAGCGGTGGCGGCGGCAAGGGTGGCGGACAGATGCTGCACTTGCAGACCCTGTTTGCGGCTGAAAGGGCGACCAGCGATGCCGGCAAGAAGGCTGAAATTCATAAGCAGATCGTCGATTCGATGAAGAGCCAGGAGAACGACAAGGAAGGGTGGGCAATCGACGTCGCGGCGGGATCGAAGTATCCGGCCAACGCGGTCGAGGAATTCGGCAACTCGAGCGATCCGTTCGAGAAGTGGCTGCTCGCCAACGTTTTGCTCTCGCGCAAGGACGAAGGCGCTGCGGCCAAGTACTACGCCGAGGCGGCAGCCACCGGGAAGTATCCCAAGGGATACAAGTTTGCCGCCGATATCTATCTAAGAGAGAAGCGCTACGACCTGGTCGAGAGCTTGCTGACCAAGATAGCCGGGAGCGGCGGGGCCGATGCGCAGTGGGCGCAGCATATGAAGTTCGCGCTCTCGCATCACAGATGGGAAGAGGGCGGCTCGAAAGACAAGGCGCTCGAAGAGCAGTGGGCGAAGGCCGCGCAGGAATATCTGCAGAAATATCCGACCGGCGAGTTCGCCGGCGAGCAGCGCCTCGCGATGGCGGAGCGATTGCAGCGTGACGGCAATTTCCTGGAAGCCGCCAAGCTCTATGGAGACGTGAAGGGTAACCCGGAATTCACGTTCACCGCGAAGTTCAAGAGCGCCGACTGCTATTACAAGGCGCTGCAGGCCGCGGGCGCCGCCGACAAAGATGCGAAAGCCGCGAAGGATAACAAGGCGCCCAAAGTGGATACCGCGGCGCTCAAGAAATTGGCGATCGATAATTTGAACGAAGCGATCAAGATGGCGCCGGAGGCGGAGCGGAACTCGCCGGGCGCAGCGAAGAAATCGATTCACGAGATTCGCGGAGAAGCGATCTTCATGCTGGCAGCCTTGCTGGAAGAGGATCCCGCGAAAGTCGACTACCCGCAGGTCGCCTCGTTGCTCGACAACTACGAAGCGCAGTACCCGAAGATGAGCGACAAGTTCCACGACGTTGCGGAATGGCGGATCGTGGCACTCGATAAGCTCGGCAAGTATGACGAAGTCAATCGCGACGTCGCAGCGTTGGTCGAGCGCAGCAAGGGCAATACCGCGCAGAGCGATTTCATCAAAGGTCTCGGCATCGATTTTTGGCATGCCGCGCAGGATGCCAAGAGCAACAACGATCAGAAGGCCTACCTGGCGAACGCAAAATTGACCGCGACGGCATACAGCTATTTCGCGGACCTGGCGGCGGCGGGCAAGATCCCGGTGAAGAACCTTACCGGTACGTTGTCGATTTACGCGCAGGCATTACAGGCGACCGGGCAAGATGCGAAGGCCGACACGATCTTCCAGCAGGTGGTGAAGGCCGACCCGGCGTCGCCCGATGCGAACGCGGGTCTCGCGCGAATCGCGCAGGGCAAGAAGAACTGGAAAGACGCGGTCACGCTGTGGACGGCGGTCGAGAGTACCGCGGCTGAGTCGGACATCCTGTGGTACGAAGCGAAGTACAACATCGCAGTGGTTTACGTGGAGCAAAAAAATCTCCCGGGCGCTTGCAGCAAGCTCGCGCAGACCCGCGCCGAGCATCCGCAGCTAGGCTCGCCCGAGATGGCGAAGATGTGGGACTCGCTTCAGAAGAAGGAATGTCTGGATCATAAGCAATAAGTAGATGTTGAAGAAGATCCATCATGTGGGCGTGGTAGTGCGGGACTTGGACGAAGGTCTCAAATTCTGGCGCGACACGCTCGGACTGCATTTGACCAAGAGCGAAACGATCGAAGAGCAGGGCGTCAAAGCCGCCCTGCTCAAGGTCGGCGACAGTGAGATCGAACTGCTGGAGCCGCTCAATCCCGACAATGGGGTCGGCAAGTTTCTCGCGCGGCGCGGCGGCGGATTGCATCACGTGTGCTTCGAGACCGACGACATCGATCGCGAACTTGAATCGGCGCGCGCGAAGAATATCCAGCTAATCGATCAGAAAGCTCGGCACGGTCTCGCCGGGATGATCTGTTTTCTGCATCCCAAGGCAACGCGCGGCGTGCTGGTCGAATACGCACAGCCGATCGAAGAGTAATCGCGATGCCAATTTATGAATATCGATGCGATGAGTGCGATCGCTCCTTTGAGGCATTCGTGCGCGGCGGGCATGACGAGGCAGAATGTCCCGAGTGTCATGGATCGAAGCTGACGCGCGAGATGTCCACTTTTGCCGCGCGCGGCAGCAATGGCGACAGCACAGGTGCTGCGATGAACGCGATCGCGAACAACGGCGCGTCGCGCGGCGGGATGACCGGTGGCGGATGCTGCGGTGGCGGTTGCGGCTGCCACTGAGCCAAGCTAACAGCAGCGGTTCGGGTTGCGATGATGTTCGATCAGCGCGGACTTGACCAGCCGCGAGCGCTCGCGACGAGGCATCCGCGCGAGCAGCACTGAATCGAGTCGCGCGCTATTCAATCTTTGAATCTCGCCTGCGACTGCGCGCGCAACCTTCGCGATAAGGGTCATCGCGCGCCGCGTCCTATCTGCAAATCGAGTTGAATTCACGTGCTTGCTCATGCGGCCGCCTGCTGCGAGCCGCGAGCGCTCGGGCCGGAGCCCATCAGAAGTTTGGTCCACGCGCGAGCCGAGTCGGCGAGAATCACGATCACCACGGCAATGAAAAATGCGGTCAGCGCCGCGTCGATTCGATCGTTCCAGATGAGCCGGCCAATCTCTGCAACGCGCGCTTCGGCGACTCCGGGCGCGGCGGCCTCCGCGGCGAGCTTCGCGGCGTGCGATAAAAATCCCACGTTCGGCATTGCTGAGAAAATCTTCTCGACTCCCGCCGTCATCGTCACCGCGACCAGCCACACCAGCGGAATTAGCGTGACGAAGGCATAGCGCTGTTTGCCCTGGCGGATCATCGCGCTGGTCGCAACGCACAGTGCGATCGTCGCGAGCATCTGGTTGGCGATTCCGAACAGCGGCCACAGCGAGTTGATGCCGCCGAACGGATCGATCGTGCCGAAATAAAGAAAGTAGCCCCACGCCGCGCAAATCAAAAATGAGGTCGCGACGATGTTCGCGTACGACGAGCTGTCGCCGAGCGGCGCATAGATGTGGCCGAGCAAGTCCTGCAGCATGAAGCGCGCGACGCGCGTGCCGGCGTCGAGGGTGCTCAGGATGAAGAGCGCTTCGAACATGATCGCGAAATGGTACCAGAGCGCCATCACGGCTTTGCCGCCGAGCGAATGCGCGAAGATGTGCGCCATCCCGACGGCCAGCGAGGGCGCGCCGCCGGTGCGCGCGTACAGCGAAGTCTCGCCGACCGAGGAGGCAAGTTCCTGCATGTGCGCGTCGGTCACGGCGTAGCCCCACGAACTGATTTTTTCGCATGCGGCAGGGCCGGTGCCGACCACCCCGGCCGGGCTGTTGATCGCGAAGTACACGCCGGGCTGGAGCATCACGGCCGCGATCATCGCCATCACCGCGACGAACGATTCCACCATCATCGCGCCGTATCCGATCAGGCGCGCGTCGCGCTCATGCTCGAGCATCTTGGGCGTCGTGCCCGAGGCGATGAGCGAATGGAAGCCAGAGATCGCGCCGCAGGCAACGGTGATGAATGCGAACGGAAACACTTTGCCGCCGAAGACCGGACCCATGCCGTTGGTGAATTGCGTCAGCGGAGGCATCAGCGCGGGCGGGTGCAATGCGACGATGCCGAGGGCGAGGGCAACGATCGTTCCGATTTTGATAAACGCGGAAAGATAGTCGCGGGGCGCGAGCAGCAGCCAGATCGGCAGCACCGACGCGAGGAAGCCGTACGCGATTACCCAAATCGCCAGCGCCGGCGCTTCCATCACGAAGTAATGTCCGATGCGCCAGCCCTCGACGTAACGCCCGCCGAATACCGCGAGCAGTATTAGCCCGACGCCCAGCGCCGAGCCCTCGACCAAGCGGCCCGGCCGCAGGTGCGTCATGTAGATGCCGACGAGCATCGCGATCGGCACGGTGGCGGCGACGGTCGAGGTCGCCCACGCGCTATGCTTCATCGCGTTGACCACGACCAGGCCGAGTACCGCGATCAGGATGACCATGATCATCAGGACGCCAATCAGCGCGGTGAAACCGCCGATCGGTCCGATTTCCTCGGAGGCCATCCTGCCGAGCGAGCGGCCGTCGCGCTTCAGCGAGTAGCCGAGAATTACGAAATCCTGGACGCATCCGCCGAGCACCGCACCGATGATGATCCAGATGGTCGAAGGCAGGTAGCCGAATTGCGCGGCCAGCACAGGCCCGACCAACGGACCGGGGCCGGCGATCGCGGCGAAATGATGGCCGAAGGTGATCCACTTTTGGGTCGGCACGTAGTCGCGGCCGTTGTTCAGGCGTACCGCCGGAGTCACGTGCGAGTCGTCGAGCTCGAGCACGCGGTCGGCGATGAATCGCGAGTAGAAGCGATAGCCGAGGGCGTAAACGCAGACCGCCGCGACGATGAACCAGAGCACGCTCGGGCGATCCTCGCCGCGCGCGATCGCGAGCACGCCCATCGCCGACGCGCCGAGCACGCCGACTCCAATCCAAAGCAGAATATTAACTGGCTTCACGCAGGAGAGGATTTACCACAAAGAGGCGAAGACACTAAGCGAAGTGATGCACTTCGCGTGGTGTTGGGAGCCAGGTGAGAGTGGCGAGCGGGTGTGAACTAGGAAAGCTTGTCGGGCTTGACGACTTCGGGGGTCTTGGCTTCCTCGGTGCGGACGACGGTCTTGGCCGAGTCGTCGTCGCTCATCGCCTTCTTGAAATCCTTTACCGCCTTGCCCATGGCGCCGCCGATGTCTCCAAGCTTGCTCGGCCCGAAGATGACCAGAATGATCAGCAAAATGATCAAAAGATGGCTTGGCGCAAAGAGGTCCATATTAATCTCCGGCGCGGTCGCATCCGGCCGCGTTCAAAAGTCTATTCTCTCGACCTTCGCATTGCCAGTTCTATTCCTGGCGAATCGGCCCTCCGGCCCGATTCGGCTTCGCGTCCCCGCGCTCAGGCGATGCGGGCGGGCTGCGCCTCGACTGACGGGCCGTCATCGAGATGGTACCGCTGCACCTTGCGGTAAAGCGTCGAGAGATGGATGCCCAATACTTGCGCGGCTTTGACCTTGTCGTTTTCGACCTTATCCAAGACGCGCTTGATGTGCTCGCGTTCGAGTTCCTCGAGCGTCAGCCCGGGATTTTCGATACTCGCCATCACCGGTGACGCGGTGCGCAGCTTATCGGGCAGATCGTGCGAATGGATGACGTCGGTCTCGGCGAGAATCGCGGCGCGCTCGATAGTGTTCTCGAGCTCGCGGACATTGCCCGGCCACGCGTAATTGATCAACACGCGCATCGCGCCTTTGGAAAAACGCATCCCGGTTCGCGCGAGCGACTTCTCATACTTGCGCATGAAGTGATTCGCGAGCAGCGGGATGTCGTCCTTGCGCTCACGTAGCGCCGGCAGATTTATATTGATGACGTTGATTCGATAGAGCAGTTCCTCGCGGAAGCGGCCGGCCTTGGCTTCGTTCTCGAGGTTGCGATTGGTGGCGCAGAGCACGCGCACGTCGAACGCAATCGGATCGTTGGCGCCGAGCGGATAAGCCTCGCGCTCCTGCAGCGCGCGCAGCAACTTGACTTGCAGCGCGAGCGGCAGCTCGCCGATTTCGTCGAAGAAAACCGTACCCTTGTCGGCGGCCTTGAGCAGACCGACCTTGTCCTGTCCGGCACCGGTAAAGGCACCCCGCTTGTAGCCGAACAGTTCGCTTTCGAGCAGATTTTCCGGCAGCGCGCCGCAGTTGATCGGCAGAAAACGATTGTTGGCGCGTTCCGAGGTGAAATGAATCGCGCGCGCGACCAGTTCCTTGCCGGTGCCCGATTCGCCGGTGATCAGCACGCTCGAATCGGTGCGCGCGACTTTTTCCATCACGCGGAAGACGCTCTCGATGGCGTCGCTTTTGCCGATGATGCTCTCGAAGCGATACTTCTCGCGCAGTTCCTGGCGCAGAAATCGATTCTCGCGGAACAGCGCCTTGCCCTCGAGCGCGTTGCGCATGACCTTTTTCAGATGATCGTTGGCGAACGGCTTGGTGATGTAATCGTAGGCGCCCTGATGCAGCGCCTCGACCGCGGATTCGACGCTCGCGTAGGCGGTGACGATGATGCCCATCACCTCGGAGTCGAGCTCGCGCATCCGGCGCAGCAAATCGAGTCCGCTGCCGCCGCTGGTGAGGTTGAGGTCCAGGATCGCGAGATCGATTTTTTCCTTCTCGAAGATTCGCAGCGCGACTTCAGCGGCCGGCGCTTCCATGACTTCGTAGCCTTCGCTGCGCGCGAGCTGCACGATGATCGAACGCATCAACGGCTCGTCTTCGACCACCAGGAGCCGGTACGGTCCGCGGTCTTGCGCGGTCCACGATGCGTCGTTGGTGTTCATGGTCAGGCGGCGGTCTGAGTCTGAACCGCCTCTTCGTGCACCGGGAGCGTGATGGTCACCGAAGTGCCGCGCCCGACTTCGCTGTCAACGCGGATGGTGCCGTGATTGGCGAGGATCATGCGCTGACAGAGGGAGAGTCCGAGTCCGACGCCGGCGCCGGCCGGTTTGGTGGTGAAGAACGGATCGAAGACCCGCTCGAGATGCTCTTTCGGGATGCCGATCCCGTTGTCGACCACTTTGATTTTGACGCGCCGCGATTTGTCGGAACCTTGTCCGACGCGGTGATTCTCGGTGATCACCTTGATCACGCCGCCTTCCGCGGGAGAGGCATCGGCGGCGTTGAAGATCAGATTTAACAGCACCTGCTGAATCTCGTTGTCGTCGGCAAACGCGGGCTTCAAGGCGGGCTCGATAATCGGCTCGACGCGAATGCCGCTGAAGCGTTTGTTGTAGGTAATCAGGCGCAGCGTCTCGGAAACGAGCGCGTTGACGTCAACCGGTTTTCGCTGCGCGGTGGTCGGCCGCGCGAAATTAACCAGGTCTTTGAGAGTGCTCGAGATGCGGGTGATTTGCGAGAGAATGGTATGCATGATGGTGCGGCGCTGACCGTCGTCCTCGCCGGAGAGCAGCGATTGCACCAGCGACGAAATCGATGCGAGCGGATTGTTCACCTCGTGCGCGACGCCGGCCGCGAAGGTTCCCGCCGCCGCCAGCCGTTCCGCCTTGAGCAGCGAATCGAGCATCTCGTGGCGCTGCGTGACGTCGCGCAGGATCAGCTGAATGAAATGTTTGTTGCCGTATGAAATGAGGGCCGAATTGACGTCGTAAAAATACTGGCCTAGCGGCAGGTCGGTCGATTGCGCGGAGCCCTCGCGCAGCACTTCCTCGAGCGATTTCACGGTGTCAGCACGCATGTGAGGCGGTACAAAATCGGTCAGCGGGCGGCCGACGAGCGGGAGCTGCTCCTCGCCCGGCATCATGAGGTGCATCTTCTCAGCCGCCGAATTCACTCCTAGCACAATCCAGGTATGGGGCTCGATTTCGTACATCGGATCGGGCGCGTGGTTCACCGAGTTGCGATATTTCTCTTCCGATTCGCGCAGCAACCGCTCGCGCGATTCGATGTAGAACTGCGAGACCATCAGGCGCCGCTCGTCGACCGCGGCGACCACCACGTCGCGCACGTGCTCCATGCGCGGTCCGGTCATGGTGGACTTCACGTGATCGAGAATCACCTGCTTGAGCGCGATATGGATCGTGTTGAACTGGGACGGCTTGGCGCGCTGGATCATCCCTTCCTGGCAATGGCGGCGCAGATAAACGTAGGTGCAAAGGTTATCCGGATCGCGCAGATGGTCGACCATGCGAATCAACGCATTGGACATATTGATCTTGAGTTGCGCCTCGTGCGCTTCGTCGGGATACCAGGCCGGGAACATCGCGAAAATGGTATTGGTCCATTGTTCGACGATTCCCTCGAAGTGGCGATCGATGAGATCGGAGGCTTCGACGCGCGCCGCCAGACAATGGGGGTCGCGGCTCCAGATCGAGGGTCCCCACAATCGAGACAACGATAGCTCGATTTCGGAGAGCTGCAGTCTGATGGCTTCGACTTCTTCGGGGGTCGCCTCGATCGGCGCATCGGTGGTTTGATGACGTTTTTTTGCTTTCGACGGTCGGCAGCAGCCGCAGGCGAGCGATGCTTTCATTTCATAAGACCGATTGTCGGATTAAACTTTTGCGATCCAAGTGACTTTTTAATTAATGGGCAAATGCCATGCAAACGCCCGAATCAATCTCTCCCTACTGGATCGACGTATAACATTCGCAAAATAGTCAATCTAGCGTGCTCGGTTGATCCGCAGATGCCTTTATTTGCAGCATGCGAACTTTTCAGCCGCTGGGCTCGCCCGCGCAAATCGTCTAGCGGCACAACCCAATTGGTCTGCCAAGGAACCGCCAAGGCCTAAAAACCCAACATACTGCTCAGATATTTGCATGGCATGGCTTTGGCTGTTGCTCCTCTACCCGAGGGACACTGACGCCGATGCCGACCATCCCTGATTCTATTCAGAACGTAATTGCTCATGGAAAATTCCTTTCCCGCGCAGGGCATAAATTCTTTTTCAAGGCGATGCGGCTGCCGGATGTCAGCGCCACTTTAGATTTCGGACAAAAACTGAAAGTTCGCAAGCGCCTCGACGATCTTAAAGCGGCGCATACTACCGGCCTTGTGCTCAGCGAAGCGCAAGCACAGCCGCTGCTCGACCTCGCCGCGCAATCAGGCCTGGTCGCGATGCTCGAACTGTCGATCACTCCCGAGGAGCTGCTCAGCAGGCGCGGATGGAAGGCGGTGGTTTCGCGTATCGCGCATACGTCGCACGTCTTCAGCAAGCATCCCGCGCTGATCGGCTACATCCTCGATTGCCCGGTAAGCCAGGATCAGCTGCGCGCCGGCGGCCTCGAGAATGCGCGCCGGCGGCTCCGCAGCATCATCAGCATCATCAAGGATCGCGCGCCTGAGGCGATCGCAACAATCAAGCTGCGCCCCGAGACACGCGCGCTGACCGTGCTCGAGGAGGATTTTCTCTACGGTGAAATTCCGGCGCTCGAGCCGATTGAAATTCGTGACTTCGTGGTTGCCCTGCACAATCTCGCGGAAGCCCGTCCGGTCGTGATCGAATTCGCGGACGCATCGCCGGGGCAGGACGAAGCGGTCGCGGTGGCGTTTGGTACGGGGGCGGCTGGAGTAGTTGCACCGCCGGTTCCTGCTCCGGTTTCCAAAGATTGGCTCGGTGTCAAGCTGCTCCGCGCGTCCGACGTGATGCCGTTCGTCACGCTCAATGGCACTTGCCCGCCGCCTCCAGCGCGGATGCCGATGGTATCGGTCGTCATCTGCGCGTATAACGCGGAGCGCACGATGCGCCCGTGCCTCGAGTCGCTGCGCAAGCTCGATTATCCCAATTACGAAGTCGTGATCGTCGATGACGGCTCGCGCGATCGCACCGCGGAAATCTCGCTGGACTTTCCCGAGTTCCGGCTGATTCGCCAATCGAACAAGGGCCTCAGTTTCGCGCGCAACGTCGGGATGCAGGCCGCGCGCGGCGAGCTGATCGCCTATACCGATTCAGACTGCGTCGTAGATCCGCACTGGCTGACGCTAATGGTGCGCTCGATCGTCGAGAACGATTTCGACGGTTGCGGCGGACCGAATTACGCACCGCACGAAGACGGCTGGATCGAGGCTTGCTGCGCCGCGTCGCCGGGTGCGCCCTGCCATGTGCTCGTCGCCCAAGATCGCGCCGAGCATCTCGCAGGCTGCAACATGGTTTTCAGCAAGGGCGCACTGCTCAAGATTGGCGGCTTCGATGCGCAGTTCACCGCGGCCGGCGACGACGTCGATATCTGCTGGCGAATGCTCGACGCGGACTTCAAACTCGGCTTTTGTCCCGCCGCATTCGTGTGGCACTTCCGCCGCAACACCATCAAGGCCTACTACGGACAGCAACGCGGTTACGGCCGCGCCGAGGCGTTGCTCTACCCGCGCTATCCAGAACGGTTCAACGTGATGCGTCAAATCGCATGGCGCGGCACGATCCCCGGCCTCGCGCGCACGATACCCGGTGGAAATCGCCAGCGCGTGATGTGGAACACGACCGCCGGTGAGCAATCGCTGTTCGAGCCGAGCCTGACGCTGGCCGGCGTGCTGCCTCAGACGTTCGAATACACGGTCTTCTCCGTGATCGCGCTGGTCATCTCGATCGTGATGGGATGGACAGTGATTCCGGCCGCCGCGATGCTGGCGTTGGGGCCGATTTGGGCGCTCTACTATGGATGGCACGCGCCGCTGGAAAAATCACACGAAAGTTTCAGAGCGCGGCTGCTAATCGCCTATCTCGCTTATACGGGGCCGATGATTCGAACAATCACACGTTACAAGACGCGAGCGAAGGCGCTGACCGGACTCGGTGCGCAGGAGACCATTCGTCAGAGGCCGTCGATTGACTGGCTTCGACGCTCGGTCAAGCTCGCGTACTGGAACGAGGAATATGTCACGCGCGATAACCTGCTCGACCGCGTCGTCAAGCTGTTCGCGCGCACCGGCCATGCGGCGATCGTCGATCCCGGATGGAACGACTTCGACCTCGAAGTGCGGCCGAGTCCGTGGACGCGAGTCGAACTCAAGACCGCCGACGAAGAGCATGGCGGGATGAAGCTGAAGAACATCGTGGTCGCGCGCATCAAGACCACGCGAATGACCAAGCTGGCGCTTGCGGCCGGTGCGGTCAGCGCGGCAGCAGTGACGCTAGCGGGACTGCCGGAAATTGCGCTGGGCCTGGGCGCACTGACGATCGCCGGCGCGATTTGCGCCGCTGGCGCGATGTTCGAGGCAGGGCGCATCGCGTATCGAGCAATCGAGGAATGCGCGACCGAGCTGAATCTCTCGCCGTTGGGCACGCCGGTGCGGGCGCGATCGCGCGCGGCAGTCGCGGCCGGTGCAGAAAAGTCCGTCGGCGCGCCGATCAGCGCGCAGAACGCCGACAGCTAAGTTCGGACGGGCTCGGTTCTCGAACTCCGGATTGTTATTTCCGCTAGTGTTTCTTGACGGCGCAGCTGCCGCATCCGGAGCTGCATCCCGTCTCATTTTCGGCAGGTGGCGAGCCGAAATAGTAGCCTGACTGCTCGAGGTCGCCGGGCCCGACCCAAGCGACGGCGTCTGAGATCGGCGAGTCGCAATGAACGCAGACGCGGCGCTCAAGGCCGTCGTCGAGCGCGACGTAGGTCAGCACCGACTTGTCGCATTGCGCGCAATGCGCCATCGGGAAGGACGCATCTCTGGGCACCGGCGTTGGCATCGATGATCACGTTACCCGATTACCCCGCAACGCGAAATCCGCGCGCCTCGCGAATAATCCTGACGGTAACGGTCCGCGAGCGGGGCTGTGGACACGACGCGCTTCCGGACTTTGTAACCTGGAGAACAATATGCAATTATCGCTGCGATGCGACTTTGCGAGTGCTGCAAAGAGAAAAAGCACGGCGTGCGGACGTTCAAGGTCAGAACCGTTGGACGGGATCTGACTCGCGTCGTGGAAGTGAGCGTATGCGCGGCGTGCGCGGACGATTTCCAGATCGAAGGCACGCAAGCGAACTTATGGCTTCGCGCGAAATCCGCCGATTCGGTGTCCGCCTAGGAAATTCTGCCGTCGGGGATTTGCGCTAGCTCCTGCGGTACGGTTCGCCGAGCGCACTCGGCGCCGCCGCTTGACCGCCGAATCCCGCGAGGACCACCAGCGTCAGCGCATAGGGCAGGGCGAGAAAAAGCTGATACGGCACCATCGTGCCGAGCGCCTGCAAACCAAATTGCAGCGCCATCGCGGCGCCAAACAGCACCGATGCGGCGCAGAGTCCCCACGCATTCCATCGCCCGAGGATCCNNACGAAGGTGTTCGCGTACGCGAGCGTCAAGTACGCGCCCGCAAGTCCGGTCAGCACTCCCGACACGACCAACGCCTGCCAGCGGATTCGATAGACGTTGAGGCCAAGCGCGTCGGCCGCCGCGGGACGTTCTCCCGCCGCGCGCAGTCGTAGTCCGTAGCGCGTCCGCGAAATCAGATAGCCAAGTATGGGCACGAGCGCAAAAGTGAAATAGACCAGCGCGTTGTGATTGAAGAGCACGGGGCCGAGGAGCGGAATGTTCGCGAGCGGTCCGAGCGGAATCTTCGGCACGGACCGCACCATGAACGCCTTGCCGGTGATGCCGAACAGCTTGCGATAGAAAACGCCTGTGAGTCCGAGCGCGAGGATATCGAGCGCGGTGCCCGCGACGACCTGGTTCACCGAAAGATTCACCACCAGCGCGGCGAAGATCGCGTTGATTGCGACGCCCGCGGCGATTCCGCACGCCAGCCCGAGCAAGATGCTGCCACTGAAGTACGCGCCCGCGAGCGCGAAGAATGCGCCCGTCAGCATCGCGCCTTCGATTCCGATATTGACGATGCCGCTTTCTTCGACAATCAATTCGCCGAGCGCCGCCAGCAAAATCGGCGTTGCCATGCTGAGCGTCGAGCTGAGGAATGCCTCAAGCATCGGGCAACTCCGGCGCCGCGATCGCGGCAGCGGTGGTGGCCGGCGCGCCCGTCATTTGATCACGCAATCCGGTCCAAAGCGGCGTGTCGAACGCGAGCAGAAAAATTATCACCATCCCCTGAATCACCTGCACCAGCACCGGCGAGACGTTCTGCGAGCGCTGCATCGCCTGCGAGCCGTTATCGAGCGCGCCAAAAAACAGCGCGGCTGCGACGATGCCCAGCGGATTCAGACGCGCGACCAGCGCCACCGCGATCGCCTCGTAGCCCCATCCCGGCGACAGCTTCTCGTACAATCGATGGGTAATCGCCGAGACGTGCACCGCGCCGCCGAGTCCCGCGAGCGCGC
>PNBD01000128.1 GCA_003135855.1 Deltaproteobacteria bacterium
GAAGTGGACGCGCCGCTCGACGAGTTCAGTCTCGAGGCGTTTACCTCGTTGATGGCGGAGCTCAAGGAGCGGTCGCAGTTTATCGTGATCACGCATAATCAACGCACGATGCAGCGCGCCGATCAGATTCATGGCGTGACGATGGATCGTCCGGGCGTGTCGAAGATTATCTCGCTGAAGATTCCCGAAGCCGCGTAAAGAGGGAAGGACAGAGGCCGGAGTGCGAAACCCCTCACGGGTTTCACGCTTCCTGGGTCTGACGCGGAGCCGACTTCGGGCNNAAGATGCGCGCTACGCGCTGTTAGAAGCGAAGCTCCCTGACATAACGAGCGAATCCTCGGCTCAGATGACGGAAGGGGCGGGAGGGGCCGGCGATTCCACTCCTTCATCTGAGCGGGCGCCGGTCAGATGAGACTGAAGCCGCTGCCTTGCCGGTCGATGCCGATTCCCGCCGCCTTGTCGATCAAACCGTATTGCTTCAGAAGCGGCTGGCTGTAGGTCACCAGGCCAGTCACTTTGTCCAGCGGTTCGGTTGCGAGCAGCAACACCGACTGCGCCATCATTTCGACCGGCTCGCCCGACGGATCGTCCATGCTGGTGACGAGATGGTGATGGACTGTGCCCGGCGTCGGGACGACCAGCGATGGCGATACGCAGGTCACTGAAATTCCGTGGTCGTAAACTTCCTCGGCGAGGCCTTGCGTGAAGCGCTCGAGTGCCGCCTTCTCCGCGCCGTAGCATACGCCAGCGCGGAATGGGGTCACTTCCTTGTATGGTCCGCGGCCCGGTCCGATCGCCGAGCCCGACGAGATGTTCACGATCGATCCCGACTTGCGCGGAACCATGTCTTGCAGCACGAGGTGACTCATCATGAATGGGCCGTGGAGGTTCACGGCGAACGAGCGCATCCATCGCTTGGGTGGAAAATCCTTCACCTCGATGAAATAGGTCAGCGCCGCGTTGTTTACGAGCACGTCGACCAGCCCGTAAATCCGGTGAGACTCGGCGACGAGCTTTTCGCAGTCAGCCTCGGATGATACGTCGCAAATGACGGCCGTCGCCTCGCCGCCGGACTTTCTGATGCCCGCGACGGTGGTTTCGAGCGAACCTCCCAGGGGATGCTCGCCTTCCTTGAGAGTGCGCGCCGAGCAAATGACCTTTGCGCCTTCCTTTGCGAACAGTTCAGAGATCGCCTTGCCGATGCCGCGACTCGCGCCGGTCACGATTGCGACTTTGCCTTGAAGTTTGCTCATTGCGAGGTCTCCCGTCGTGATGGAGGGTCGGCGCGCGCGTGATTTCTAAATCGCGCGCCGACCTGTAGCTCTTATTCGCAAGCCGTTAATGTCTGGGTAGCGCTTGCTCTGAGTCGGGCTTAACTCTCAAAGCTTTAAGATCGGCGCTGGTCTCGCGTAAATCGCGTTGTATGTCCGCACGGACTGTGTCAGGGCCGCTGACGCTTGGAGAGAAATCCATCGCCGCTTCCGTGCGTCTGACCTTTGGATCTTTGTTGACGGCCAGGAAGAGCGCAGTCAGATCGCGTCGCTGCGCTTCTGACAGGCCTGGCGGCCCGAACACTGCCACGCTGCCGACCACACTTGCATTCCTGTTACCGCTGATTTCAGCAAAAGTCGGCACCGTTGGCAGCCGCGTCTCGCGATGAGGACCGAATGTCAGGATCGCACGCACCGGTGGCAGGGGAGCTAGCGGATTGCTGAATAAAGTTGGTGCCGCAAGCAGTCCCAGATCAGCTTGACCTTGCGCCATTGCATTCAAAATACCTTCGCGTCCGGGTTCGATCCGATCACTGAAGTGGGTGCCGAGCGCTGTCTCGAGCCAGCTAAGCTCAACGACCATGCCAGCTGAACGCCCGACATGACCGACGGTGAGCGAACGGTTTTTGGTTGCTGCCTTGAGACTCTCCCAGTCATGGATCGGAGAAGTATTTGGCGCTCCCAGTGCGAGCGCGATTGAGTCGGTAAGCAAGGCGATCGGCGTCAGTTTTTCGAGCGTCTCCTTGTCTGCCGGATGCAGGAGCTCATAAGTGAGTTCCGTTTCGAGTTCCACTGCTGCCAAAGAATGACCGTCTGAAGGCAGATCGCGCACAAAATCTATTACCGTACCGCCGGCCCCCGGGTGAAATGCAGCATGGCGAATCTCGACCGGCCCTTTGAGTTGCGCCTCCAAGTCCGGCTGGACCATCCGCACCGCGTCATCGGCTACTGATTGCGGCCCGAAAGGCTCGTAGATCACGAGCTTCGGAGGTGTCTGGGCAAACACTGCGAGCGGCGTCAAGATCGCGGTGACAAGGAAGAAGCTGTGTAATCGGTTCATAATCGACGTCCAATTATCTCAGCTCAATAGTGATCCGATCTGCCTCCTCTCTGCAAGGTTTTTGGTTTCACGGAGTTTCCAGCGGCGCCGGGAGGCGAAGAAATCGCGGGGGCGGGAGCGGTTTCCTGACGCTGACTTTGACTGTTATTCTCTTATCGGTTTCGTAAAAAAAGAACTGCTCGATTTTTCCGCTTGGTATTTATCACGTGCATCCGCTCGACATTATCCTAACGCTGGGCGTCGCCGGTGGCGCTGGCGCCGGACTGGTATTCATCGGGATCCTGATTCAATGGAGTCTGCGCAAGGCGCGTCCGTCGCGGCCGCAAGCCGAGGTGGAGGTAGCGGCGCAGATTGCTGATGAACAGATAACTGAATTCATCGGCGAGCCGCGCGAGGCAGCGCCGGAGGTAATAGGTGCCGCGCCGCCGGGGGTCTCCTCAGTCCCGGAAAAACCGGCCGAAGCTCCGCGCGAGCCGGTCCGGTTAGGCCTCGGACTGCGCAAGACTCGCGAGAATTTTCTGTCGCGGATTCGAGCCGCACTGACCGGCAGCGCGAAACTCGACGAGATTTACGAAGGGCTCGAAGAAGCGCTGATCGCGGCGGACGTCGGCGTCGAGGCGAGCATGAAGATCGCGTCCGGCGTGCGCGCCAAGCTCGGCAATGACGCGCGTCCCGACGTGATTCGCGATGCGCTCAAGGCGGAGATTGCCGCGATCCTCGCGAATGCCGAACGCAAGCCCGCAGACCCAGGCGATGCGCCGCTGGTGATCCTGCTGGTCGGCGTTAACGGGGTTGGCAAAACCACGACCGTCGCGAAGCTCGCGCTGCTGCTCAAGCATCAACGCGGCAGTGTAATCGTTGCCGCCGCGGATACCTTTCGCGCAGCCGCGATCGAGCAACTGCAAGTATGGTGCGATCGCGCCGGCGCCGAGATGATCAAACAGTCGCAAGGCTCTGACCCCGCGGCGGTCGCCTTCGACGCGGTCAAAGCGGCGGTCGCGCGAAAAAGCGGCGCCGTCCTGATCGATACGGCGGGCCGTCTGCAAACCAAGGTCAACCTGATGGAAGAGCTCAAGAAGATCGCGCGCGTCGTCAGCCGTGAACTTCCCGGCGCTCCGCACGAGACCTGGCTGGTGCTCGACGCGAACACCGGACAGAACGCGCTCAGCCAGGCGAAGATTTTCGGCGACGCGGTGCCGCTTACTGGCGTAGTTCTGGCGAAGCTCGACAGCACCGCCAAAGGCGGGGTGGTGGTGGGAATCGCGGAGCGGCTCAAAATCCCGGTGCGCTACGTGGGACTC
>PNBD01000083.1 GCA_003135855.1 Deltaproteobacteria bacterium
GAGCACAATCTCGATGTGATCAAGACCGCGGACTACCTGATTGATCTTGGACCCGAAGGTGGCGATCGCGGTGGTCAGATCGTCGCGAAGGGCTCGCCCGAAGAGGTCGCCGGCGTCAAGGCCTCACACACCGCGGAATTTTTGCGGCAAGTTCTGAATCATCGCGCCGCCGCGTAACTCTTATCGACTGACTTCTTCACTTCACGACTTCTCTTCCACTTCAGCAGTTCCGTCGTAAATAATTTTCCCGTCCTCAACACGCGCGAACGGCGCGAGCACGTGCGGCTTCAGCTTGCCGTCGGGCATGATGTGCTCGACAGTAATTCCGCGAATCGTGAGATTGTCCGAAATGATTCGTCGATGGCATTGCCACCACAGCCCCTCCGAGCACATGTAGGCGGTAGGCTTGCGCGCTGCGGTCGCGATCAATTCGCCAAGCCCAGCGCGGAAATCGGCGCTCTCGGTATGATCGGCGTACGCGCGAAACGCCGGATGCTGCCACGCGGTGTGCGACGATTCGCTGCGCATCGCGCGACGGCGCCCGCCAAGTTGCTTGAGCCACAGATACTCGATGCCGGCGCGCTGCAGCGCCTCCGACAATTCAGCCTGGTTGAAATGAGGCCATTTGCGCGAGCTCGGGAACGAGCGCACGTCCACGACGATCGCGACGCCGTGCATCCGCAGCAGCTCGAGGAACCGCTCAATCGGATGGTTCGAATGCCCGATCGTGAAAATATGCTGCGCCGTTCGTTCCTCTTTTATTGCGCTCCGGCGGGACCGCCGGCCGGCTTGCCGAGACTCGCCGCATTGATCTTCGCTTCATTCTGATTCGCGACTGCGACCAGGATTACCGCGTCCGGATGCAGGTATTCTTTCGCGACCCGCTGCACGTCTTCCTTGGTCACCGCTTCGATCAACTTCGGATATTTTTCCGCGTAATCCAGGCCGAGCCCGTACAATTCAACTTGCAGCATGAAACTCGCGATTCCGCTCTGCTTGTCGATTTTCAGCGGGAAGCTGCCGATCAGAAATTTTCTGGTCGCATCGAGTTCCGCGTCGGACACCGGCTTTTCCTGGATNNGGATCAAATCGATCGCCTGATTCGCGCTCTGGTTCTTGGTTTGCAAGCCCACCGTGAACGATCCGGGAAACTTGCCCGGTTCGAACTCGCTGCCGATCGAATACGCGAGTCCCGCCTTGCTCCGGACCACTTGCATCAGCCGCGATGAAAATCCACCGCCGCCCAGGATGTAATTCATCACTTGCAATCGGTAATAGTCGGGATTCGAGCGCGCCACGCCGCCGAATCCCATGATGATATTCGCTTGCTGCACACTGCGATCGATGAGCTTCACGTGCAGTCCGGTCGGGACTTTCACTGCCGGCGGATCGGACTGCGCTGGCACTGTGCCGGCGAGACCCGCCAACTCTTTTTCCAGTGACGCTTTGATTTCATCCGCGCTCACGTCGCCGGTCGCCGCAATTACGGCGCTGCCGAGCTTGTAATAATCGCGATAAAAATTCCGTACGTCATCGACCGTGAGTTTGCCGACGGACTCGGCAAAGCCCGCGCCGGGATGACCATACGGCGAGTCGCCGAAAAGTTCCTTGGTGAAAGTGACCTCGGCCGTGTAGCCGGGCTCTTCTTCGGCGGCCTTGATCTGCGCGACTTGCTCGGCGCGCTTGCGCTCGATATCGGCGTCGCGAAGTCCCGGCTCGACCAGAATTTCCGCCAGCAGCTTCAGCGTATCTGTCTGGTATTTTTTCAGCGTGGTCATCCCGCCGTTCGCATAATCGCGGCCGGCATTGACGCCCACCGAGCTGCCCATGAAATCAACCTTCTGGTCGAATTCCGTGGCAGTGAGTTGCTTGGTGCCTTGCGACAGGCATCGCGCGGTCAGTTCGGCGAGACCTTCTTTGCCTTTCGGATCGCGCCGCGCACCAGCGTCGAATGCGATCGACAGCGTCACCATCGGCAGTTGATGCTCTTCCGATACCAGCAGCACCGCGCCGTTGCTGAGCGTCGAGCGCTTGATCTCGAGCGCGAGCGACGGCGCTGCTTCGACCAAAGTTCCGAGCGCGACTATAATCGCGATCATCGCGATGCCCGCAAATTTTCGCAGCGTGAGATTTGCGCCGATCATCGCATCGCCTCGAACGCCGGCATCTCGGCACTATGCTTGACTTGGCCGCCGCTCAGGCCGCCGCCCTCCTGCGGCAGGATGCCCGTCGGTATCAGCACACCCTGCGTCATGTTGGTGGCGACCAGGTATGTTTTCGCGACGCGTTGCACGTCCGCGGCGGTCACCTTGTCGATTCCGTCGAGATATTTATCGGCGAGGCGATAGTCGCCGAGCATTTCATAGGTGCCGAGCATCATCGCCTCGCGAAAGATCGAATCCTGGCCGAACACGAATTGCGCCTGTTCGAGGTTTTTGGCTTTCTGCAATTCCTGCGCATCGATCGACGCGTCGCGCAGCGCCGCAAGTTCCTTTTCAACTTCGGCCTCGGTATCCGACGCCTTCACGCCGGGGCGCATCTGTGCCGATACGATGAACAGCTCGGGATCGAACGAAGTCATGTCGTAGCCGGCGCCGATATCGACCACCATCCGCTTTTCGACCACCAACTTTTTGTAAAGCCGCGAACTCTTGCCGTCGGCGAGCAGCTCAGACGCGACTTCGAGCGCGAAGCTGTCAGCGCTCGCGAGATTGGGCACATGATACGCCAACTCGAAAGCGGGCAGGTTCGCCGCGTGGCGCAATTCGACGCGACGGATGCCATCCTGCGGCGGTTCGACTTCTGTGACGGGCGGCGGTTTCGCGCCGTTCTTGATCGATGCGAACGCCTCACTCACCTGCTTCAGCACTTGATCGGCATTGAAATCTCCGACCGCGACGATGATCGCGTTCTGCGGCGAATAATAAACTTCGTGATACGCCATCGCGTCGGCCAGCGTCAGCCCGGCTACATCGTGGAACCATCCGATCACCGGCCAGTGATACGGATGCGCCAAAAACGCCTGCGCGCGAACGATTTCATCGAGCGCGTCTTCGGGATTGTCGTCGGTGCGTAGCCTGCGCTCCTCGAGCACCACCGCTTTTTCCGAATCGAATCCCTTGGGATCGAAGTTCGCCATCCGATCTGCTTCGAGCGAGATCGGCACGTCGATGTGATCCTTATTGATCAGTTCGAAATAGTTGGTTGAGTCCATGCCGGTCGAGGCGTTATCCATCCCGCCATTTTGCTGAATGATGTTTGAAAACTCTTCGGGCTTGAGTTTCTTGGTGCCGCGGAACATCAGATGCTCGAGCAGATGCGACAGTCCGGTCTTGCCCATCTGTTCGTTGCGCGAGCCAACTCGGTAGAACACGTTGAAGGTTGCGACCGGCGCTTTGTGATTCTCGAGCACCAGCACCCTGAGTCCGTTGGGCAGAGTTTGCGTCTTGACCGCGTCAGTAATTCCCGCGAGCGCCGCGCCTGCAACGGTCAGAGACAGAATCGATCCTAATGCCGTGAGCCGAAGGAACCGGCGACAATTGCCAAAAATCGTGATGTGCATGACTTTCGATCATCTAAGTCCGCCGCTTGCAACCAAGTCAAGGAACTAAAGTCGGAGCGGAGCGCGCCGCGGTCAAATTGCTTCTACGGGCCAGTCTTGCAAGAATCGATTTACCACGATGCCCCAAGCCGCCGAGAAAGCCCAGGAACTGTTCGAAATCAAGGGCGTCCTCACCAAGTTCATGCGGATGCTATTTCCGCTCGAATTTCGCATCGACTCGCTCGCCAACTCCGGCCCGATGCTGCCGTTTCACTATCCGCTGCTTCCCGGCGAGATGATCTACCTGCCCGAGCGCCTCGAGCCCTTCGGCACGCCCGGCGACGCATACATTTATTATTTCGTCACGACGGCGCATCTCGCGGCGCGTCACGATTTCGGCACCTTCAAGTTGAAGCTGTCCGATATCGCGGGATTCGAAGACCGCGGCGAGACCGGCGTCGAGGCGATCGACAGCTTCGTCGCATCATTCGATGATCCCGGCCTCGCCGGCGCGCTGATGCGGCTCGCGGAATCGGCGCGCATCGATGCGGAACTGGGCCGGCGATATCGCGGTCTCGCGCCGCGCATCGCGGGACTCAATCGCACGCTGTTGTCGCGGCTCCATCCCGAATCGCTCAGCACGATGCTGGTATGCGCGGCGCTCGACATGGCGCATACCGATGACGGTATCGATCAGCCGTTCGTCCGGCTTGCGGCGCAGCACTTCTCGCCGATGCGCGCGCAGGGCGCCGACGTGCTCACCAGCGTCAAGCAGGTAAGCGCGCTCTACAACTGGCTGCAGGATTTGATCAGGCAGGCGCGCGAGGCCGGCGAGGGCGATCCGCTTTCCGAGGAAGAAGCGGAACGCCTGCGCAACGACCTGATCAAAGGAATGAAAGGTTCGGAAGCGCAGGCCGGCACCGAAGGCGAGGAGGGCGAGCAGGGCGACGCTGGCGGCGAGACCAATCAGGACGTGCAGATGGACGCGTCGGGCAAGCAATCCAAGGGCGGNNGAGGAATTGCGCAAGCTGATCGAACAGGGCGCCGAAATCAGACCGTCGCAAGGCGATGGCAACGCTGACGGCGACGGGATGTATCTCACGCAGCTTACCGGCAAGCAGTTGAACGAACTCGAGCAGATGCGCGAGCAGCTTGGCGAAATCGGATCGGTCACCGGCCAGGGCCGTCTGATGATCGGGCGCGGGCGCCAGGACTCGTACTACGCATACGACGAATGGGATTACGTGCTCGGCGAGTATCGGCGCAATTGGTGCCGCCTGCGCGAGATCACGCTGGCCGGCGACGATGGCGGATTTTTCGAAAGCACGCTGGCCCGATACTCCGAGTTGCTGCCCGTGATTAGGCGGAACTTCCAGCGCATCCGGCCCGCGTCGTATCGCATGGTGCGCGGACTCGAGGACGGCGAGGAGATCGATCTCGATCGCATGATCGATGCGCGCGTGGCGCGCCTGATGGGCGAGACGCC
>PNBD01000076.1:0-9344 GCA_003135855.1 Deltaproteobacteria bacterium
CCACGCTGCGGAAGATCGATTTCTACAAGCGGCCTGGTGTGGCGGAGACACTGGACTGGGCGCGCGCGTTGATGGGCCTGAAAGTCTCCCGTGTGGAACCGACGATGCTCGAGGAAACGGCCGGCTGCCTGCTGAAGTACAAAGACGATATCGAACGTCTCAATTCGATCGGCGGAGCGAGGCTTCTGTCCGGCGATATCCCCGAGAATTAGACAGGAAATTCCGTGANNGAGAGTCAGCGAACAATCTGTACGACACACTGGCGCCCACCGATCCGGCCGTAGAAGCCGCATCGCGCGAGTTCATCGACAGAATGTTCGAGTTTTGCCGGCTATTGAAAGGCGCCGGGCTCAATGTGACGCCGGGCCGGATCATCGACGTGTTTAAGGCGCTTGGCTTCATTCATCTGGAGCGGCGCGAAGAGTTTCGGTTGGCTCTGCGCGCGAATCTCGCGGGGAGCCGGGAGGAGGAAGAGACCTTCGATCGATACTTCAGGGCGTTTTGGGATCAAGAGGTTGGCGCCGCGAGGGCGCAGGTTCCGACGGAACTCGAAGCAAACCCCGAGGATCCCGGAAAAGAGTATCCCGAGACGCCGCCCGACA
The DNA here is from genome assembly GCA_003135855.1 of Deltaproteobacteria bacterium. Taxonomy (GTDB): domain Bacteria; phylum Desulfobacterota; class Binatia; order Binatales; family Binataceae; genus Binatus. Next base: position 603 of record PNBD01000076.1, read on the forward strand.
CGGCGGGCAGTCCGCGGCAATACAGCCGTGACGAGGTTCTACGCGACAAGAGCCTGGTTGCCATCTGGCCGGGCCAGTCGTTGGATCTCGCGACAATACTGCGCGAAATGTCGCGACGGCTTGCCACCCGTCCGAGCCGAAGGCGGGTGCCCTCGCGACGCGGACACCGAGTCGATCTGCGGCGTTCGTTGCGAAAGAACATCCGGTATGGCGCAGAAATACTCCAGATCGCGCGCACTCGCCGAAAGATTCGCAAGACGCGGCTTGCGTTGCTGTTTGACGTGAGCGGGTCGATGGATACGCACGGCGGATTCCTGTTGCAGCTGATGCTGGGCTTGCAAAAGGGCTTCAAGAATTCGCGCACGGCGGTCTTCAGCACGTGCGTTACAGAAATCACCAGAGCGCTGCGACGCCACTCGCTGGAACGCACCCTCAGCGAGGTCGCCACGATGGCGCGTCATTGGTCCGGGGGCACCGATATAGGCGCCGCGTTGGGACGATTCAATCGTGAACTGCTCCGAGCAGGTTCGGCCAGCAGCACCGTCGGGATAATCGTCAGTGATGGATACGACCAGGGCGATCCCGCCGTGATCAGGAAGGAGATGCAGGCCGTGCGCCGCCGGACCCGCACAATCGTATGGATTAATCCACTACTGGGGACCGAAGGATATGCACCTATTACCCAGGGAATGAAGGCCGCGCTACCCTATGTTGACTATTTTCTGCCCGCGCATGATTTTCCGTCGCTGCGGGCACTATGTAAGGTCCTCGGCGAAGTCTAGGTATCATCGAGGTACGGAGAACAAGCTATGAAGTATATAGGCAAGGAGATTGTCGGATTACCTACCCGCCAGCTCGTAGCGGGTAAGGGACAATATGTCAGTGATGTAATACTGGATGGCATGTTGCATATGGCAATAGTCAGAAGTCCATACGCTCATGCCCGCATAAAGAGTATCGACACCAAACCCGCGGAGGCGGTACCCGGTGTCGTCTATGTAATAACCGGCAAGGAAGTGATCGAAAACATGCGGCCCATCATGGAGGCCTACGACACCGCCGCCATGGATGCCAAGAGCGTCAAATGCTACGCGCTCTGCCCGGAGCGGGTTCGCTACGTTGGCGAAGCGGTGGCGGCCGTGGTCGCGGAGGACAAGTACACCGCGCGTCTGGCGGCCGACCTGGTCGAAGTTGACTACGAGGAATTGCCGGTGGTGTTCGACGCTGAGGAGGCGATGAAGCCCGGGGCACCGCTGGTAGAGCCTGACTGGGACAGCAACGTGATGGTGACGCGAGACTTTATCAGAGGTGACCTCGACAAAGCTTTCGCCGAGGCCGACGGCACCTTCAGCGGAACAATCAATACCCAGCGTTATACAGGAGCCGCCATCGAACCTCGCGGCTACGTAGCGACCTACGATCCTTACCAGGACATGCTCACGATGTGGGCGTCCACCCAAAATCCACATCCAATGAGAGTCTTCCTGGCGGAGACACTGGGTATTCCCGAAACCAGCATCCGCGTGATTCAACCTCACGTCGGTGGCGGGTTTGGACTCAAGATACCCACCTTTCAGGAGGAACCGCTTATAGCGTATCTCGCGCGCAAACTCGCCCGGCCTATCAAGTGGATAGAAGAACGCCAAGAAAATCTTCTCGTCGGCGGCCACGCCCGCCAGAACCGGTTGCATTACGATGTCGCCTACAAGAAGGACGGCAGCGTAATCGGATTTCGTGCAAAAGTAATCGCCGATGTGGGCGCGCCGGCCGCGCTATGCGGATGGGGACAGTCTTTCGTTACTTCGTACTGCATACCGACTTGCTACAAGATTCCCAATTGCCGCGTGCAGCTCTTCACCGTCGTCACGAACAAATGCCCGTGGAATGCCTATCGCGGCTACGGCAAAGAAGCAGCCTCGTTCCTGATGGACCGCGTGATGGATGGCGTCGCGAAAGCCACCGGGGTCGATCGCGCCGAAGTTCGGCTGAAGAATTTCATCCAGCCCGAGGAGTTCCCGTACTCGCAAGTCTCGGGCGCAATGATTGACAGCGGCAACTACCCGAAGGCGCTGAATCGGGTCCTAGAGATGGTCGGTTACAAGGACTTCCCAAAACTGCAAGCGGACGCGCGAAAGCAGGGTCGCTGCATCGGCTTGGGAATCGGCCAGGAGCTGACGCCTGAGGGTTGCTCGATGCCGAAGTCCACGCTGTTGTCCGGTTATGACGGCTGCACGGTGCGGGTCAATCCTTCAGGTCAGGTTACGGTTCTGACGGGAGTGACTTCGCCTGGCTCGGGAAACGAGACCGGCATCGCTCAGATTGTTGCGGACACGCTGGGTGTCGACGTCAAGCTGATCAGAGTCATTCAGGGCGACACCGATACCTGTCCGTACGGGCTGGGCAACTACAGCTCGCGCAGCATCATCATGGGAGGCGCGGCGGCGCAGGTGGCCGGCACCGATATACGCGAGAAAATGTTCAAGGTGGCGGCCAAGATGCTCGAGGTCGCGCCTGCCGACATCGATAGCGAAGATGGCAAAATCTACGTCAAGGGCGCACCGAGCCGTTACGTGCTTTTCAAGGACGTCGCGAGCACGGTCTATCGTGACTGCTACGGCAAGTTTGCGTCGGACGTCGAGCCGGGTCTCGAGGCGACCCGCTACTTCCGGCATCCAAACGTTTACCATCAGCCCGAAGTGGACGGGCGTTTCAGCTCCTATCCGTCGTGGCCCAACGGCGTCTCGGCGTGTGTCGTTGAAGTCGATCCCGAAACCGGCATCGTCAAGCTGCTGCGATATTGTGCGGTCCACGACGCCGGCGTGCTGATTAATCCGCTGCTGGCACAAGCCAATCTGCACGGCGGCATTATTCAAGGTTTGGGCGGAGCGATGTTTGAGAACCTGGTTTATGACGAAGCCGGGCAACTAAAAACGGCGAGCTTCCTCGATTACACGATTCCGACCGCAGTCGATTGTCCAAGCCTGGAGGTCGAGCATCAAGAGACGCGATCGCCTTTCAATCCGCTTGGATGCAAGGGCGTAGGCGAGTCGGGCGTCACCGCTCCTCTGGGCGCGATATGCAGCGCGGTGGAAAACGCACTCGGACATTTGAAACTGAATTTCGACGAAATGCCGCTGACACCAGATCGCGTGTGGCAGGAAATTCGACACGCACAGCAGCAAGCGTGAGGGGAGTAACATGATTTCCGAAGAATTCGAATTTCGCGCGCCAACGAAACTCGCAGAGGCATTGTCCCTGCTGGAACGCTACGGAGACGACGCGAAGATCCTGGCCGGCGGAATGAGCCTGGTGCCCATGATGACGCTGGGACTGGTCCGCCCCAAGACCGTAATCAGTTTCAATCACATAACTGATCTGAATTTCGTCATCGACGCCAAAGACGTAATTCGAATCGGCGCGATGACACGGCACGACACCGTCGCCCACCATGATCTGATCAAAAAGCATCTCCCGCTGCTCGCGACTGCCGCGGTTGGCATCGGCGACGTACAGGTGCGTCATCGCGGAACAATCGGAGGAAGCCTGGCGCACGCGGATCCGGCGGCCGACTATCCTCCGGTGATGCTCGTCGCTGGCGCCCAGTTCCGGATTCAGAGCGCCAAAGGCGATCGCATGGTAAAGGCGGCGGAGTTTTTCACCGGCCTGATGCAGACAGCGGTGGGCGCCGGCGAAGTGCTATCCGAGATTCACGTGCCCAAGCTGCCGGCGGGCGCAGGGTCAGCCTACCTGCGGCTGCATCGCGTCGAAGGGAGTTTTCCGATCGTCAACGCGGCGGCGGTAATTGAAAAAGGCTTCAAGTCGGCGCGAGTCGCGATCGGCGGTGTTGGTGAATCGGCTGTGATGATCGACGTGACCAAGCACCTGAGCAAGGGCGTCAGCGATCAGAGCCTGCGTGCGATATCCGACGCCGCTTACGACGCATCGGGCGATGCCTATGGCGATCTGAACGGCGACACTGAGTACCGCCGGGCGATGGCGCGCGTATACGCGCAGCGAGTGATCAAGGCAGCCGCGGCGCAGATACGCTGAGTCAATTAACGAGACGCAAACACACGGAAGCTATAAGACGATGAAAACTCCGGTTGAAGTCACAGTAAACAAGAAGAAATACAAAGTCGAAGTGGACACGCGCATGATCCTGGCGGACATGCTGCGCGAGGAACTCAGGCTCACCGGCACGCACATTGGATGCGGCACCGGAAACTGCGGCGCCTGTACGGTGGTACTCAACGGCGAGACGGTAAAGTCGTGCTGCATCATCGCGGCGGATGCGAACGGGCAGGAGATCACCACGATCGAAGGGCTCAGCTCGAGCGCGACGGAGTTGCATCCAATCCAACAGGCATTCGTGGAAAATCAGGGCTTGCAGTGCGGCTACTGTACTCCCGGGATGGTGCTTTCGACGCTGCAACTGCTCAAAGACAATCCCAATCCCACCGAGGACGAGATTCGTCACGGCATCTCTGGAAATCTCTGCCGCTGCACGGGCTACCAGTTCATCGTCCAGTCGATTCAGGATGCGGCCAAGCGATTGAGCAACGGCGGCCAGCCAGGCGCCTCTCAATGAACGCTGCGCGATATTGAAGGCAAGCTCGTGAAGTACATAGGCAAAGGCATTCCGGGCAAGAACAACCAGATCTTGACTGCGGGCAAGGGTACATTCGTCGGCGATATCACGCTGCCCGGGATGTGCCATCTCGCGGTCGTGCGCAGTCCATACGCACATGCCCGAATCAAATCGATCGACACGAGCGCCGCGGAGCAAGTTCCGGGCGTCATTACGACGATCACTGGCGAAGAAATCGTCCGCAACACAAAACCTATTCCGACGCACAGTTCCGCGTTGGGCGAGAAGAAATTCCAGTTCTATGCTCTGGCGATTGGCAAGGCTCGATACGTGGGCGAGCCGGTCGCGGCAGTTGTGGCTGAAGATCGATTCACCGCGAAACGTGGTGCGGAATTGATCAACGTCATCTATGAGGATTTGCCGCCGGTGGTGGACGCCGAGAAGGCGCTCGAAGCGGGTAGCGCGCTGGTTGTCGACGAGTGGGGCGACAATATCCTGAGTTCCAGAATTGAGGTCCACGGCGATCCCGATGCGCGAATAAAAGCGGCGGCGGGAACGGTGCGGGGAGACGTTCGTACTCAACGCTACACGGGATGCTCGATCGAGCCGCGGGGATACATCGCGAGCTACGATCGATACCGCGCCAAGCTGACTCTGTGGGCCTCGACGCAGTCGCCACATTCCTTACGGCTGTTCCTGTCGGAAACGCTCGGCCTGCGCGAAAGCCAGATCCAAGTTATCGAGCCCCACGTCGGCGGCGCTTTCGGCTTGAAGCTTCCGACCTTTCCTGAGGAACCTCTGATTTGTTACCTCGCAATCAAGCTTGAGCGGCCGGTTCGATGGATTGAGGAACGCACCGAGAACCTGCTGGCCGGCGGCCACGCTCGGGAGATGCGGCTCGCGTTTGAGGCTGGGTACGAAAAGGATGGGCGCGTCACGGCGCTCAAGGTTCGGCTGCTGGCGGATGTCGGCGCTCCGTCGGCGCTGTGCGGTTGGGGAATGGCAAACGTCGCCGCATTTTTGATTCCGGCGGTCTACAAGATTCCCGACGTCAAGGTCGAGCGAATCACAGTCGTAACCAACAAGTGCCCATGGAATGCCTATCGAGCATACGGCAAAGAGGCTTCGATGCTGATGCTCGAGCGCATGATGGATATGGTTGCCGAGCGCACCGGGCTGGATCGCGCTGAGGTCCGACTTCGCAACTTCATTCAACCAAACGAATTTCCTTACAAGCAGGTCTCGGGCGCGAGTCTCGACAGCGGAAATTACCAGCGGGTACTGGCCAGCGCCCTGGAGGCAGCGGATTGGAGCGGCTTTCCCGCTCTGCAAGCCAGCGCGAAAAAACGCGGTGAGCTGATCGGAATCGGCCTGGCTTACGAGCTCACTCCGGAGGGAGGCTGCATTCCAAAATCGTCGTTGCTTTCGGCCTACGACGGAACCCGCGTGCAGGTCAGTCCCAAGGGCGAAGTAACTATAATGACCGGTGTCACCTCGCCGGGATGCGGAAACGAAACCGGGATCGCGCAGATAGTCGCTGACGAACTCGGCGTATCGCCGGATATCATTACGGTGGTTCAGGGCGATACCGATACGTGCCCCTTTGGCTTGGGAAACTCCAGTTCGCGCAGCGTGATTTTCGGAGGGTCGGCAGCCAAGCTCGCCGCCGGTGAGCTCCGCGACAAGATGTCGCGAGTCGCGGCGCGGATGCTTGAGGTTTCGCCGGAAGATCTCGAACTCGACGGCGGCAAAATCGTGGTAAAGGGCGCTCCCTCCAGGTCCGTCAGTTTCGCCGACGTGGCGAGCACAATCTATCGCGACGCGTTCACGCTGGCGGCATGCGACGAGGAGCCTGGACTCGACACAACTCGATATTTTCGCCACGGCAACTTCGACGCGATGAACAAGCAGCCCGATCCCGAAGGCCGGCTGAACTTCTATTCGACGTGGCCAAACGGCGCGACGATCGCAGTCGTGCGCGTCGACATCGAGACCGGGATGGTGACGGTGTTGCGCCTGCTGAGCGTGCACGACGCCGGTGTGCTGATCAACCCGATGCTGGTTAACGCGAATCTTCACGGCGCTTTTGCGCAATCGCTCGGCGGAGCGCTTTTCGAAAATCTCGTTTACGACGAGGCCGGACAACTTCAGACCGCGAGCTTCATGGATTACACGATGCCGACCGCGGTCGATTTGCCGAACTTCGAGACCAAGCACGAGGAAACGCCTTCGCCGTTCAACCCGTTGGGCGCGAAGGGCGCGGGCGAATCGGGAATCTCAGGACCGATGGCCGCGGTTGCGGGCGCCATCGACGACGCTCTGCGCCAGGCGGGGTTGAGTGTGCATGTGATGGAAATGCCGCTCACTCCCAACAGAGTCTGGAAGTACATCGTAGCGGCTAAAAACGCACAGCGCGGCAACCCTCAATGATCATCGATGCGCACGCTCATTGCGACGTCCGCTTCGGATGGATCCATACGCCGGAGGTGCTGTTCGGGATCATGGAGGAGGGCGGTATCGACAAGGCCTGCATTACCGGTCTCGCCGATATTCCCGGTGACGACGACGAAGCGTATCCGCGTTTCGTCGCTGCGCTTCGCGCCGATCCCGATCGCATCGCCGCCGGCTATCTCAGGATCAATCCATGGTACGGGCAGCGAGCGCGCGAACTTTTTATACGGGCCGTTCGCGAGGACGGAATCCGCGGCCTGAAACTGCATCCCACCACAATCATTCTTCCGCCACACGCGCCGGCAGTCATCGAGTTTGTGCGTCTTGCCGGCGAGCTGCGCGTTCCGGTGCTCTTTCATAGTGGAGACGAACCCAACGCGTTGCCGCTTCAAATTGGCAAGTGCGCAGAAGCCTGTCCGGATACCGACATCATCATGGGGCACATGGGAGGTACGTTTTTCTGGGAGGACGCCCTACGGGTCGCGCAGAAGTACTCGAATATATATCTCGAACCGAGCGGGAATCCGCTTCCCGACATTATTCAAAAAGCAGTGCGCGCAGTCGGTGCGCAGCGTGTGGTTTTCGGCACCGATATGCCGGCCATCCACCCCAAAGTGGAACGCTACAAACTCGATAACGCGGGTCTGACCCCTGAAGAGATGGAGCTCGTTTGCTCGCGAAATATCGCGCGCCTTATGGGGTTGAAGCTCAACACCGATCGATGATTATCGACGCCAACACGAGCTTGGGCCAGAGTCTGTACGGCCCCAGAGCAACCGCCGAGCAGTTACTGCAACGCATGACGGCGCTGGGAATCGATCGTTCGATCGTAAGCTCGTTTACTCCACGAGACCTGGACCTGCGCCGAGCCAATCACGCCATCTCTGAAATTGTTGCCAAAGATCGACGGCTAATCGGCTTCGCGCGAATCGATCCCCGGCTGGGCCAGACATCGGTCGCGGAACTCGAAGCCTGCCAGCGCGAGGGTTTTCGTGGCGTCAAGGTGGACCCGTTCGAACAAGCCTTCGTGATTAACTCCGACTTGGTATTCGATTTTTTCAAAGCCTGTGTCGCCGCTCATATGCCCGTGCTGGTGGTCGCCGGTCATCCATGCCTTTCGTCGCCGATTCAGGTTGGCGATCTCGCCGAGCGCCTACCCGAATTGACTATTATCATGGCGCACGGCGGTCAGTTGGCGATGCACGGACTTGGTATCTTCGATTGCCTGCTAGTGATCAAGGCGACCACGAGAGTTTACGTCGAGACCAGTGGCATTCCTGAAACGGGAACCGAAGGGTTGATCGAACGCTCGGTCCTGGAGGTTTCTCCCGACCGGGTCATTTTCGGCAGTAACTCACCGGTCAACGATCCCGCGATGGAGCTTGAGCGGATTCGCGTGTCGCGGATTTCCGAAGGCGCTAAGAGCCAGATCATGGGAGCCAGCCTGGCCGCGATTCTTCGATTGTAGGAGGCGACACATGCCGTCCATCGTTCCAATGACCGCCGACCGCTTCGCCGCTATGGATAAAATCGACGTCGAGGCCTGGTCGAACTGGGCAACCAAAAAATTTGGCCGCGCCATACAGTTCCCCAGCAAGGCGCTGGTATACGGGACGTACCTTGATGGAGACCCGGAGGGCGGATTCATCGCACTCGACGATCGCGGAAAGCCGATCGGCTATATTTTCACCCGGACGTTCGGT
>PNBD01000076.1:9389-10131 GCA_003135855.1 Deltaproteobacteria bacterium
CTGTTCACCCTGACGCTCCGGCTGCAAAAGTCGATATCGTCGGGGACCAGGAGTCTCCCTTCGAATGTGAAGGCGGTCAAGGAGCCCACCGACGAGCTGCTGTCGCAAATCAAGCACCTAAGCGGGACGCTCGAAGACGGATTGGACTTCAGCAAGGAAGTTAAACTGCTGCGAAAGTATCCCATCGCCNNGGATTCGCGCTCTGTTACGCGTTCAACGAGACGGTTGGACTATATCCTGCGAGTGACGCAAAAGACCTCCGAGTGAGAATTCTAGCGATGGATTCGCGCCGCTGCGGTCAGGAGGACGGCGCCGCTCTGGTCGGCGCGTGCGAGACTTTCGCACGTTCGCTGGGTCGCACCACCATTACTATTCCAATTTACGCGGAATACTATTCGACGCTGATGAAGCTATACACACTAGGATATCGCGTCCATGACGATTACCCATCGCTGGTAAAGCTTGCGCAGCACGATTACCATGTTCCTCACCCGGATGCGTTTTGCTTGNNCCTCGGCTCAACCGCTTTCTCAAAGGTAGTAATCTAATAGCTACTCTGGCGACCTTGGACCGCGAGGGACGACCGTATCTGGTTCCTGTCTGGTACGAATGGGACGGAACTCATCTGTGGGTCGTCAGCAAGCCTAAGGCTGAGTATGTAGAAAATTTGAGAAGGAATCCGCAAGCCGCGGTATCAGTCGCAACTCGCGAGATTCCCTACGTGCGTGTCTACATGCAGGGA
>PNBD01000147.1 GCA_003135855.1 Deltaproteobacteria bacterium
TCTTCGCTTCGCGAAGAATCCCAGCTCTTTTTTTCTTCGTGCCCGCGCCCAGCCGTCAAGCGTAGCCCCACTCAACCTGCCGGACTTATAATCGCCACGTGGCGATTGAAAACGAACTCCGCGATTTGATCGATCGAAGTTTTCCGTCCGCGGACGCGCACCGCCTGAACGTCTTCGCCGAGCGCTTGTTCGCGCGCGAGGAGCTTCGCGAACGCGTCCCGACGAGCCGCCGCCTCGGATTGGTGCAGTCTGCGCTCGATTTCTTTTCTGTCCGCGATGCGCCCGTGATTGCCCGCGTCGAGCCCGTCGCCGGCGAAGATACGCTCACCGTGGTCGAGACCGTCACCACCGACGGCCCGTTCATCGTCGATAGCCTGCTCGAATATTTTCATCACCTGGGCGCAACCGTCCGCACGATGCTCCATCCCGTCATCAAGGTCGCGCGCGATGGCAGTGGCCACCTCATCTCGATAGAACAATCGTCCGCCGCCGAGCGCGGCGAGTCTTTCGTTCACGCCGAACTCGAACTCCCCTGGTCCGCCGCCGAGGCGCGCAAAATCCGCGATGACGTCATCTCGATTCTCACCGAAGTCGGCGACGCGACCGGCGACTTCAATCGCATGACCGAACGCAGTCTGCAAATTTGCGAAGAAACCGCGGCCAATCGCCAACTGGTCGAAGTGCGCGATTTCCTTCGCTGGCTGGTGCAGGGTGGTTTCGTTTTTCTCGGCTATCGCCGTTATCTCGTGAGCATCAGCGACGACACCGGCAAGTTCGCGCTCGACGCCGGTTCCGAACTCGGCATCATGCGCGAGCATGACGAATCGCGCTTTCGCAGCTCCGGCTCGCTCGACGATATCTCCGCCGCGCGCCGCAAACTTTTTTTCGAAGGGCCGCCGCTGGTGATCGGAAAGACCCGCGCCGAGTCGCACGTTCATCGCCGCCGCCCGATGGATAGCGTCTCGATTCGTCGCACCAGCGAAAATGGCCGCGTTGTCAGTTTCGACAATTTCGTCGGCCTCTTCACCTCCAAAGCCTACTCGGAGGAAGCGCAGCATATTCCGGTTCTGCGCGCGAAACTGCGCGAGGTGCTGGCCGCCGAGCACGCCGAAGCCGGTTCGCACGACTACAAGGAGATCGTCAGCGCCTTCAACAGCTTCCCCAAGGACGAACTTTTTCGCGCGCCGGTCCCCGAGCTGCGCAAACAACTGCGCCTGATTCTCGACCTCAAAAGCGAATCGGAGGTGCGGCTGCTCCTCACGCCCGACGTGCATCACGGCCACGTGATCGCGCTGGTCGTCCTCCCGCGCGATGCCTTCTCGGCCGAAGTCCGCCACCGAATCCAGGACGCGATTGCCGAGCGCCTGCATGGCTCGCTGGTCTATTATTTTTTGGCGCTGAGCGAAGGTTACACCGCGCGTCTTCACTTTTGTTTCGCTGCCGATCCGCCCAAATCCTCGCTCGTTCGCGATCTCGAAGCTGAGATAGTCCAACTGGCGCGCCGATGGCAGGATCGTTTGCGCGAAAAGCTGATCGAAAAATTCGGCGCCAAACGCGGCGCAGCACTCGCCGCTCGCTGGAAAACTGCCTTCAGCGTCGATTACGAAGCCACCGTCGATGTCGCGCGCGCGGTCCGCGATATCGAGGACGTCGAGAAGCTGATCGCGGGCGGCCGCGACTTCATGGTCGAAACGGGACGCCGCGACTCCAGGTCCTCCGGCGATGGCGCCGCGCCCGCCGAAATTAGCGAAATTAGCGAAATCAGAATGATCGGATTGGGCGAAGCTCCGATGCTCTCCGATCTGATGCCCACGTTGCAGAATTTCGGAATTCGCGTGCTCGCCGAAGACGCGCACGAATTGCGGCCCTCCACCGACGGCGAGGCTTATCTGCAGGCGTTTTCGGTGCAGGGTCCCGCCTCGAAGCCGTTCGCCGATTTCCCCGGCGCCAAGTCGATCCCCGACGCTCTCGCCGCGGTGCGCAGCGGTCTTACGGCCGACGACGCGCTCAACGCGCTGACCCTCACCGCCGGTCTGACCTGGCGCGAGGTGAGTCTGCTCCGTGCATATTTGATCGCCGCCTTTCAGATGCGTCTTGCGCCCGCGCGCCTCGCGCTGCAACGCGTGCTGCTGCTCAACCCCGAACTCAGTCGCTTGCTGATCGAATTGTTCACGGCGCGCTTGGCCTTCGATCGCGAGACGCCGCCCGAAAAATTGACCGAGCTTCGCGCCGCGTACATCTCCCGTCTCGCCGCGATCGAAAATATTGCCGACGACCGCATCGCCCGGATTCTCCTCTCGCTCGTCGAGGCGACTGTTCGCACCAATTATTTCCGCGCGATGCCCGCGCCTGATCCCTACCTCGCGCTCAAGTTTGAAAGCGCGCGCATCAGCGGATTGCCCGACACCGCGCCACTCTACGAGATTCACGTGACCAGCCCGCGTATGGAAGGGTGCCACCTGCGTGCCGGAAAAATCGCGCGCGGCGGAATCCGCTTCAGCGATCGCCCCGACGATTATCGCAGCGAGATTCTCGACCTGATGAAAACCCAGACCGTGAAGAACGCGATCATCGTTCCGACCGGCTCCAAGGGTGGCTTCATCGTCCAGCCGCGCAGTGGGCATACACCCGCCCCCAACGATGGCGTCGAAGCGTACAAGACGCTCATCAACGCGATGCTCGACCTCACCGACAATCTTACCGAGGCCGGCGTCGTGCATCCTGAAAAAGTCAAAGTGCTCGACACCGACGGCCCGTACCTGGTCGTCGCCGCGGACAAGGGCACCGCGAGTTTTTCCGATATCGCCAACGGGATCGCGCTCGAGCGCGGCTTCTGGCTCGGCGACGCGTTCGCCTCCGGCGGCGAGCACGGCTACGACCACAAGAAGATGGGCATCACGGCCCGCGGCGCGTGGGAATCGGCGCGGCGCCACCTGCGCGAGATGGGCCGCGACATCGATCGCGGCCAGCCGATCACGATCGCCGGCATCGGCGACATGTCGGGCGACGTCTTCGGCAACGGGATGCTGCGATCGCGCAACGTGAAGCTGCTCGCGGCCTTCGATCATCGCCATATCTTCATCGATCCCGATCCGAATCCTGGAGTTAGCTTCGACGAACGCAAGCGCCTGTACGATCTGCTGGGCTCGCAGTGGTCCGATTACAACCCCGCTTTGATTAGCGCGGGCGGCGGCGTCTTTCGCCGCGGGCAGAAGCGAATCGAGTTGAGTCCGCAAGCGCGCGCCGCGCTCGGAGGCGATTTCGAGGCGCTCGACGGTGAATCGCTGGTGCAAACGATTCTGCGCGCGCCGGTCGATCTGCTCTACAATGGCGGGATCGGAACTTATGTTCGCGCCACCACGGAGAACGATGCGGAAGTTGGCGATCACGCCAACGACGCGTGCCGAATCGCCGCGACCGAATTGCGCGCCAAGGTCGTCGTCGAAGGAGGCAATCTCGGCTTCACCCAAAAGGCGCGCATCGAGTACGCGCTGGCCGGCGGCCGGATCAACACCGACGCGATCGACAATTCCTCCGGCGTCGATATGTCCGACCACGAGGTCAATCTGAAAATATTGCTCGAGCCCGCGGTCGCGCGCGATGCGCTCACTTTCGACGCGCGCAATCACGCGCTCGCGCAATGCGCCAACGAGGTCGCCGATCGCGTCATCGCCGACAATCGCGATCAGGTGCTCTCGCTCAGCCTCGAGCAGGTCCGCAGCCGCACCCAGTTGATCGCGTTTCGCGATCACGTCCAGGCCATCGAGGATCGCGGCCTCGTCCGCCACACCGAAGCCATACTTCCCACTCGCGAGGCGCTCCACGAACGGCGCTCGCGCTACCCCGGCCTCACGCGGCCCGAGCTGGCGCTGGTCACGGCCTACACCAAGATCGATCTCGCCGCGCGCATCGAGACTTCAGCCTTCGTCGACGATCCTTATCTGATCGATCGCTTCCTGAAGCCGTATTTTCCGCCTTCGATCGCCGATAGTTTCGGCGCCGAAGTAACGCATCATCGCTTGCGCCGCGAGCTGATCGCGACTCGCGCCATCAACCAGTTGGTCGATCTGGAAGGCTCAACTTTTGTCTTCAGCTTCGTGCGCGACTACGGCGTCTCAGCCGAGGACGCGGTCCGCGCGTGGGTCATCGCAAGCGACGTCCTTTCAATTCATCAGAGCGCCGAAGAACTGAAACGCACTCCATCGATCACCGCGATCGGTGACGACCTCGGCGCTTTTCTCGCCCTCGAGCGCGCATCGCGCAGCGCCACCGGATGGGCGCTGACGCAAGCCGAGCCCGCGAACTCGATTGGCGCCGTCATCACGCACTTCAAGCCGGCCTTCGATTCGCTGTTCGAGCAGTTCGAAACGATGCTCGTATCCGCCGAACGCGATCGCTTCGAACGCACCTATCGCGAGCTCAGGAACGTCGTCGCCGACGGCGAACTTGCTCACGCACTCGCGCGCCTCGCCTTCGCCGATCACATCCTGAGCGTGTTGAGTCTCAGTTTCGCGCGCGCGATCGAGATTCCGGTGGCAGCCAAGGCGTACTTCGGTTTGAGCGCGGAAATTGACTTCGCGATGCTCGAGGAGTCGTTGCTCTCGATCGGAATCGAAGATCGATGGGAACGGCGCGCCGGTCAGGAACTCGGCGCCGAACTGCGTGCCGCACGAATCGCACTATGCTGCGCGGTGCTCGACGCCGGCGGCGCCAGCGTAGAGGAAGGAATCGCGCGGTTGAAAGCTACCCGCGCCAATCGTTTCGCCGAAGTCGCGCGCTTGTTCGACGAACTAAAGACGCTGCCGTCGCCCGGCCTGCCCGCGATTCACGTTTTGATCCGCGCGCTCTCCCGCCTCGCCGCCTCTTCCTGAACGGCGAACAATGCGGCGCGCGTTGAACGATGAAATAAAATTCGCTAAGCGACTACATTCGGCAGCGGCGCAGTCGGCTGCAATCCTGCCCGCGCCGCGGCATCGTAGCGCTCAGCCGCCTGCAAGCCGGCCAGATCCTGATACAGCCTGAGTCCCGCGGCGACGAAAAATGCGGCCGTCGCAAAACTCACTCCAATCGCGGCTAGGTCCACGATGAAAATCGTCGCGCCGAGCGAGTCCGTTACGACCCCGACTGGCCCGAATAGCAGGCTGACCAGCACGAACGCTGCCGCGGCCCACGAGTTGTATCCCGACCACACCGCGAGGAACACCACGATCCTGATCGCCGCTTTGAAAAATCGCTTGCGCATCAGGTCGCGGCTATGCAGCAGCGCATGAAAGCTGTGCCTGCCCTCGAAAATCAGCGCGTACTGCGCAAAGTACAGCCACACATAAACCAATCCGCCGACGATCATCATTGCGACCAGCCCGACATACAACGCGATGTTCATCGATTCGGGCACGTACCTGGCCGCGGCCTGGAACAGCAGTATCGCCGCGACCGGCGCGAGCAATTGCAGGAACGTCACCCAGATAAATCCCGGCGCCAGCCAAATCGATCGCTTGTAAATCTCGATCGCTTCGGCGAGCACTCCCGGCGCTCGCAGCCCCGATTGCAGGCGATACAACGTGCATAGCGTCAGCAGCGTCGCCAGCAACGTGAGCAATCCAAACAACAGATGCAGCGTCGTCGTGATCCACGGCGAGTATGGTTGCGGCTCCTGCAGCGGCGGCGTCGATGGCTTCTCGGCCGGCGGCGTCGGCTCAGGCGTCGCGGCGATCGGCGCGTAGCTCGCCCGATGCGAGTAGCTGATATTTTGCGTCCCCGGCTGGAACGTATTCGCAAGTCGAGACTGTAGATTCAAGGCGTCGGGCAAAAGACACAGCGCAGCAGCTAACATAAGCGGCGCCAGCACCACCGCCAGCGCGGCCCAGTTTCCGCGTAGATCGGTTACCGCATTCGCGAGATAGATGAAGCTGCTTTTCAGACGCACCTGGTTCACGGCGCGTAAAGGTTGCCATCATGTTTACCGCGAGACAAGGCTGCCGCGCGTGCACGTTCCCGCGCGCGCTGTCGATGGTATAATTTCACCGCAAACGATTCAGATGGAGAACGCAGTCATGACCGATGACAACCGCGCATCGAAAATCGAGCATGAGAACAAGCTGATTCGCCGGCTCCGATTTTTGGTCGAGCTGACTTTCGCGACGATCGCGCAGGACCACGACTTGACGCTCGATCAGGCCTGGGAACATATCAACGCGCTCAAGGGCGCCGCCGTCGCGATGTTCCCCGGCAAGGAAGAAACCTTCGACATGGTTTACCTGCCGCGCTTCTCGCGCCTGCTGGCGGAGCGCTTCCGCGCCAACTGATAGGTCGCGCGACGGTGCCTGCGATGACCACCCTCGGCGGGACGATCGCGCTGCCCGACGGTTCGCTGGTACGCGGCAACCTCTCGTTCACCGATCGAATCGCCGCCATCGACCCGTCTTCGACCGCGGGCGACGACTACATTCTGCCCGGCTTCATCGATCTGCAGGTCAACGGCTCGCACGGCATCGACGTGATGAACGCCTCGCCCGAGTCGCTCGTCACGCTCGGACAACATCTCGCTCGCGAAGGCGCCACCAGTTGGTTGCCGACCGCCGTCACGTCGCCAATCGATCACATCGCGCGCGTCCACGACGCGATCGCTCAAGCAATCGAGCCCTCGCGCACGCACGATGCGCACTCCGCGGCGATCCTCGGTATGCATCTCGAAGGACCCTTCATCTCGCCCGTTCGTCTCGGCGCGCATCCCAAGCTAAATCTCGAGCCACGCGGCGACCCGTTCGAGCGCGTCCTCGCGATGCGCTCCCTCAAGCTGATCACGCTCGCTCCCGAATTGCCCGGTGCGCTCGATGCGATCACTGCCCTGACCGCGCGCGGCGTAGTCGTTTCGCACGGCCACACCAACGCGACGCTCGAGCAATCCAACGCCGGCATCGCGGCCGGCGCGCGGATGTTCACGCATCTGTACAACGCGATGCGCCCGCTGAATCATCGCGATCCCGGCGTGATTGCCAGTGCCCTCGCGCCCTCGCCCGCATTCGCCGCCGTGATTCCCGACGGTGTGCATGTCCACCCTGAGATGCTGCGGCTCGCATGGCGCGCGCGCGGAAAAAGCGGGCTGCTGCTCGTCACCGACAAAGTCGTATTGGCGGGNNGGCGGGAACCGCCGCAAATCCCGGCGAGAATGTCGGCCGCGGCCGCGCAATTGTCCGCGACGGCGCGGCTCGCCTCGCCGACGGCACGCTCGCCGGCAGCATCATCTCGATGCTCGACGGCGTTCGCCTGATGGTCGATCAGGTTGGCGTCAGCGTTGGCGACGCGGCCGTGATGGCCTCGACCAATCCCGCGATTCTGCTCGGCGCCACCGATCGTGGCCGCCTGCAGATCGACGCCCGCGCAGATTTGATCGTGCTCAGTCGAACGCTAGAGTTGAAAGCAGTATTCATCGGCGGACGCGAACTCGCCTGACTGAACCGCAGACGTCCGCGCCGAATCCGGAGCCCATCGATGCCGCTGAACAGAGAATGCGTTGGCCGCGAATATCCGCCGATCACCACCGAAGTTACGCTCGACGCCCTCCAGAAATACGCGCGCGCCTACAACGACAACAATCCCGCGTTCTTCGACGCGAGCCGTCGCGGCGGAATCGTCGCCCCTCCGATGTTCGCCGTCACCGTGATTTGGAATTCCGTGATGGGCGCCGCGATGGATCCCGACGTCCATGCCGACTTGCTCCGCCTCGTGCATGGCGAGCAGGATATGGAATTTTTGAATCCAATTCGTCCTGGCGATGTAATCACGGCCGCGTCGAAAATCATTTCGATCGAAACCAAAGTCACTGGCGAGACCATGACTGTCGAAGCGAACGCGCGCAATCAAGACGGCCAGCCCGTGCTGAAAACGCTCTTCAGCGTATTTATTCGCGGCCGTAGAAATCGCGACATCGCACCTGCCGAACCCCGCGTCCTCGAACCTGATCGCGGAGAGCCGCTCTACACCGTCGCGCAGACCATCGATCTCGATCAGACTTTTCGCTACCGCGACGCTTCTGGCGATCGCAATCCGATTCACGTTGATGAAACCGTCGCGAAGATGGCGGGCTTGCCCGGGATTATCGTGCACGGCCTCTGCACGATGGCGTTCACCTCCAAAGTCGTCATCGACCACAGTTGCGCCGGCGATCCGCTGCGTCTCAAACGGCTGCGCGTGCGTTTCTCGCGCCCCGTTCTTCCCGGCCAAACCATCACGACCAAAGTTTGGGCCGGCGGCGAAAATGAAGGACGCCGGATTTTCGCGTACGAAACTTTCAATCCCGAAGGTCAGGCAGTGATCAAATCCGGCCTCGCCGAAATCGCTCCTTGAAAATCACCATCGGCCTCTCACTCTCGCTGACCGGCGAGTACGCCGCGATGGCGCGTCAGGCCGAGCTGGCGCTCCGACTCTTCGTCGCCGACGCCAACGCCGCCAGCGCGATTCGCATCGATGGTGAGCGATGCGACTTCGCACTCGAATGCCACGACGACGCCAGCAACTCTGCACGATGCGCCGACATCTATCGCGCACTCTGCTCCGATTCTCGCATCGGCATCATCTTCGGCCCTTACTCAAATCGCCTCGCTCGAATCGCCGCTCCAATCGCGAGCGGAGCCGGACGCATTTTCGTCAATCACGGCGGCGCGGGCGACGAACTCTACGAGCAGGGCAACCGCATGATCGTCGGC
>PNBD01000074.1 GCA_003135855.1 Deltaproteobacteria bacterium
GACTTCAACGGCGTGTGGGCGCGGCTGCAGGACGCCGACATTCCGTTCATGCTGCACGTCGGGGGCGGCGGGCGTCCGATACCGCGCGCGTTTCACAACAACGATCGGCCAGTGACCGACTTCCTCGGCGGCGGCGAGAACATTCGCTCGAAGGATTTCATGGCGATCCACATGATGCCGGAAATTTTTCTGTCGACCATGGTGCTCGACGGAATTTTCGAGCAGTTCCCGCGCCTGCGTGGCGGATGTATCGAGCAGGGCGCGCTGTGGATCGTGCCGTGGCTGAAACGGCTCGATGTCGCGCAGCAGACTTTCGCGGCGACGGAACCGCAGTTGCGGATGCCGATGAAGGCGTCGGATTACGTGCGGCGCAATCTCAGGTTCACGCCCTACCCGCATGAGCCGGTGGGATGGATCGTCGAGCAGACGGGCGAACAGCTATGCATGTTCTCGTCGGACTATCCGCATATCGAAGGCGGGCGCAATCCGCTGAAGCGATTCGCGCAATCGACACCGAACTTGAGCGACGCGGCGAAGGAGCGATTCTACGCGACGAATTTTGCCGAGATGATGGGCTCGCACGGCGTGTGAATTTTCGAATGATGCGAAAAGCGCGAGCGATCGAGGAGCCGGATTCTTCGACTCAAGCGGCAACCACGGAGGATGACTGAGCAGACGCGATGGCGTTGAAGTGGTGGCAATCCGCGGTTTTCTATCAGATTTATCCGCGGTCGTGGGCGGATTCGAACGGCGATGGAATCGGCGACCTGGACGGAATCACGGCGCATCTCGACTATCTGAACGGCGGGCCGGACTCGCTCGGAATCGACGCGATCTGGCTGAATCCGATCAATCCGTCGCCGCTCAAGGACTGGGGCTACGACGTCAGCGATTACTGTGGAGTGCATCCGGATTACGGCGATCTCGCGGCGTTCGATCGGCTGGTCAGCGAGGCGCATCGCCGCGGCATCCGCGTGCTCGTCGATCTGGTGCCGAATCACACTTCGGATCAGCACCCCTGGTTCATCGAATCGCGATCGTCGAAGACCAATCCCAAGCGCGACTGGTACATCTGGGTGCCGGGCACTCGCGACAAATTGCCGAACAATTGGCTGAGCACGTTTGGCGGTCCCGCGTGGAAATTCGATGAGCGGACCGAGGCGTGGTACCTGCACATCTTTCTCGCAGAGCAACCAGATCTGAATTATCGCAATCCCGAAGTCGTCGAGGCGATGCACGACGTGCTGCGCTTCTGGCTGGGTCGCGGCGCCGACGGTTTTCGCATCGACGTGGTGGCGGGACTGATCAAGGACGCGCAGTTGCGCGACAATCCAATCCGCACGGCGTCGGATCCCGACATCCCCTGGTACGCGCAGGGTTCGCAGGATCCGCTATACAGCACCGACCGGCCGGAAGTTCACGACATCATCAGGGGCTTTCGCAGAGTCAGCGACAGTTACGATAGTCGCGCGCGCGACGAACGAGTGTTGCTGGGTGAGACGTGGCCGCGCAGCCAGGAGCATCTGGCGGACTATCTGCGCCCCGACGAGCTGCATCTCGGATTCAATTTTCGATTTCTGTTGGCGCGCTACGACGCGGGCCGCTTTCGCGCCGCGATCGAGCAGACGGAAAAATCCTTCGGGGCGAACGCATGGCCGACCTGGACGCTGTCGAATCACGACTTCATGCGGCATATCTCGCGCTACTCGCGGGACGGCGATGGCGAAGCGCGGGCGCGCGTGGCGGCGGTGATGATCATGGCGCTGCGCGGCACGCCGTTTGTTTACTACGGCGAAGAAATCGGGATGCGCGAGGTCAAGGTGCCTGGCGATCGCAAGCGCGATCCGGTCGGGCGCGACGGATGCCGCACGCCAATGCAATGGTCGGACTCGCGCAACGGCGGATTTTCCGGGGCAGCGGAAACCTGGTTGCCATGCGGAGATTTCAAATCGATCAACGTCGCCAAACAGATGAATGATCCGCACTCGATGCTATCGCTTTATCGGCGACTGATCCGCTTGCGCAAAGAGTCGACGGCGCTGACGGAAGGAAGCTATCGCAGTTTCGACGGCGGGCCAGGGGATTGCCTGGTGTTCCATCGCGAAACGGAGTCGCAGCATCTGCACGCGACGGAGTCGCAACATCTGATTGTCGCGCTGAATTTCGCCGCGACGCCGCGCAAGATCGATACGCCAGCCGGAAAAATATTGCTCAGCACCACAATCGAGCGGGCCGGTGAATCCGCAGGCGCGCCGCTGAAGCTGGGCGCGAATGAAGCGGTGATCCTGGACGTCGGTCGATAGAAAAGGATTTCGACTCAGGCCCTCGCCCGACGGGGTCGCGATGAAGCTCTGAGCGTTTGCTTGCGGGGGGCGCGGTTCGTAGGATCGCGGCCATGCAAAAGCCGCGTTTATTCGATCAGCTAGCGACGGAACTTGGCGACCGCGAGGCGTTCACGATCGCATTCGCGCGCGGGCGCCGTGCGTTTCAGCCCGAGCACGTCGAACCGAAATGGGCGCGCGACCGCGCCGCCAATATCAGGCATATCAAGCTCGAAGTCGCGCTCGATTTCGACGACCGCCGAATCTCGGGCACCGCGACGCATCGCTTGTCCGCGATCGCGGGCGGGGTCGATAAGCTCGAATTCGACGCGCTCGAGATGAAGATCGCGGCGGTGCGGGTCACGGGCGAGCCGGTTTCGTTCGAACAGAACGATGGCAAGCTGCAGATCGCATTGCCGCGAGCGCTCGCGGCTGGCGACGAGATCGAAGTCGCGATCGATTATTCGGCACGCCCGCGCCGCGGACTTTACTTCGTCGGCCCTGACGACGCGTATCCCGACAAACCCGTGCAGGCGTGGACGCAGGGCGAAGACGAGGACTCGCGCTACTGGTTTCCCTGCTACGACTATCCGAACAACCGCACCACAAGCGAGGTGATCGCGACCGTTCCGGAAAAGTTCACCGCGATTTCGAACGGCGCGCTAATCGAATCCACCGCGAATCGCACGGCGAAAACGCGCATCTTTCACTGGCGTCACGACGTGCCGCACTCGGCATATTTGATCACGCTGGCGGCGGGCGAATTCGCGATGATCGAGGAGCGGGCCGGCGACACGCCGGTCACCTACTACGTCGCGCCCGGACGCGAGGACGACGCGCGCCGCGCCTTCGGCAATACGCCGCGGATGATTCAATTTTTCGAGCGCAAAATCGGAGTGCCCTACCCCTACGCCAAGTACGCACAGGTCGCAGTCAGCGATTTCATTTTCGGCGGGATGGAAAACACGTCGGCGACGACGCAGACGGCCGACACGATGCACGACGCGCGGGCGCATCTCGATTTCAAGAGCGATCCGCTGGTGGCGCACGAATTGGCGCATCAGTGGTGGGGCGACCTGCTCACCTGCCGCGACTGGGCGCACGCGTGGCTGAACGAGGGCTTCGCAACTTACTTCGAGGCGCTTTGGTGCGAGGAGAATCTGGGCGCGGACGAGTTTGCGTGGAATGTCCGGCAGGATCGCGAAGGCTACCTCGACGAGGATGCGCATCGCTACCGCCGGCCGATCGTGTGCAATCGTTATCGCACGCCGATCGAGCTTTTCGATCGCCATCTGTACGAGAAGGGCAGCCTGGTGCTGCACATGCTGCGGCGCGTAGCCGGCGACGAATTGTTTTACGGTTCGCTGAATCTCTATTGCACGCGGCATCGCGGCGCCAACGTGATAACGCAGGACTTGCAGCGCGCGTTCGAGGATACGACCGGGCGAAATCTCGACTGGTTTTTCGACCAATGGGTGTACAAGGAAGGGCATCCTGAGATCGAGGTCTCGAGTTCGTTCGACGACAAGAAAAAGCTGCTCAGCATCACAGTCAAGCAGACGCAGAAGACCAGTGACATGACGCCGGTGTTCAAGTTCCCGGTGACGATCGCGCTGATGGACGCGGACGGGCGCGAGGTTCGGCATCGCGTGGAGATCAAGGAGCGCGAGCAGGTGTTCAATTTCATGTGCGAGAAACTGCCCAAGGCGGTGCGGTTCGATCCCGAGCATGACGTGCTGAAAACGATCAAGCATAAGCGGGGACGCGAGGCGCTCGAAACGGAGTTGCGCCACGCCCCCGAGGCGATCGGCCGAGCTGCAGCCGCGCGCGAGCTGGGCAATGAAGGAAGTCCGGAGGCGAGCGCTGCGCTACGCGCGGCGTTGCTCGACGATAAATTCTGGGGCGTGCAAGCCGACGCAGCGAACGCGCTCGGCACAATTCGCACTGCAGGCGCGCTCGACGCGCTGCTCGCGGCGCTCAAGCTGGCGCATCCCAAGGCGCGGCGCGCGGTAGTGCGGGCGCTGGGAAATTTTCGCGACGATAGCCGAGCCGCGGCGGCGCTGGCGGAGGTTGTGGCAACGGGCGACGAAAGTTATTTCGTCGAAGCGGAAGCCGCGCTCGCACTCGGCAAGACTCGCGATGCGCGCGCATTCGAGCATCTGAGCGATGCGCTGAAGCGCGACTCGTACCTCGAGGTGATTCGTGCGCACGCAATCGCGGGACTCGCGGAATCGCGCGACGAACGCACGATCGAAGTCGCGCACGACTGGGCCAAGTACGGGCGGCCGCCACGCGCACGGGTCGCGGCGGTCGGTGCGTTGGCGCGTTTTGCGGCGCTCAAAGAAAATCGCCGCGTCGAGATTCTCGATTGGCTGACACCGCTCTGCGACGACCGCGAGTTCATGGTGCGGATGCGTATTTCGGGGGCGTTGGCTGAGATTGGCGATGTGCGGGCGCTGCCCGCGTTGCAGCGCCTGGTCAATCGCGATCTGGACGGCAGAATTCAGCGGCACGCCAGCGACGCGATCGCATCGATCAATGAAGGCCGTACGCGCGTCGAAGAGGGACAGCGGTTGCGCGAGGATGTCGACAAGCTGCGCGACGAGAACAAGAAGCTGCAGACGCGGCTCGAAAAGCTCGAAACACTTACGCGCGACAAACAATCCTGAGGCGACGGCGATGGAAAAGAAGATTTCGGTCTGCCTGACTTTTGACTTCGACGCGATCTCGCTCTGGCTCGGCGGATTTCACGCGACTTCGCTAAGCGCGATTTCGCGCGGCGAGTTCGGCCGGGTCGGCGCCGAGCGGCTGATCGCGATGCTGCGCGAGTGGAACATCAAATCAACCTGGTTCATCCCGGGTCATAGCGCCGAGACGTATCCGCAGATCGTCGAGCAACTGGTCGCCGACGGGCACGAGATCGGGAATCACGGCTATCTGCATACGAATCCGAAAGATCCCGAAGATGAGGCGGAGATTCTCGATCGCGGCAACGAAGTGCTTACGCGGATGACGGGGCAGCGTCCGATCGGGCATCGATCGCCAGGCGCGGGGCTCAGCTACAACATGGTGGACCTGCTGCACGATCGCGGATTTCTCTACGACTCGAGTCTGATGGGCGATGACTTCTCGCCGTATTATCTCCGCGCGGGCGATCGACATCCGAATGACGGTCCGTATGTTTTCGGCAAGAACATCGACGTGGTGGAGATTCCGTTTACCTGGGGTCTCGATGATTTTCCCGCGTTCGAATTCGTGTCGAGCCGCAACGGAATCCAGCAGGGACTGTCGGCGCCGTCGGCGGTGTACGAAATATGGGCGGGAGATTTTGACTATTTGTATGACCGCCTCGGTGAGGGCGTGTACACGCTTACGATGCATCCGCAGGTGATTGGTCGCGGGCATCGACTGCTGATGCTCGAGAAGCTGGTGCGGCATATTGGGAGCCATCGCGGAATCGAGTTCAAGACGATGGCGGAGGTGGCGCGAGGCTGGAAGCAATCACATCAGCTCTAAACGATAGATAAGCATCTTAAAGCAAGGACTGATTCATGATGAAGTTCAGAATCGCCTAAACTGCTGCTAAGAAAATAATACTTGCCCGAAGCGCACATCTGAGGTAGGTGTATCTCGCTGGTTTGCGGGTAATTGATCCGTCCCGTGAACGACAGGGAGTACTCAATGAAGCGCATCGGAATGACGCTCCTCCTGATAGCGGTGGCCGCCATCTCCACCGCATCAGCGGTGCTCGCCGAGGACACGCCGCAGATTAAGCGCCCGATCGGCTATTACAAGGTGTTTCCACTCAGGACCGCCAATATGCCGGCGATTCGCGGTTCCGTCGCGGCATCTACGACGATTCCGATGTTCAGTTACGCGCTCACCTCACCAATCGACGGTCACGCATACCAGGGCCTGATAGTTGGCAGGAGTCCATTTTTTCACGGGGCAAGGACCATCGGCATTCCCACCGTAATAGTTCCGCTGATCATCAAGATGCCCGATGGTGGTGTGTTCGATCCGACCAAGGCCGATCCGACTTGCTCACCGGCCGGCACGCCGCTTTCGCTGACCCAGAATTCACCAATCTTCAAAAATCACGACTTCGTGATGGATGGCGTCGACGTCGGCACCGGTCAGTATATCGACGAGTTTCAGCGAGGCACCTTTTGGACCGATGTCTCCGTCACCGGGAACCGATACCACAACGTGCTTAGCCCAGTTACTACCGCGACTGCGGTTACGTTCAATGTCCCGGTATCGGAAGGTAAGACTTACCCGCCGAGCAGCACCCTTCCCTCGTGCGGCAACGAAGGCGTCGTGGACAATCAGACCTTGGACAATTTTCTGCAAGGAACGGCGATTCCAGGGCTGGCAGCGCAAGGGGTAAAGCCAACCACCTTTCCGATCTTCGTCGTCTACAATGTTGTTCAGGGTGCTCCGGGAACCGATATCTTTGGCGCCTGTTGCATTCTCGGTTTCCACAACGCGATAGGTTTTCCCACGCAAACTTACGGCATTGCCGACTACGAAACGTCCGGCTTATTCAGCGGTACATCCGATACCACGACGATGGCGCACGAGGTCGGCGAATGGATGGACGATCCGCTTGGCAGTAATGGTGTCCCTAATTGGGGACATATCGGACAGCAGACCGGTTGCCAAAACAACCTTGAAGTTGGCGACCCGCTAAGTGGTAGCAACTTGCCCGGAGTGTTGATGCCTAACGGCTTCACTTACGCGCTCCAGGAGTTGGCGTACTTCTCGTGGTTCTATCGTCAGAGTCCATCGCTCGGCACTGATGGCGATTTCTCCAACAATGAAACCTTCGAGGTGGATGCCGGGCCGGTCTGCTTTTAGGAACCACAATGCATAAGACCTCATCGAGCTGCCGGCTGGTCGCATTGATCGTCACGATCTTGCTGGCGACAAGCAGCGCGTGGGCGGATACGATGGCGCTCGTCACGAGCGTGGCCGCCCAAGGTGCCAATGACAGCGCAGTCTGGTCGCAGTTGGGAGTTGACGCTACTGTACTTATCGCAACCTTCCACGCCACATCCTCGCGCGGATTGAGCGTCGCGGGTACGCTGGCTGGGCCGGGAAGTCTCGTGTCGGTCGTGTGCCCAGCGTCACCGTGCAGTTGGGGTGGAGCGACAGGATTCGTGGCTGGCGACTTTTTGATTTGGACTTCGGATTTCGGCAACTCGGGAAACGGGCCGTTGACGCTTGCTTTCGGCAGCAAGATTAACGGGGCGGGAGCGCTGATTCAGGCCGACGGCCCAAGTCAATTTACGGCGCGGATCGAGGCATTCAATGGTGCGACCTCGCTCGGCGCCTTTACTGAAAATAGCAACACGAATGGCGACGCAATATACCTCGGGATCGCGGATCAAACTGCCGCGAACATTTCGTCGATCGTGCTGAGCGTGACGGCGTGCGAGGGCGACTGCACTGACTTCGCGCTCGACAGCTTGAAGCTGCGGCAGCTTGGCGGAACTCCGACCAGGACCGCGACCAGGACGCCAACGAAGACTGCGACTAGGACGCCGACTAAGACGCCAACCAGGACCGCAACTAGGACTCCAACCAAGACCGCGACCAAGACTCCGACCGCCACCGCGACACGGACTGCAACTAAGACGCCGACCAGGACCGCGACTAGGACCGCAACTAAGACGGCGACCAGAACCGCAACCAGGACAGCGACCAAGACCCCGACTAGAACTCCAACTGCTACTGCGACCAAGTAATCAGGCCTGCGGCTGGGAATCAAAAAAAGGCGCCCCGTCGAATGACGGAGCGCCTTTCACGTTTGTGGCACAGCCGCGGTTTACGCAGGCAGCTTAAGCGTCGTAGTAGAGAGCGAATTCGTACGGATGCGGACGCAGTCGAATCGCGCTTACTTCCTTCGCCATCTTGTAGTCGATCCAGACCTCGATCAGGTCCTCGGTGAACACGTCGCCCTTAAGCAGGAACTCATGGTCCCGCTTAAGGTTACCGAGTGACTCTTCGAGCGACGCCGGCATGCTAGGCACTTCCGCCAGCTCGGCCGGAGTGAGTGCATAGATGTCCTTGTCGAGCGGCTGGCCCGGATCGAGCCGGCGCTGGATACCGTCGAGTCCCGCCATCAGCATCGCGGAGAATGCGAGATAGGGATTGGCGGTCGGATCTGGGAAGCGCACCTCGATGCGTTTGGCCTTGGGCGACGGCGAGTACATCGGGATTCGCACTGAGGCCGAGCGGTTACGCGACGAGTAGGCGAGGTTGATCGGCGCCTCGAAGCCCGGCACCAGCCGGCGATAGGAGTTGGTGCCCGGATTGGTAAAGGCTGCCAGCGAGGGCGCGTGATGCAGGATGCCCGCAATGTAGTGCATAGCCATTTCGGACATCCCGGCGTAGCCATTACCCGCGAACAGAGGCGTATCGCCCTTCCAGATGCTCTGATGGGTGTGCATGCCGGTGCCGTTATCGCCAAAGATCGGCTTGGGCATGAAGGTCGCCGTCATCCCGTGGCGCACCGCGACGTTCTTGACGATGTATTTATACCAGGTGAGCCAGTCCGCCATCTTGGTCAGCGTCTGGAAGCGCATGTCGATTTCGGCCTGGCCGGCGGTGGCGACTTCGTGATGCTGCTTCTCGACCCGGATACCGACGCGCTCCATCTCGAGCACCATCTCGGTACGTATGTCCTGGAGGCTATCGACTGGCGGAACCGGAAAGTAGCCTTCCTTGTTCTTGACCTTGTAACCGAGATTGGCGCCGCTCTTGATTGCGCCTTCGCGCCCGCTGTTCCAATTACCTTCGTTGGACTCGATATGGTAGTAGCTCGAATTCTGCGTGGTGTCGTAGCGCAGGCCATCGAAGATGAAGAACTCGGGCTCAGGTCCGAAGAAGCTCGCATCGCCGATGCCGGTTGACTTCAGGTAAGCCTCGGCCTTTCGCGAAATGTTGCGCGGGTCGCGCGAGTAATCGGCGCGAGTGATCGGATCCGAGATGTTGGCGATGAGCGACAGCGTCGGATCCTTGGTGAACGGATCGAGCACCGCCGTATCCGGATCGGGAATCACGAGCATGTCGCTGGCATCGATTGCCTGCCACCCGCGAATCGAAGATCCGTCAAAGCCGAGTCCTTCTTCAAACGGCGCGTCATCCTTGAACTCGGAGACTGGAGCGGTGAAATGCTGCCAGGTGCCAAGCAGGTCGATGAACTTAATATCGACCATCACCACGCCCTTGTCCTTGATCATCTGGAGAACTTGTTTAGGCGTCATCGAACCGCTAACCCTCCTGGCCGCTTAATGGGGCGGCAATCCCATGCTTGTGGATTTATCGAAACTCGACCTGCGACATCCGCACCGGCTGGCAATTAAGGTGGTATCAAGATTTGTTTCGGCCGAAAAATTCCCCGATACCGACGGAAACGCCACAGCCGACACACCGCCTTTTGTCACGAAACTCGCCCGAACGCAACGCTCATAAAATAAGCATTTGACGCATCAATGAACAGCATCCGCGGCCGCGATTGCTCCTCACGCGGCGAATTACAGGCCCCTTAACTTTGTTTTTTTCTCAACGCCCCGCTTATCAGCCGAGCGTTTTGATAACAGCAAAATAGATGCCCAGCAGGATGAGGCCCATCGGCACGCCAATCTTCGCCCACGCGCCACTGCCGATTCTAAGCGCGCCGGCGCAGACGATGTTCGGGATATTGCCGGGAATCAGCATCCCGCCTGAAAGCAGCAAGGCCAGGATGGCCTCGCGCGCGCGTTCGAGGGTCATCGAATGGACTTCGAGGGCGACCAAGGTCGCGTTATCCAGGGCAGCGGACACGGTGTTGGCCCAGTAGAGGGCGTCGTTACTCATGCGCGCGACGTACTCGTTAGCCAGCGGCCCATAGGCGCTGCTGACCAGCACCAAGCCCGCGATGAAAGCGAATACTTTGGCGGCCTGAATGAACGTCTCACGATAGGAGTGCTCGAGATGAACGGCTCCGTTGCTTTGATGGTAATCGCCGCGGGCGAACAGGCCTGCAACGATCGAAGTCGCGATCAGACCCGGGAAGACCCACGGCGCGAGCAAATCAAACAGTCCCAGGAAGCTGAGATTCAATGCACGCGCGGCGAGTGTCGAGAGCGGCTCGCCAAGNNGCCAAGCGGCGTCAACGAAGCGCCCAAGCCGACCGCAAAGCATCCCGCGACGATGACGCGGACGCGTTTTTCGGGTTCGAATCGGAGCAAGCCGACGACTTCAACCAGCAGCAGTGCGGCGATGATTGCTGTGATCACGCTCGCGATAGTGGCAATCACGAATACCGCAATCGCGGTCAGCACGGCTCGCGGCGCGCGCCCTCGCAATCGGCTGAATGAGCTATCCAGCGACTGGCGCGTCCACGAGAACACAAGGCCCGCGACGATCACTGCGAGACTGATGGCGATCGGTTCGCTGAGCGCCTCGTGCACGAGATGAACGTTGAAACCGGTCCCGAGCATCGTCGCAAGGATGCCGAGCAGCAGTACGTAAAGCTCGAGGTTGTGTTCGATCCATTTGATTGCGATCGGGCCGAAGAGCAGCAGGACCAGGATCAGAAGTGCGGGGAGCGGAGTCATGCGTCGGGTGCGAAATGCTTATCACGCGACTGGCATCTCCGCGAGGCCGTTCTGCCAATGTCTCCATCTTTCCGGCCGCGGGTCGGCGAACGCGGCATCACTTTGACTCTGCGCGCTCCAGTGCTAAATCTTGCGTAGAACTCTGCCGCAGGAGGTTCAGCAATGACTTCTGAAGAGCAACTCATCCAGCGTTACTTCGACGCCTTCAATCGCCATGATATCGAAGGCTTGATGGCCTGCTTCCACGAAAATCCGCGCATCGAGGATCCGGAAGGCAAATGCTTCGAGGGACGCGATGCGGTTCGGCGCAACTATGAAACGGCTTTCGCGCTGATGCCTGACTGCCGCTGCGACCTGCGCAGTTTCACCGGCAACAGTGGTCACGCGATGGCCGAGTCGTATTTCCATGGCACCGCTCAGCGCTCGGGTAAGGTCGTTCAAGGCGTCGGCGCCGAGGTGATGGAGATTGTCGATGGCAAGATCAAAGAGATCCGCGACTACCATCGGCAAATACCGGCGCAGGCGGCATAGCGGCGGTGGTGATCAAGGGCGACTCGATTGATGGAGCATGAACCGTTAATCCGTTTCGGCACTTTCGTCGCGGTCTTCCTGGCGCTGGCTGTGTGAGAAACGCTGGCGCCGCGCCGTGAGCGCGCATATCGCCGCCAGCCGCGCTGGCCGAGCAACATCGGCGTAGCGACCCTCAATACGATTCTGATGCGCGTCGTCGTTCCGGCAGGCGCAGTCGGTCTCGCAGCCGAGGCCGAAGCTCGCCACTGGGGCTTGTTCAACAACCTCGGACTGCCGCCGTACATTGCGATTCCGGCCGCGTTCGTCCTCCTGGATCTCGCGATATATTTGCAGCACGTGATGTTCCACGCGGTTCCGCTGCTCTGGCGCGTGCATCGGATGCATCACGCAGACCTCGACTTCGATGTGACTACCGGCGTGCGATTCCATCCGGTTGAGATCCTGTTGTCGCTCGGATTCAAGCTCGGCCTGGTCGCGGTACTCGGTCCGCCGGCGGTCGCGGTGCTGATCTTCGAAATCGCGCTGAACGGCACTTCGATGTTCAATCACTCCAATCTGCGTATACCGGATCGAATCGACGCTGCGCTCCGCAACGTGCTCGTCACCCCCGACATGCATCGAGTCCATCATTCTATCGCGGTGCGCGAGACCAACAGCAATTTCGGTTTCAATCTGTCGTGCTGGGATCGAATTCTCGGCACGTACTGTCCGCAACCGGCGGCGGGCCACGAACAGATGGTCATCGGGATCGATACTTTTCGCGATCCTCGGGAACTGCGGCTGGATCGCATGCTAGGGCAGCCGTTTAGAGCAGGCGTTGGAAACTACCCAATCAGCCGTCGTGCAGCGTGACGCACGCAAGTGACTGGCAATCCACTGGCTAGCAGGCGTCGAATGAAAAAAGGCGGGCCCATTTCGGGCCCGCCGGCTAGCGCATCGCTGTGCGAGTTAAACTCTCTCCCCTGATTGCTTAGAAGGAGTAGATCACGTTGGCCGACAAGGTGTCCTGTCCACGCCACATTTGCTGCTTGCCCGTGGCCGGGTCAACGAAGTTGTTGTTCGTGAACACATGATCGTTCGAGTTGTCATGACGATATTCCAATCGCGCCAGCAATCCCGTCACTTGCGGCACCTTGTAGGATAGCGTCTGGGTGATTTCCCAGAGCGTCTGTTCAGCGCCAGTGCGCGCTCCATCGTGATCGTCGAAGAATTCGCCGCGCGTTGCGGTCTCGACCTGATCGGTCCAGTCGTACACGAAGTAGCCTGCCAATCCCTGCCAGGTCGCGCTGTGACCACGGGCGGCTGGACCGCTTTCGGTCCCATAGATGTACTCGCTCTGCAGCGTCATCTTAGGAGCGAACCACGGCTTCCAGGTCGCGACCGGATCGATGGCGGCCAGATTGGAGTTCGAGTGGCCTAGCAGGTTGGGTCCCCAGATCCCGTTTAGCAGGAGGCTAATCGTCTTTTCCTTGTTATTGAGCGCCAACTCGCCCTCGTAATTGGGACCTCCGTTGTTGAATGCGGCCGGATCGTCCCATCCGTTGTTCAAACCGCCGGTGAACGCCACGTAGTCGTTAAACGTATAGCTGCCGCGGACCCCGGTGTGCGTGAATGGAATCCCGAAACCGAAGATGATGCTTTTCGACTCGTTGAAATTCAGATTGTTGTAGGTGTTGATCGTTTCCGCGCCAAGCAGTGTCACGAAGCGGCCTGCCTGAAGCGAGATACCCGATCCGATCGGCGCCGTGTAGGTCAGATAATACTGCGTCGCGTCGAACCATTGGCCACCCACTGGGGACGGATTGGAATAGTGAGTAGCGGCCGAGAGCGCGTTGGCGACTTGGCCGAAGTTCAGATCGGTTACGAAGCCAACTCCTCCATCAACGGTCCGATCAATGTGGATATTTCCCTGCGTGAGCTGGAAGCCGTCCTGGTCGAAGACGCGAATCACGTTGGTGTTGCCATTGGGCTGATTGAAGTTATGCTCGTAGCCCGCGTCGACCAATCCATGGATGTGAACACCGAGATTGGTCGCCAAATCGGTTTTAAGATCGCCGAAGTTTTTCTCCAGCAATCCCACGTGCTCGCCGACCGTCTGCGGCTTGGCATCGGCCGTCGCAGGCGGCGCGACGGTGATCGCCTGCTCGATCTTTTTTACCTCGCTGGTTGTGTCATCGGTCTGCTTTTGCAGATTGCTCATCTGACCCGCGAGCGCGTTGAGGCGCTGCTGCTCAGAAGTGCTCGCGACGACAGTTGATGTGGTTGTGGTGGTGACGTAGGTGCGTTTGTGCTTTTTCGTGGTTTCTGCCCACGCGCTGGCGTTACACAGCAACGAAAGCAGTGCGACACCGGCGATCAGGCTAAGCCACCTCACAGCCGGGGCCGTTCTCCGTCTGTTCACTCTTCCCTCCCTCCAGATGCGCGGTTTTTAACCGCGGATGCCAAAGCCCACACGTAGCGGGCTGCGGTATAGGAACCGCTCGCTTGGTTTCAAGATTCATACCGGCGTAATAATTGTGCGGCGGCGAAAATCTTATAAGTAACGCCGAGCACCAGATCGAGTGGACGATCACCGGTGACGCCTAAATGAGATGCATCTGCCGTTTCGTTAATCACCTGCGCCGATTGGATGGCGACTCGACCTGACTGTGCGAAGAGGCTACAACGACAACCTCCAGCATCAACAACGCTGCAACTTCCAACGGATGGCATCATGGATTTTGAATTGACCCAGGCTCAGGACGAGATCGTCCGCCAGGTGCGGGCGCTATGCGCAAATTTCCCCGACGAATATTGGCGCGATCACGACAAGCGCGCGGAGTTTCCGCACGAGTTTTTCGACGCGGTGGCCAAGGCCGGATATCTCGGCGTCGCGATCCCGGAGCAGTACGGCGGGAGCGGCCTCGGAATCACGGAGGCG
Source organism: Deltaproteobacteria bacterium (assembly GCA_003135855.1). Classification (GTDB taxonomy): domain Bacteria; phylum Desulfobacterota; class Binatia; order Binatales; family Binataceae; genus Binatus. Next base: position 14,379 of record PNBD01000074.1, read on the forward strand.
GCTCTGGTCATGCGCGAAGTGGCGGCGTCAGGAGGCGCGATGGCGGCGGCAAGCGCGATCCATCTGTCGATCTTCGGCGTCAGCCCGCTGGTGTTTCATGGCAGCGAGGAGCAGAAGCATCGCTACCTGCCGAAGGTGATCAGCGGCGAGATGCACGTCGCGTTTGCGGTGACCGAGCCTGACGCGGGCAATGACATCACGCATATCAAGACTGCGGCGCGCCGCGAGGGCGACGATTACGTGATCAATGGGCGCAAGGTCTTCACCACCAAGGCGCGCGAAGCCAGCAAGATGCTTTTGTTGACGCGCACCACGCCGTTCGAGCAGGTCAAGAAAAAGACCGACGGGATGAGCCTGTTCTTCGCCGACCTGGACCCGTCGGCGGTGGAAGTTCGAGAACTCGAAAAGCTCGGGCGCGCGGCGGTCGACACCAACATGGTGTTCATCGACAATCTGAAAGCGTCGGCGTCGGATCTGATCGGGGGCGAAGGACGCGGCTTCCATTGCCTGCTCGATGGATTGAACCCGGAACGAATTCTGGTCGCCGCGGAAGCGATCGGAATCGGCCGGGCCGCGATCGCCAAGGCGGTCAAGTACGCGAAGGAGCGGATCGTATTCGGACGTCCGATCGGGCAGAACCAGGCGATCGCGCATCCGCTGGCCGATTCGTATTCAAAGCTCGAAGCCGCCGACCTCATGATGTTGAAGGCGGCCTGGCTGTTCGACAATCGGAAACCGTGCGGACCCGAGGCCAATACCGCCAAACTGCGCGCCGCGGATGCTGGCTTCGAGGCATGCGATCGCGCGGTGCAGACTTTGGGCGGCTACGGATACATCCGCGACTATGACGTCGAGCGCTATTTCCGCGAATGCCGGCTCATCAAGATCGCGCCGGTGTCGCAAGAGATGGTGCTGAACTCGATCGCGGAGCACGTGCTCGGGTTGCCGCGATCATACTGAGGACGACTCGGCCGCGAATGCGCAGGGGAGCGATGCTTGTGACGATCGGCGCGCTCGCGTTCGTCGGTTACGTATTCTACGCGCTGCTCGGAGTGGAACCGGTGAAGGTCGCGCACAGCCGAATGGTGCGAAGCGGCACGCAGGTGTTCGTCGAGGGCGAACTGCGGAACACCGGCAAGGATACGGGTACAATGGACGTCGAGGTGCGCTACTTCGATCGCGGCGGCCGCTCGCTCGCCAAGGATGAGGTTGCGATCGACGGTCTGAAAAGTGGCGGCGTGGCGAGTTTCAGGAGCGCTCCGCGTCAGCTCGACGAGGCCGCCGAATTCTCGATTTACCTGAATCACGGCCGCAATCCGTATGGAAACTAGCAATTTTTCTTTCCAATGCGGTTGCCTTTATGTCGCGTTGCTGATACTAACTGTAAGTGTCGAATACTACCAAATCGGTAGGACGATGCTGCGTGAACATACCCGCAGGCACACTTTCGCAATAGGGGGAGCATAGATGGCACGCAAGGACAGAAATTTCGGACAGGTCATCCGCGAGCGAAGAAGGCAACTCGACCTCACGCAGGAGGAAGTCGCCAAGCGGATCAAAACCTCGACTCCGTACGTAGGACATCTCGAGTCGGCCAAACGGCACCCGTCAGACAAGATCGTCACGCGCCTGGCGGAAGTGCTCGGCCTCGATCGGCGGGAACTATTCTTCCTGGCCAATCCGCGCGCGCAGGCGTTGCTCACTCCCGAGGCCGATAGCGCGCCGGACTCGGCGTGGGAGGATTTCCGCAAGAACGAGCAACTGCGCCGCATCCACAATATCTCGAACGACGAGATGGAGATGTTGTCGCGAGTGGCGCTGCTCGGCGATGTCCGTTCGCCGCGCGATTTCATCTACATCCTGAACACGGTTCGTCACGCCGTCGGGCGCTAGCAGTCCGAAGTCCATTTCGCATCCGCATTCGGGGCACGGGAGCAGGTTTCCGTGCCTCTTTTTTTTACTCTGGTGAATAATCGACGACGCAGATAAAGCTTCAGTGCAAGATGGCTCAGCCCGCAATTGTGCGCGCCGCCGGAGTCCGCAGCTCGCGATGGCCGCAGCGCTACCGTGTCGTCGGACTGTTCTTCCTCGGCACGGCGCTCTGTTACATCGATCGGATCAGCATTTCGGTCGCGATAATCCCGCTCGCGCGCGAGTTCGGCTACGATTCCGCGGCCAAGGGCCTGGTGCTCTCGGCGGTCTTTTGGGGTTATTTGTGGACGCAGCTAGTCGGGGGGTGGATGGCCGATCGATTCGGCGGGCATCGCGTGCTCGCGGCTGGGGTCGCAATCTGGTCGCTCGCGACGTTCCTGACGCCGATCGCTGCTGCCGCGTCATTTTCTGCATTGCTCGCTGCGCGCGTGCTGCTGGGACTCGGTGAAGGCGTAAATTTTCCGTCGATTCACAGCCTGACGGCGCGTTGGACGCTGCCACGCGAGCGCGCGCGCGTCCTCTCGTTCAACTATAGCGGAATGTACGTCGGCACCGTGCTGGCATTGAGCGCGAGTCCGCTGATCATCGGATGGTTCGGCTGGCCGGCGCTTTTCTATATCTCGGGCGCGCTCGGTGCGGTGTGGGTCGCGGCGTGGATGTACCTGGCGTCGGATCGGCCCGAAAATTCCAACCGGATCGACGCGGCGGAGCTCGAGTTGATAACTTCCTCGCGGACCGCGGCGCCGCGCGCGATCGAAGTTCCGTGGGCCGCGATCGCGCGCGAGAAGGCGGTGTGGGCAATCGTCGTCGCGCACTTCTGCAGCAACTTCGGTTTCAACATCCTGCTGCTCTGGCTCCCGACCTATCTGAATCATACCTTCGACGTGCCGCTCGCGCGGGTGGGCGTGTACTCGATCATTCCGTGGATCGCGACCTTCTTTACCGTTAGCGCCGCCGGCTGGCTGTCTGATGCGTTGATTGCGCGCGGTATCCCGGTCGGTACGGTGCGCAAGACGATGCAGAGCGCGGCGTTTGCGATCGGTGCGATACCGCTGTGCATCGTTCCGTTCGCGGGATCGCCTGCGGCCGCGGTTGCGCTGCTCACGATCGCGGCTTCAGCCAACGGCATCAGCTCGGCGGCGTTCGGCGTCAATCATTTGGACGTCGCGCCGACCTATGCCGGAATTCTGATGGGCATATCGAACACGGTCGCGACTATCCCGGGGATCATCGGCGTTGCGGCGGCGGGCATGATCGTGCAGGCGACGAAGTCTTTCAGCGCGGTGTTCTATCTGATCGCGGCGGTTTATTGCGCGGGCATGTTTTTCTATCTGCGATGGGCGAGCGGCGACCAGAAGCTGTGACCGGGATGCGCCCTCAGCGCGCGAAAATCGTGGTGGCAATTTTGACGCACCGCTGATTATATCGGGATCGCCAGCAAGGAGCCGTCAAATGCCGATGGATCGCAGCACGTTGTCTCCGTATCGATGGGTGATTGAGGTCCTGATTTTCCTGGCGCTATTGAGCCAGGCGATCACGTGGCTCGCGCCGGCGCCGATTCTCGGCCCCATCATTACTAGTCTGCACATCTCGCTGAGCAAAGCGGGGCTGATCATTTCGATCATCGCGCTGTGCATTTCGATCTTTTCGCTGCTCGGCGCGCTGATTTCGGAGCGGGTCGGAGTATTGCGCGCGCTTTTGATGGGAATCTGGCTGATGGCGATTGCGCAGATTCTGAGCGGCTACTGCACGACGTTCGCGCCACTGCTGGCCTGCCGCGTGCTCGAGGGCGTCGGCTTCGGCGTGATGATCGCGCCGCCGGGCACGCTCACGATGCAATGGTTTGGCGAGGGCGAATGGCCATACATCAATATGATCAACGCGCTCTGTTCGTATATCGGGCTGACCGCGGTGTTCTCATTGACGGCGCCGCTTTACCTTGCGCTCGGATCTTCGTGGCAGCGGGTGGTGTTCGCGTACGGAATTGCGGTTGCGGTAGTCGCGCTGCTGTGGACGATCTTCGGACGCGAGCGTCACGTGATCGCGGCGGTCGAGCCGGTCCCGGGTCAAGGCGAGAGCCGCTCGAATCTCGGCGAAGTCATCAGGATGCGCGACGTGCGGCTGATCGCGATTGGACTGTTCGGCGGCATGTGGGTGTTCCAGCTCTACACTGCATTCTTGCCGCAATACTTTCACGTCATCCGCGGCATGGGACTGTCGGAGGCGTCGGCGATGACGGCGGTGCTGCCGCTCACGGGAATATTCGCGTCGATCGGCGGCGGACTCGGCACCGGCATGACGGGACTCCGCAAACCATTCATGTGGCCGCTCGCGATATTCACGCTGGTCGGATGCGCCGGTGCGATCGTGATGACGGAACCGATCATGATTCGGATCTCGCTGGTGCTGGTGGGAATCGGTGCGGCGGGATCGCTGGCCGCGATCGTCACCATGCTGATGGAACTGCCCGGGATGACGCCGGCCAAGATGGGCACCGGCCTCGCGTTCGTGTGGTCGGTCGGTTATGCGGGCGCTTTCGTGGCGCCGTTCCTCGGCGGAGCGTTGGCCGCGGCGATTGGGCTCAGGGCAGTCATGCTGGCATTCCTTGTGTTCCAGTTCTTGCCGATCGGCGCGATGTATATGCTGCCGGAGACTGGACCGGGGCGCACGCGATATGAAATCGAACCGGCGACTCCATCGATTGCCGCCGACGCTCGCGGACTCGATCGCGCGCCTTAGCCGCTCGCGGCGGCCGTCACGGTGACTTGCGCTTCGGATGCGGCGCCACCTTCATCAGCGCTGGATGCAATAAAGTGTTATCCGCGATCAGGCCCTCGAGCTTCACGTTGCGCTGATTGAAGCGCAGCTCGCGGCCGCGGATGTCAGTGATGGTGCCGCCCGCCTCGATCACCAGTGCGGCGCCCGACGCGATGTCCCATTCGCTCTTCGGTGAACGCGTGAAGGTCGCATCGCCCTTGCCGGCGGCGACCAGCGCGAGCTTGTAGGCGACGCTGCCAGTCGGGCTGACCTTCATGATGCCGCGAAACACCTGCCATTCGCCGCGCGCTGTTTCGCTGCGGCTCGCGAGCACCGTCGCACCCTTCAGAGTGCGCGTGCGCGTGACGCGGACCCGCTTCGAGTTGAGGTGACATCCCATTCCGCGCGCCGCCGAATACATCTCGCGTTTGATTGGATTGTAGGTGACACCCAGGATGGGAACGCCATCTTCAATCAACGCAATTGCGACGCAGAATTCGGGAACGCCTTGAATGAACTCCTTGGTGCCGTCGAGCGGATCGACGATCCATACGCGCCGGCATGCGAGACGCGAATCGTTATCGACGGTTTCTTCGGAGAGCCAGCCGTAGTCTGGAAACGGCTCGCGCAGCAGAGTTTTTATCGCGCGATCGGCTTCGAGGTCGGCTTGCGTAACCGGATTATCGCGGCCCTTGGAGCCAATCTGGTAACCGCCGCGGCGCCAGTGTCCGCGGAGAATTTCGCCCGCGGCCCGAGCCGCCTTTTTTGCGAGGGCGAGCTCGCGGCGGAGATCTCGATCGGGCGCGGTACGCATCACCTTCGATTTTGCGGTGCGCTTGCGCGCTTCGTTGCTTGTTGCAGTTAATCCCATCTCCACCTCGGCGCCGCATCTATCGCGATCTATCGAAAGCGAACTCAATCGCGCGAAAGCGATCGCAATCGCGAGCCGCAGAAAATCCTATCCGCACCTATGCGCCGATTCCATCGCGGCAGGTTTGCCGTTTCGCGAATCTTGACCCTAAGATGGCCTCGGGGGCAATGAGACTTCGCATCGTGGGGAACGTGCATGGCCGTAATTGCGATTAGCCAGCAAATTGGCAGCCGCGGGATCGAACTTGGCGAGCTGACCGCGAACGAACTCGGATACCGCTTCCGCAGCGGAGAGCAGTTGATCGCCCAGACGGCAACGCGCTTCAACGTGAGCGCGGAGCAGATAAAATGGTTCGACGTGCATAATCCGCACTTCTGGGAGCGGCTGAAGTCGGACAGTCCCCGCTACCTGGCGTACTATCGCGCGGTCATGCTGCGTGAGGCGGCGCAAGATGGACTCGTGGTCGCGGGCCGCAGCTCGTCGCACCTGTTGCCGGAGAACGGTTGCGGCATCAGGGTGCGAGTGATGGGACCATTCGCGGCACGCGTTCGGCAGGTCGCGGCCGACGAGAAACTCGATCATGCCGCAGCCGAAAAACGCGTTCGCGATTTCGATACCACGGTGAAAGCTCGCACCCAGAGCCTGTTCGGAATCGATCTCGACGATTCGGCGCATTACGACATCACTATCAACACGGGGCGGTATCCCCTGCCCTATTTCGTCGCGATGCTCGCGGCGATGGCGCGCAGTATCGATCGCGAAGCTGGCGACGCGCGATTGATTTCAATGCGCGATGCGGCAATCGCGGCCGAAGTGCACGCGGTGCTGATGGCGCATCCCAAGATTCGCGACGCGCAGGTCGCAGTCGGTTGCTCGTCGGGGGCAGTACGCGTGAGCGGTCCGGGACTGGTGCCGCCGTGGGACGATCTGGTGATTGGAGTCGCGCGCCAGGTCGAGGGCGTCGCGTCGGTCGAAGTCGGCGCCGAAGAAACTCCGATCACATTGACCACCACTTGAACGAATCGCCGTCCCGACGCGCTTACCCGACAGAGATGGCCATGCTATCTTCGCGCATCCGAATTGCCCGATGCGCTCGCTGATAATTTTTTTCGCCACCGGAATCTACTCGGGCTACTTTCCGATTGCGCCGGGAACCGCCGGCTCGGTGGTCGGCCTGGTGTTCGTCTGGTTATTCTTTGGACCGCTGTGGGTGCGATCACCGGCACTCTGCGTGCTGGTTTTCGCGGTCATCTTCGCGGTCTCATGCTGGATTTCCGATCGCGCCGAGAAAATCTTTGACGAGCACGACAGTTCGAAGATCGTGATCGACGAAGTGCTCGGGATGGCGGCGACGATGTTCGGGAATCCGCTGTCGTTTCCCTACCTGATGCTGGGATTTCTGGTTTTTCGCGTCTTTGACGTGATCAAGCCGTGGCCGGCTAGCTGGTTCGATCGCAAGCTGCGCAACGGCGCGGGCGTAATGCTGGACGATTTGGCGGCGGCGATTTATGCGAATATTGTGCTGCAAGTGATCGCGCGCGTGCTGTAACGGTGTGAGTGCGCGGGCCGGGCGATCCAGAGGAGCTTACGATGATTCAGAAAGCAGTCATTCTTTCGACCGGCGACGAAATCACGACCGGCAAAGTGATCGATACCAATGCGAACTATTTGTCGGACAAGCTGGCGGAGATTGGCGTTGACCTGGTCGCAGTGCTGACGGTCGGCGACGTGCCGGATCGGCTCGAATGGGCCTGGCGCACGGCGATCGATTTGAGCGACGTGGTGATTTCGACCGGTGGCATCGGGCCGACGGCGGACGATTTGACGACCGAAACGATCGCGCGCCTGGCGGGCGTCAAACTGTGGCGCGATGAAGCAACCGTCGATCATATGAAGCGAATGTTCGCGACGATCGCGCGGCCGATGCCGGAAAACAATCTCAAGCAGGCGATGTTTCCCGAAGGCGCGGAAGTGATTTTGAATCCGCTCGGCACCGCGCCCGGCTTCAGGATGCCGATGACGCTCAATGGGCATACGTCGAATCTGATCGTGCTGCCGGGCGTGCCGCGCGAGATGAAACCGATGATGGAAAATTCGGTGATCCCGTGGATCAATTCGCATCGCGGCACCAACAAAGTTTACGCGGTGCGGATTTTCCAGACCTTCGGCATGAGCGAGTCGGCGCTGGACGAAGCGGTGATGGGATTGATCAAGCCGGAAGAAGCGAAGGTCTCATTTCGCGCGAGCTTTCCACAAATCTCGTTGCGCATTCGCGTCGAAGGGCAGCCGGGAGAAGTCGAGCGGCGCGCGGACGAGCTGGCCAAGCGCGTGCTCGACAAGATTTCGCAATTCGTTTACGCGCAAGGCGAGACCACGATGGAAGACGTGGTCGGCGAGCTGTTCGTGAAGAAAAACTTGACGCTCGCGATCGCGGAATCATGCACGGGCGGATTGATCGGGCATCGCATCACGAACGTGCCGGGATGCTCGCGCTACTTTAAGAGCGACCTCGTCACCTACTCGAACGAGGCCAAGGCCAACGTGCTGGGCGTTTCGGAAGCGACTCTGAAGACGCATGGCGCGGTGAGCGAGGAATGCGTCGCGGAGATGGCGGTCGGTGCGCGCAAACGGGTTGGCGCGAGCGTCGCGGTGGCGACCTCGGGAGTCGCGGGGCCGGACGGCGGCACGCCAGATAAGCCCGTCGGCACAGTGTGTATCGCACTATCGTCGGATGATCAGAGCGTTACGCGCCGCTACCAACTTCGCGGCACGCGCGATTGGGTGAAGCTGCTGGCGTCGCAGGTAGCGCTCGATTGGCTGCGGCGATACGCGCTCGGATTGCCGATCGGAGATTCCGCACTATTCCTCCGCTAGCTTCACCACTTCGGAAAAAGATCGGGCGCCAGCGGACGCGGGCGTAATTGATCAGATCGTTGCCGAAGTAAGCGAACCGTGCACCGTCATTGGACTATCGACAGTCATCGGTCCGCCGACGACGGTGGCATTCATCCAACCGGCGCCCAAGAAAATCGCACAGAATGCGACGGCGCAGAAAATTGCTATCATGAGGATCGCTGGCAATCGTCGTTGTCTGCGCCGTCGTCATTGCAGTTGCTCCGGTTCGATCAGCTCGCGTGCTTGATCTCGCCGTTGCCAGCCGCTTGCGCAGCCGCGGCGGTGAAGATGTCCATCGGCGCGAGCGGCGGACGACGCTTGCGCTTCAGCTCGGCGAGTTCGGCCTGGGCCTTGGTCTCGGCGTTGCGCTGGCGAATTGCCTCGAGCTTGTCGTCGAGCTCCGAGCCCGCGATCTCGCGATTCACGCCCGCCTGCGCGAGCATCCGCTGAATCGAATCGCGCACATCCTCGAGCGCGCGCACGTCGTCGTCGTACGAGATCTCTTCCAGCGCGCGCTGAATTCGGACGCGCGCCTGCGCATTCTTGAGACGCGCGATCATCCGCACTTTTTCGATCTTCAGCTTCTCGATCTCGCCCTTGAACGAGATCAGATTTTTCTTGGCTTCCTCGGCCTCCGCGGTCAGCTCGCCGAGTTCCTCGCGCAGCCGCGAGCAATCCGCTTCGAGCACATGCCTGCGCTGAATCAGAATCAGCGCGCACTGGTCCTCGTTCATGTCGGCGGCCTGCGCGGTTTCCTCATCGACTTCTTTCATCTCAGCAAGCTTCTCGCGCAGTTCACGTTCGAGCTTGTTGCGCATGTAGATGACGCCGGCCGCGGCGGTCTTGAGTTGCTGATAGCGCTGGATGCGATCGGAAATGGCGGACTCGTAGACCGCCTCGGGATCGCGGGCCTCGCGGGCTTTGATCCAGCGGCTGAGCTTGCCGCCGAACAGGTTGAAGAATCGTTTCAAAAACATGGTTGATGCCTCCTTAATTACTTTTGTTGATGGCGACGCGAGTTCAGATCCAACGCCGGACACGGTTTTTGTAGTCGAGATACTGCTGGCCGTAGAGCCGCTCCATGGTTTCTTCCTCACGCGGAATGATGTTGCGGTCGATCACGAAGACGAACGCGACGGGTGCTACCAGCATCACGATTGAACCGAAGAAGATTGCGAAGCCGGCGAGAATCGTCGCGAGCCCGAGATACATCGGGTTGCGCGTGAAGGTGTAGGGCCGCTGCACGACAAACTCGGTCGGTTCACCGTATGGATTTTTGGTGGTATCGCGCGCCTGAAAAATCGCCGCCGCGAAAACACAGATCCCGACTCCCGCAGCGACCAGCAGCAGGCCGATCACGTGATGCCACGCGACGGTGCGGTTCTCCGGCAGAATGAAGTGCAGAATCAGCGTGCCCAGCAGCAGTCCAGCGGCCAGGAGCGGGGGATGAATCTTCATAGTGGATGCTGAAGTGCCAAGCGATGGCGATTCGGTGGTGTTCATTGTTACCAACCTCGCGGGCGCGCCTGCGAGTTAATTTCCTTCGCCCTTGGGCGCGATCCCGATATCAGCGAGCGTGATGCCAAGCTCGCGCATTTTTTGCTGAAAGCTCTGCCGGTACATCCCGGTACGTTCCGCGGCGCGAGAAATATTGCCGCCGGTGGCGCGCAACGCGCGCACGAAGAAATCGCGCTCCCAATCGCCGACGAACTTCTCTTTCGCTTCGCGAAAGGTTAGCTGCGAATCGCCATTCTCACCGGCTGCAGGCGCACGATTC
>PNBD01000151.1 GCA_003135855.1 Deltaproteobacteria bacterium
GGCGGAGGCGGCGGCGGCGGGAGGGGAGGAGTCGGACGGGGTGCCAGTTCATAGCCGATCACGCCACCGAGCAGAGCACCGACACCGAAACCGATGGGACATCCGATCGCGTAGCTGGTGGGGTCATCACGATCGATGGACCCGCCGATACCGCATCCGATGCCGGCCCCGACCAGCGCGCCTGCGCCCGCACCGGCGACGGTGTATTCAGTCTGCTGCGTGGTCATCGAGCATCCGGCGACCATCGACAAAATCGCAATCCAAATGAAGTAAGTCGCTATTTTCTTACGCATGATCGATCCTGTTTCCACATGGCCTGTTTCACGTTGAACATCTATTGACTACAGCCACCGGGTAGGCCGATGGGGCCCCCTAGTGTGCCCGCTATTGTGACTGCGCCAGTCAGTGGAACGGGGCCGCCCAGCCCTGCCAGCGCTCTGCCGTTCAGCGTTGCGCCGGTCGACGCAAACGAGATAGACGTGCCAGCCAGTATATTTCCTACCATCGCACAGCCCCCTCCGATCGTCACTGAACCGTTAGTCCACCAAAAGACGTTGCTAGCCTGGGCGCCGTTGGCCAGGATAACGTCGCAGGAGGGGTTGGTCAGGGTGAGGCCGGTCCCGACCGAGGGCATCTGGAAGATCCAGACGGCATTCGTGTCACCACCGGCGTCGAGCGTGAGATTCCCGCCGGTTATCTGAAATGTGGTCGCGGCGGAGGTATAGAGGCCGGGGGGGAGAGTAAGCGGCGGTGTGCCCAGGTTTTGGGCGATAATCGTTGCCCCCGGCAGCGAAGCGGGGTCGGCGGCGAGGAACGCGGTCTGCAAGTCGGCCAGCGCCGCGACTACCTGCGGAGCAGAGCCAGTATAAATCGTCCCGTTTACTATTCCAGGCGGGAATCCAGTTATCGAAGCGAGTAGGTTTGGCGTCAAACCCATATCTCCGTCGACCACGTTCGTGCCGGTGTTAGTGATCGCGGCTCGAGCGAAAATCTCGAAACCGGTGCCCGCTCCAAGATCTATCGGCAAAAGACTGGACGTTGAACCGGTGGTGAAGCTCCATGAAAAGTCCGCAGCCAGGGGAGTGCCTTGCAGATCCTTGGCCCCGGTCGTGATCGTGGCAGTGAATAGCGAAGTGGCTGCGAGCGCGCTCTTGGGAGTAAACGTCGCGATCTGATTTGCCACGTCATAAGTGATTTTTCCGGTTACAGAAGTTGAACCGGGCCCCGTCAGCTTAAAAGTTGCGGGGTTGAGCGTTGCAGGGTCCATCGCCTCACTGAAGGTTGCGTTGATTGCCGCGTTGGGGGACACCAACGTGGCACCGTTAGCGGGGGTCGTGGAAGTCACTGTGGGCGGAGTGACGTCCGGCCCCGAACCGGTGGTGAAGGTCCAGGTGAACGTGGCCGCGAGCGGATTTCCTGCGAGGTCGTTGGCGCCGGTGGTAATCGTCGCGGTGAACAACACGCTGGCCGCCAGAGGGCTGGCCGGGGTAAAGGTCGCGGTTACGCCAATCATCGAATAGGTCACCGCGCCGGCAACCGGGGTTAAGCCAGGGCCGGTAACTGTGAAGGTCGTTCCCGTAATGGTGGTCGAGTCCATCGGTTGGCTGAAGGTTGCGGTGATTTTCTTCTGGTTGGTACCCACGCTGACGGCAAGATTAGCCGGATTTGTGGAGATGACAGTTGGCTTGGTCGTGTCCAAGGCCGCGCTGGTTTTGAAGGTCCACACAAAATCGGCTGCCAGAAAAGCGCCGCTGGCGCTCTTGACCCCGGTGGTAATCGTTCCAGTAATTGTGGTGCTAGCCGGGAGTAAGGCGGTGGGCGCAAAGATCGCGATATGGTTGGTCGCGTCGTAGGTCACGGTTCCCAATACGGGAGTCACGCCCGGCCCTTTCACCAGAAAGGTCGTGATGTTGATGGTGGTGCCATCCATCGCCTGATTGAAACTAACCTCGATCTTCCGATTCCTCGGCACTCCCTGGCCTGAGCATCCGGAAACGGCCGGGTCGGTCGAAATCACAATGGGAAGCGGGATGGGCGTCGCAGTAGGGGTCGCAGTTGGTGTTGCAGTCGTCGTCGCCGTCGCCGTCGCGGTAGCGGTGGGCGTCGCGGTAGCGGTGGGCGTCGCGGTAGCAGTTGCGGTCGCCGTATGATGGATCGGAGTGAAGCTCGAGTGGCTGCCCTCGTCGCAACCCGCCACCAGAAGCGTAAAAATCAGCAGTGACGCCAGGAACCAGGTCTGGATGATTTGGAATTTGCGCATTTGCGGGCTCCTTTGCCTTGGCGACGTGGTGGTTCCGTTTTTGAATCCGTTAGCGCGGACCCTCGATCCGTGAAGAGCGGTCATCAGTAAGCCGGTGGGTCAGCCTGCGCGCCGCGCCGTTTTTCAGAACCGGCGATGGATGAGGACAAAAGCGATACAAAACGGCGTTATCGTACACAAGCTGTCTGGGATCGTCAAGACAGAGGGTTTACAGACGGATTTTTGACGCCGGCGTACGCAAGACTCGCGGGAGCGGAAGGCGCGCGAGGGCGCGCGGATCGCCGCACCGGGAAAAGACGCCGGCTGGATGTCCGAGACTGGCAAGCGGGGGCGCATCCAGTCAGACTAGGCGCGGCAATCGGAGGCGAATTGGCGCGACAATCGGAGGCAAATTGCGTGGGCCGTCCATCCGCGAAGCAGCGCAAACCCTACAACAGCGACGCGATTCTCGACGTGGCGGTGCGCGTTTTTCGCTTGCGCGGCTACGACGGGAGTTCGCTGTATTTATCGACGAGTTCAAATGAAGGAGATCGCGATGAGCGAATTTGAAATACCGGCGGGCGGATTGATCGAAGCGCCGCCGGTGGCACAGCCAAATATATTTCCGATGGAGTGGCGCACCGAGACGCCCAAGCTCGCGGAGATCTACGAGCGGGCCAAGCGCGAGGGTTTCAACGCGTCGGACATCGAGTGGAGCGCGCTTTCGCCGGAGGCATGGAGCGACGATGAGAAGGTCGCGATCATGTACTGGTGGGCGCTGCTGTCGAATTTCGATGCGTCGGGGCCGGCGGTGTTTGCGCGCGCGATGATTCACGCGTTCGAAACGCACGAGGAAGATCCGGTGCGCAAATGCTTTTTCACGATCACGCGCGACGAAACCAATCACGAGGAAGTTTGCGCGCGGGTGATTCAGCGGCTGGTGCCGAATGGTCCGCAGAAATTCACGCCGACCAGCGAACTGCAGCGGGTCGCGCTGAACAATATCGGCTGGCTGTATCATAACGGCGGGCGTTACTGGACGGGGTACAATCGCGCGATCGATCGCTATCCGCTGTCGGTGATTTTCACTTCGTTCATGATGGGCGAGGTGGCGTCATCGACGCTGTTCCACGGGATGGCGCATGCGACGACGCATCCGGTGTTCCGCGAGATTTTCACCAAGATCGGGCGCGACGAGGCGCGTCATCTGCAGATATGCATCAACCTGCTCGAGAAGGAATGGCCGGGGCTCACGGACGAGCACAAGACGTTCATCACCAAGCAACTGCGCGCGGGATTTGTTTTTCTTTCGATGGTGCTGTGGGAGCCGCCGGGGCAGTTCTGGGATTTGCCGGAATATTTTTTGCACAATCATCGGATACTGCTCCGGACCGCGCGCGAGGCGGGCCTTGGGATTCTCACCTACGAGCAGCAGGCGGATAACTGGCGGCTGGCGATCGCGCGGGTGCGCAAGCTGGTCGAGAAATGGGGCATCCAGTTTCCGGCGATTCCGGAGCTTGATATCGAGGGCGTTGACGTTGGCGATATCAGCGCCGAGGACATCATTCCGGTCTTTTAGGCCTGCTAGTTTTTAAGGCCGGTTCTTTAGCGGAGGCGCATCATGGGCGTGAATCTGTCGATCGAGGGCGGCCTCGCGGAGATAGTTCTCAATCGTCCCGACAAGATGAACGCGCTGAACGACGCGATGGTCGCGGAGCTGAACGCGTGCCTCGAGCGCGCCGAATCGGAACGGGTGCGCGCGCTGATACTGCGCGGCGAAGGGCCGGCGTTTTCGGCGGGGCGCGATCTGGGCGATGCGGATGAGGGCAACGAGGATGCGCAGGCGATCATCGAGGCGACGTTCAATCCGCTAGTGAAACGCATCGCGACATTTCCGGCGCCGACGTTCGCGAGCGTCCACGGCGCCTGCTTGGGCGCCGGACTTGGACTCGCGCTCGCGTGTGACGTGGTTTATATCGCCGACGACGCGAAGATCGGATCGCCGTTCGCGCGAATCGGCGCGGTGCTCGATTCGGGAGGGCATTGGTTTTTCGTGTCACGCCTGGGGGCTCATCGCGCGCTCGAGTTGATCTACACGGGCCGGCTGATTTCCGGGACAGAAGCGGCGGCGATCGGACTGGTAAATCAGAGCATGCCCAAAGAAGCGCTGCTCGAGTATACGAGAAAGGCAGCGGCGCATGTGGCGCGAGGACCGACCGCGGCGTTCATGGAATCAAAGCGGATCGTGCGGCGGATCGACGAAGAAGGGCTCGACTTGTTCGCGGTTTTGAAGCTTGAAGCGCAGGCGCAGGGCGCGGCGGGACGCACGGCGGATTACAAGGAAGGGATTGGCGCGTTCAAGCAGAAGCGCGCGCCAAAATTTCAGGGGAAGTAATACTTCATCGACGCGACGCCGGGGGCGTCTACGCGCGGCGGCGGGAAGAGCGGGCCTCGGCGATGCGGCGGGCGGCCTCGCCAATCGTGCCCGCGCGATGCCATCGGCTGTATTCCTCGACGGTCAAACCATGTGCGACTTCGAGCGCGACCGATAATCCCGCGAGCACGAACACCTCGCCGAGCACGCTGATGCGCGGCGCGAGTCCGAGGCCGCCGCCCTCCTGCGCGACGGGCGCGTGGATTACGAGATCGGCGAGTTGCGTGAGTCCCGATTCCTTGTTGCCGGTGATCGCGATCAGTTGCGCGCCCTGTTCGCGAATCGCGCTCGCGGTCGAAAGCAGTTCGTCGGTGTTGCCGCTGTTTGAAATGGCTATGACGACGTCGCGCGGATGGACCTGGCCGAGGCTGCCGTGCAGGGTTTCGGTCGCATGCAGAAAAGTCGCGGGCGTGCCAATCGAACAAAACAAACTGGCGGCATAGCGCGCGACATGCTCCGGCTTGCCGACGCCAGTCACGTGCACGCGTCCGCCGCGTCCGAGCGCGGTGCGAATTACCTCGACAGTTCGCGCGATCGCGGCGAAATTCATTCCGCTGCGGAGCGTCGCGAGTTCGGCGAGGGCGACGTCGAAGAATTCTTCGACTTCGGCGGTCGAAATTTCATTGCCGGGTTCGTGCTGATCGGCTTCGATGCGGGGGCGGCGGAGCGCTATCGCTTCGCCGTACAGATCGACAATTTCATCGCGCACTTCGAAGCCCGAGGGGAACGCGCCGAGGCGAGTCACGCAAATCGCGCCGGCCGCATTCGCGAGCCGCCCGGTTTTCTCCCACGGCAGATTCATCCGGAGGCCGGCGAAGATGCCGGCGAGGAATGCGTCGCCAGCGCCGGTCGAATCGATCTGCTTCACTTTGAAGGCGGGGACGCGAAACGCGACGCCATCGGCGGCGATCGAGCATCCCTTATCGCCCTCGGTGATGATCACGGCGCGATTTCCGTACTTCGCGCGGATCGCTTCGGCCAGTTTCAGCGGATCGCGGCCATTGCCCGCGATCAGTTCGCGCGCCGCCGACTTGGCGGGCTTGAGATAAGTGGCGAGTTTCAGCGCGCGCTCGAGTTCCGCGCGGGTACCGAGCGATCCGATCGCATCGGACGGCGGAACGTCAACGTCGAGAATCGTGGGAATCGAATGAGTGCGCGCGAACAGCAGAATCGCGAGCACGGTGCGGAGCGGTAGCTGCGAAATTTCGGTCGAGACCAGATTGGCGCGGCGAATGAATGCGCCGTGACGGCTGCGGACTTCGGCCGGCGTGAGTTCGCCGGTGGCGCCGCGCGACATATAGATTGCGCGATCGCCGTGCGTGTCGACGAAGATGGTGGCGAACGCGCTCGCGCTGCCGTCGAAAGTCAGATGATGACGGATGCCGAGATGCTCCATGCCGTCGCGCAGAAATTCGCCGTGACGATCGTCGCCCAGCTTGCCGAAGATGCCGGTGCGAAGGCCGAGCACGCGCGCCCAGCCGAGATGATTCAGCACAAGGCCGCCGACCTGGGTGCGCTCGATCGCGGCGCTCGCGCTATGGGCGTGCAGCAGGATTTTTTCGTCGGCGCGAATGATGCGAGGCGTGCGATAGAACATGTCGACGACCATGCTGCCGCATCCGACGACGTCGAGTTTGTGCTCAGCCATTGCGATGAGCCATTTTGAGCGCAGGCGTGCGAGTTACGCGCGCATCGATCTCGCTGACCCATCCGCGTTCGAGCACGGCGGCGCTGTTGTCGCGAAGCTTGCTGAAGCGAACCATGAACTCGCGGCGCTCTTCGTCGGTCAACGAAGGAGTGCCGTCGCCGAGGAGATCGCTGGTGATCACGCCGAGCTGCTTCAGCGCCGTTTTGAGGCATGCGATGGTCGGCAGGTAAGGCTTGCCGCCGCGCTTGAAGATGCACGCCGCGCGGAAGTCGCCGATCACCTGCGCGTAGAGATGCATCAGCTCGCTGTCGGCGGAGCGGCAGACTTGCCAGGCGCGCTGCCATTCGCGCGGCATCGCATTGGCAGGTCCGGCGACGACGCCGTATGGCCGCGTGCGCTGCGTCAGATAACGATTCCAATAATGCCGCATACTGTCGGCGATGCCTTCGGGCGGCGCGAACAAATCAAAGATCAGATACGCGTTGCCGGCATAGATCGCGAATTCGTGACCCGCCTTGAAGTGCGACGCGGCGCGCGTGTAGTTGCCGATGACCGTCTTGCTGGCGGTGACCTTGATGCCGCGCACGTAGGGCAGCCGGCTCATCGTTTTGACGTCGCGCGTGTGCAGATGCGCACTCTTGCCGGGCGCCGCGATGTCGGCATTGTCGTACAGAAATAGCGGGATGGCTCGACCGGCGCGCTCAACGACGCTGCCAATATCGCGCTCGATGAACTCTGCTGGACGGTCGACGTCGATGATCGAGAGCGGGGCGATCACGGCGGCGTCGGCGCCAGAGTCGATCGCGTGGCGCAGATTTTCGAGGGTGTCAGCGCGGGTATGCGCCGTGATACCGGCCCACGCTTCGATCTTCTTGGCGGCGGAGGCACTGGCGCGACGGCATTCGTCGATCGCGATGGCCGCGGCGGCCTGGCGCTGCGCATTGTCGATGCGATCCCATTCGCCGTTGGTGCCCGGTGCAAAAATTATATCGGCGCCACTGCCGTTCTGGATTGCGAAGCGGACGACCGCGCGCTGCTCGGCCTCGAGCACGCGGCCGCGAGCGTCGAGGACGGTGACGATCGGTACCGACAGGCCGGGCCGTGGGATGTAGAGGTCGAGGGCTTGCACGGCGGACATCCTAGCAGAATCGCGGTGAGGGTGCCGCCAGAGGTTGCGACACGGCTAATCGACACCCATCCCGAGATGAGTGATGAAACTGAAATGTTTTTCGTCGAGTGAGGCGTAGTTTTCGAGCCGGCCTTCAATCGTGAGCTTGTAAGTTCCGTCGCCGGAGAGCGCCTCCACCGGAGGATTCTGATACCAGATCGCCTTTTTGCAGGCGTCGATCATCATCTTGTCGATCGCGCCCTTGCCGGAGTGTTGCTCGACGATCAATTCGGTGAGCTTGCCATTCTTATCCATGATCGCGGTGATGAGGACGGCTTTCACATCGGTCGAAACTCTAAGGCGCGAAACCTCCTCGGTTTTTTCAGCCAGCGCGACTTGACCGGACAAGCGGGTGAGCAGCACTTGCGTGAAGTTGGCGAACTTGGCGGCCTTCTCGTTCAGGAGTTTCTCCTCGATCGGAGTTCGGTCATCGCCGACATGGCGCACGAGTCCCGGCATGGCCTGATAGATAACCGGCGCGTTCGGGTCGCCAGCGGGATGGAGGATCGCGTCGCCGCGCTTCGGCACTTCGGTTTTCAGCGGACTAACCGGCTCTGAAGAAAGGGTCGAAAGATCAGATAAGAGATGAGGGCGGTCGGCGTCGCCGGCGATGGGAGGTGGCGGAGGAGGCGTCGCATAGCCGCATCCGGCGAGGGCGAGCGTCGCGGCGAGCAGAGCGCTCGCGGCGAGCGATTGAACAATCCTGCGAACGATCCTCATTTTGTGCTTCCCTGATCCTTGTCCAGCGCGATTATCGCGGGGCGCGCGTCATTATAGTCGGCGACGAAGGCGTCAAACAGTTCTTCGCCGAGGGCGCGCTCCTCGATGCGAACCGCTTCGTTGTGCTGGGAGGCGATCGCGTCGCCGATGCGCGCGAGGAGCTCGAGCGTCGGCGAGTAATCCAGCTCGGCGCTGCCACCGCCGGTGAAATGATACATCCCGTTGGCCAGCCGTCGACACGAGAGCCTGGTGCGCAGGCCGCCGTTTCCCTGCGCCAGCACGCGCAGGAATCGTCCGGCGATCAGATCCATCGCTTTGTGAATTCCGGGCGGAGCGATCAGCTCCGGCACCGCGTTCATGCGGGTGTCGAGATTCACCTGGTCGCCGTCACGCCGGTAGTCGGTGGTGAAACCGACGTTGGCCAGGCCGAAGTTCATCGACATGCTGACGATGCGGCCGGTCGCGAGGGTGCGATAGCTGCCTTGCTCGAGCTCGTTCAGGGCGACGCCGTCACCAGCCGGCTTGAACGCCGAATCGAAAGGAGTAAGCAGGCCGTTGCGATCCATCGCGGTCGCGCGCATATGGCCGTGATCGAACGACGTGCGCATCCAGTAGTTGCCGTGCGCGTCGTACACCGCGGAGTTCGCGGTCACGGCGGGGGCGAGCTTGCGATAAAAATCGTACAGATGCTGGTAGTGCTTGAGAGCATCGAGACGCACTTCGGCATCGACGTTGAGCAACACGATCGGGCCGGCGGGCGATTGAAATTCGTCGAGCACATTGTTGAATTTGAGGTACTGATCGAACTTCGCGGCGAGATGCGGCATCTGGCGATGGAAGCGTTCGAGCGCGGCCTTGTCGAAATGATTGAAAGTGCCGACTGCCGAATCCCACGGTGGTTTCAGGTCGCCGTACGCCTCGCGCAGAGCGGAGGCGCCAGCATCGACGATGCCGCCGATGCCGTAGGTGTCGATCATCACCTCGCCGCCGAGCGTGCCGATCACGTTTGAGACAATCGCGGGCGTCGAGCCGTCGGTGGGCTTGAGCGCGAACATGCCGGAGAAACGCTGCGACTCGTCGGGACTGCTGTACTGTTTGCTGAGCGCGTACAGATAATCGGCCGCGCGCGGCCGTCCATCGACGGCGATCTGGTGAGTGCCGTCGTTCAGATCAGTCCAAGGAATATTCGGGTTCGAATAGATCGCGGCGGCGCGAATCATCGTCGATTGTCGAGGGGGCAGGACGTCGACCAGGTGCTGGAGCGCGGGTGAGAGCTCGGGATGAAACGCGAGTTTGCGCTGAAAGGCGATCTGGCGATCGAGGATCGCGACGGCGCGCGCGGCGCGGTTGGGTCCGGGCGGCGCGAGTTCGACGATCGGCGCGAAGAGAGTGAGATGGTCCGGGTAGAAGCCGGGCGCCGTCGCTTTGACAGTCGGAGCAACGGGCGTGGCGCGCGGCGATCCCCATCGTCCGCCGGCGGCAATGGCGGAACCGCAAATCGTGATTACAATGACTGCTGCAAAGGAGGCGGTCGACCTTATCCGCAGGAGCTTGGTTATCCGCAGGAGCTTGGTTATCCGCAGGAGCTTGGTTATCCGCAGGAGATTGGCTATCCGCAGGAGATTGGGCCGTCGCGCGAGGATAATTGTGCGAGATCCAGTCCGATGGTATTGTTGGTACCAAGAAGGGAACGAGACCGAGACAAAAAAATGAAACCTGGAATCCATCCCGAATACCGCCGCTGCATAGTGACTTGTGCGTGTGGCAACACGTTCGAAACGCATTCGACGGCCAAAGAGATGCACGTCGAGGTTTGCTCGAAGTGCCATCCCTTTTACACCGGCACGCAGCGCCTGGTCGATACCGCGGGCCGCGTTGAGCGGTTCAACCGCAAATACGGAATCAAGAAGCCCGCGGCGGCAGTCGTCGAAAAGACCGCAGAAAACTAGCATAGCAGCTCCCGCCGCCTGCGGTGCCTCGGCATCCGGGTGCGCGGGGGAGAATTATCGGCACGGCCATCCAGGCCGCGCCGTTTTTGTTTCAAGTTCAAGGGGTCGGCGGGATCTGACGGGCGATGCTGGACAAAGTTAGCGCGATCGAGGAGCGGGTGACCGAGCTGGAGCGCAAGCTCAGCGATCCGGCGACGCTCGGCAATCAGCGCGAATACGCAAAGATCGCCAAGGAGCGGGCACAGCTCGCCGAAGCGGGGCAGACCGCGCGCGAGTATCGGCGCGTGCTCGAGGAAATCGGCGATCACAAATCGATTCTCGAGGGCGACGATCCGGATTTGCGCGAGCTCGCGAAGGCCGAACTGCCGAGCCTGCAAAAGAATCTCAACGCGCTCGAAGAAAAATTAAAGGAGCTGCTCACGCCGCGCGATCCGAACGACGAGCGCAACGTGATCCTGGAGATTCGCGCAGGCACCGGCGGCGAGGAAGCATCGCTGTTCGCGGGCGATCTCTATCGGATGTACACGCGATATGCCGAACGTCACGGCTGGAAGATCGAGCCGCTTAGCATGAGCGATACGGGACTCGGCGGAATCAAGGAAGTGATCGCGTTGGTCAACGGACGCGGCGCCTACTCGCGAATGAAGTACGAAGGCGGAGTGCATCGCGTGCAGCGCGTGCCGCAGACTGAAGGCTCGGGACGAATTCATACTTCGGCGGTGACCGTCGCGGTGATGCCGGAAGCGGACGACGTCGAAGTGAATATCAACGAGGCGAAGGACCTGCGAATCGACGTGATGCGCGCGTCGGGGCCGGGCGGGCAGAGCGTCAACACGACCGACTCGGCGGTGCGAATCACGCATCTGCCGAGCGGGATGGTGATCATTTGCCGCGACGAAAAATCGCAGCACAAGAACAAAGCGCGGGCGCTCAAGATATTGCGGTCGCGGCTGCTCGAGCAGGCGCAGAACGAACAGCACGAGAAGATCGCGGAGACGCGGCGCTCGATGATCGGGACGGGCGATCGATCGGAGCGGATCCGCACCTACAATTTCCCGCAGTCGCGAGTCACCGATCATCGCGTCAATCTGACGCTGCATCAGCTAGACAATGTGCTCGACGGCGGAATCGATCCGATAATCGACGCGCTGGCGGCCTACGATCAGGCGCAAGCGCTGCGCGCGTGATGCCGGAGGTGTCAGCGCAGCGGCGGCCGGCCCTCGATCCAATCGCGCTGGCGCGGCGACTGCTCGCGGGCGCTGGCGTCGAGGATGCTCGCCTCGATGCGGAAGTGCTGATGGCCGAAGCGGCGGGCGTCGCGCGCGCCGATGTCCTCGCCGGTTTGATAAGGCTATCGCCAGAGACACTTGCACGATTCGATGCGATGATTGCGCGGCGTATGAGGCGTGAGCCGGTCGCGTACATCGTCGGTCACAAGGAATTCTACTCGCTCGATTTTGAGGTGAGTCCCGCGGTGCTTATCCCGCGGCCGGAGACCGAGACGATTGTCGCGACGGCGCTTAAGTCGATCGCCGAGCGGGCTGAGGCGCGGGTGCTCGATATCGGCACCGGTTCAGGCGCGATCGCGATCTCGATTGCGGCCAATGCTCGGCACGCCCAAGTGCTCGCGACTGACATTTCCGCGGACGCGCTCGCGATTGCGAAGCGAAATGCCGTGCGTCATCAGGTGCAGGATCGCGTAACGCAGCGCCTGGCCGATTGTTTCGCAATGCTCGACGACGGCGCTCCGCTCGCGCGATTCGATTTGATCGTATCCAATCCTCCTTATGTTGATGACGCGGAGATCGCGAGACTCGCGCCCGAGGTCCGGTCGTTTGAACCACATGTTGCGCTCAGCGCCGGACGCGATGGGCTCGACTTCTATCGACGGATCGCGGCGGGCGCGCGCTCGCATCTGGTGCGCGAGGGCGGGTTGATGGTCGAGGTTGGCGCGGGGCAGGCTCGGGCGGTGAGCGAAATTTTCGCGGCTCACGCATTACGGGTGGTCTCTGTGATAGACGATCTCGCGGGGCATCAACGCGTCGTGCATGCGCGAATGACGCCGGTCTAGGACGATGGAAAAAATGATCATTCATGGCGGCGCTCCACTGCGGGGCACCGTTTCGCTCAGCGGCAGCAAGAATGCGGCGCTGCCGATCATGATGGCGTCGTTGCTGACGGCGGAACCGCTGACGCTGCGCAACGTTCCGCGGCTGCGTGACGTGAAGACCGCGATGGAATTGCTCGGCCAACTGGGCGTCGCGGTGCGATGGACTGGTGAGCATGACGTCGAGCTGTGCGCGGCGAAAATCAGTTCGCACGAGGCGCCGTATGAATTGGTCAAGACCATGCGCGCCTCGTTCGTGGTGCTGGGCCCGCTGCTCGCGCGGACGGGCCGGGCGCGGGTTTCGACTCCGGGCGGATGCGCAATCGGCGCGCGTCCGGTCAATTTGCACATCACCGGGATTCGCGCGCTCGGAAGCAAGATTCAATTTCGTCACGGTTACGTTGAGGCGCATGCGGAAAAGTTGACCGGCGGAAGAATCTGGCTCGATTCGCCGTCAGTCGGCGCCACTCAGAACATCATGATGGCGGCGGTCACGGCGCGCGGACGCACGTTGATCGAAAACGCGGCGCGGGAGCCCGAGGTACAGGACCTTGCGCGAGTGCTGGTCAAAATGGGCGCGCAAATTTCCGGCTCCGGCTCGCACGTGATCGAAATTGAAGGCGTCGAAAAACTGCACGGCGCCGAACACGAGATAATTTGCGATCGAATCGAAGCGGGCTCGATGATGGTCGCGGCGGCGATCACCGGCGGCGACGTAAAGATTTCAAATGCGCCGGTCGCCGACCTCGAAGCGGTCATCGCGAAATTGCGTGAGACTGGAGTGCGGGTGGAAGCGAACGGCCACGGCCTGCGCGTCGCGCGGCCGGCGACACTGGTTCCGATCGAGTTGCGCACGCTGCCGTATCCCGGATTTCCGACCGATCTGCAGGCGCAGATGATGGCGCTGCTGACGCAGGCCGACGGCACATCCGTGATCACGGAGACAATTTTTGAGAATCGCTTCATGCACGCGCAGGAACTGGCGCGGATGGGCGCCGACATTTTGATGAAGGGGAATACGGCAATCGTGCGTGGGCCAAGCGAGCTGTGCGGCGCGCCGGTGATGGCGACCGATCTGCGCGCCAGCATGGGGCTGATCCTGGCCGGACTGGCGGCCGAGACGGCGACCGAGCTGAGCCGCATCTATCATCTCGATCGCGGCTACGAAGCGCTCGACGCGAAGCTTACCGCGCTCGGCGCGCAAATCGAACGGGTCAAGGACGACTCGCTATGAAGCCGCGCGTCCTGCGATCGCGCAGCCCGGAGTTCAAGAAATTTCTCGCGGCACTGCTCGATCGTGGCATCGGCGACATCGCCAACATCGATCACGACGTTGCCGCGATAATTGATGACGTTCGCAAGCGCGGCGATCGCGCGCTGATCGATCTCACCTACAAATTCGATGGCGTCAAACTGACGACGTCGACCTTGCGCGTCACACCTTCGGAACGACGCGCGGCGCTCACCATAATTCCAGCCGACGATCGACATGCGCTCGAACTTGCGGCGCGGCGGATCGCGGAGTTCCATCGCCGCACGATGGAGAAATCGTTTATCTATCGCGATCGCACGGGCATGCGCCTCGGCCAGATGGTGCTGCCGCTGCGCAGGGTCGGCATTTATGTGCCGGGCGGGCAGGGCGCGTATCCGTCGTCGGTGCTGATGAATGCGATTCCCGCCAAGGTCGCGGGCGTCGCGGAAGTGGTGATGGTTTCGCCGCCGGCGGCGGAAGGAGAACGGCTGGCGGTGCTGGCGGCGGCAGAGATCGCAGGCGTCGATGAGTTCTACCGAATCGGAGGGGCGCAGGCGATCGCGGCGCTCGCATATGGCACCGATTCGATTCGCGCGGTGGACAAGATCGTCGGACCGGGGAACGCCTTTGTGCAGGCGGCGAAGCGAATGGTTTATGGCGTCATCGATATCGACAAGATGGCGGGTCCGAGCGAAGTTCTGGTAATTGCCGACGACGGTGCGCATCCTTATTGGGTCGCCGCGGATTTGATTGCGCAGGCCGAGCACGGCTCGGGCGACGAAGCGGCGGTGCTGCTCACGCCGTCGGCGAGCATCGCGCAGAAAGTCGCGGACGCGATCGAGCGCGCGCTGGAGACGCTGCCGCGCGCGAGCCAGGTCGCCGCCGCATTGAGCAAACGCTGTGCGATGGTGATCGTGAAAGATCTGAACGAGGCGTTCGAGCTTGCGAATGAAATCGCGCCGGAGCATCTGGAACTGGACATCCGCAATCCCGCGCGCTGGCTGCCGCGAGTGAAGGCGGCGGGCGCGGTTTTCCTGGGCGCGCTCTCGCCGGCGGCGCTTGGCGATTATCTCGCCGGTCCGAATCACGTGCTGCCGAC
>PNBD01000057.1 GCA_003135855.1 Deltaproteobacteria bacterium
CCCATCTTGGTACCGTAGCCGACGAGCATCAGAACAAACGCCGCCTTCAGCCATAAAGGATTCAACCTGGGCGCCTCAGAAAGCAAATCTTTCAGAACCAACGGGACTGCACTCGTCCCTGGACTAGTCGCGGCTACCGCAAGGAAGAAGATACCCAACAGGGCTAGCGCGATCCCGACGGAGCAAATAAGCAGGTATTTCCACGTTGCCTCAAGCGAGCGATGATGCCGGTGGAAGTAAATCAGTGGAGCGCTGGCCAGCGTGGTCGCTTCGACAGCTACCCAGAGAAGTCCGAGCTGCTGGCTCAGTGTGACCAGAGTCATCGAGGCAAGAAAGAGAAGCAGACAACCCGTGAAGCTCGCTTCGCGGGCGTTGGAAAAAAGAAATCCCTCTTCCGAGTCCGAGTGCGACTGACCGCGTTCTTCGCGCAGATATGCAACCGCGTAAAAGCTGGACGCCAGGAACAGCAGGCTGGTGAGGGTCAGGAACAACCGGCCGAGTGCGTCTTCGTTGAGCCAACCGCCAAGCACAGGCACCGGCTTCGCGAGCCAGGTTCCCACACTGATCGAGAATTGCACGATCGCAGTTGACACCAAGAGGCCGCGGCGGAGCGAGTCTGACGCGATGAAAAATGCGGCCACGCCTGCCAGCGCCGGAATCAGTATCAACAGCAGGATCATCGGACCCGGTCTGAAAGAGCTACCAGCTGGTGCGTGTCGATATGATCGAATTGACGATTGATATGAAATATCGCGATGCCCATCACGAACACCGCTACAAAGACATCGAGTAAAATGCCCAGTTCCACCAGGATTGGCATTTCCAGCGCAACTGCGGCTCCAAATGCATATACGCCATTCTCCAGCGTCAGGTAGCCGAGCACCTGGGTAATCGCCTTGCGCCGCGTGATTAGCAGAATGAATCCGACCAGACAGGTAAAGAACGCCGCAGGCACTAGTAAGAACGAAGTGGGTTGGTTGGGGAGCAGCAGCCGCTGGCCTAGCCAAAGTGAAACCCCGAGCGCCGCGGCTCCAATAAGTACCGATAGGTTGTAACTGATTAGTGGTTCAATCTCACGCGCAGTGTCAGCGTCGCGCATGGCGCGAGTGATTAACCACGGCAGTATAATGCCCTTGACCACGACACTGACCAGCGGGAGCAACACGCCAAAGGCGGATTGGTTTCCATCGTGCGCCGCGATAGCCAGGAAACCCAGCAGCACCCCCTGAATCGCTACCGCGCGGATGCAGGCGACGAGGCGGCTCGATGCCAGCAACAGAAAGCCAGTCAGGATGAGGAAGACCAGGATCGAGTTCAACAACTGGTTCATCTCTTCATCTTTGGACCAGCGCCAGAGCCAGACCGGACAGAACGCTGGCCGCGATCAACAACTGCGTGACGCGGAGTAGTTGCAAACGCGCCATAGAAGATTCGATGACTCCGGTTACTACTGCCAGCCCTACCATCGCAGCAATCGCGAAGCCGCCGTCCAGCACAAGATGGCCAGAATGCCAGGGGACCGCTATTGCGACTATGACTGTGCCGAGTAGCCACATTTTGAGCGCCGCGGCGTACTGGATCATCGCGAAATCAGGGCCGCTGTGGTCTAGCACCATGACTTCATGAATCATGGTTAACTCGAGATGCGTCATGGGATCGTCCACCGGGATACGGGCATTCTCCGCGAGAATAACGATACCCAGACCCGCGACAATCAGACTCAGCGCTGGCGCTGCTCGCATCCACATAACCGCCGAGACCGATCCCAGCATCGGGGTAAGGGAAAGAGTTCCAGTCTGCCGCGCCAGCGCGGCCAATCCCAGAAAAAGGGCCGGTTCGGCGAGCGCCGAGAATGTAACTTCGCGGCTGGCGCCCATTGCTTCAAAACTGGATCCCGTATCGAGCGCGGCCAGGACGGTAAAGAAGCGGGCCAGTGCCAAAAGGTAGGCTACCATCACCAGGTCGCCCGAGAACGGCGCTAGCGCGGGGAATGCTCCGAACGGAAGCAGCGCAAGGGCGCAGATCATGGAAGCAAGACCTATTACGGGTCCGCCTCGGAAGATCCACGTCGTCGTCTCACTGTATACCGCCCCTTTTCGTAGCAGCTTCGATAGGTCGTAGTAGGTTTGCAGTAGAGGCTGGCCGACGCGGCCGGCGGCGATGGCCTTGGTGCGGTTGATGATGCCCTGGAGGAACGGGGCGAGCACCATCGCAAGCATCAATGGAATTAGGGATCGCAGAGTCATAGGTTAAGCCAGCTGCCAAAGTAGAAGCAGAAGCAGAGTGACGGCGATATATAGTATGTAAAGCTGAACCTGTCCTTGCTGGAGCGGTCGCAGGAGTAACAAGTCGCGACTTATAGCGTGAAACAACGGGCGAAAAACGTATTCCTGATACGGGTCGGGTGTCTCTGTGGCGAAACTGCCCTCCTTCGGAAACAGGCCGTTTGGCGCAATCAGAACGCGGCGCGTCTGCAGCAGCGAGTCGAAGATGTCTGTCAACGGCTGGGCGAAGGACGACGCTGTATACTGCATGCGCGGCGACGGTTCGGCATAGCCACAACCCCACGTGACATCTGTGTATACCGATCGATTCGAAAGCGCGATCGCGCGGCCTAGGGCGAGGAGTGTCGCTACCCCGACCAGCGCCCCGCCCGTGTAGCTCACGAATGTGATTGAGTGGGCGGCCTCCGCCAGACTCATACGGACAATAGGCACTGAGAGTCCCGTCACCTCCGAGACTAGAGTAGCCATCGAATTCACCACGTTCGCGCCGAGCAATCCGATCAATACGCATGCGATGGCCAGTACGAAGCCGGGCAGTACCATCGCGAGCCCAACCTCGTGTGCTCGCTCGGCGTGCTCGCTTCGTGGTTGACCAAGAAAAACGATACCGAAAGCTTTCGTGAAACAAGCCGCCGCCAGGCCTCCGATCAGTGCGAGTCCGGCGATCGTGGCCAGCATCGGCGCGATGCTGACGCCATCGAGAATCAGCGTTCCCTTGAAACTCGCGAGATAGATCAGGAACTCGCTAATAAAGCCATTGAGCGGCGGGAGACCTGAAATCGCCACTGCGCCAATCAGGAAGATCGCGCCGCTGAGTGGCATTCGACGCAGTAGACCTCCGAGGTGATCGATCTCCCGAGTGTGGGTGCTGTGCGCCACATTTCCGGCAGCCAGAAAAAGCAGTCCCTTGAACAGCGCGTGGTTGAGAACATGCAACAAGGAGCCCGCGAAACCCAGGACCGCCACTACTGGCAGACCAGCGCGGAGTCCGAGCGTTCCCACGCCGAGCCCCAAGGCAATGATGCCGATGTTCTCGACGCTGTGGTAGGCAAGCAGACGCTTGAGATCATGTTGCGCCAGCGCGAGCAGGACGCCAATCAGACCTGAGGATAGCCCGATTGCGCACAGCACCCATCCCCACCAAGCATGAGGGGCGCCGAGAATCATCATGACGCGAATCAAGCCATAGATGCCGGTCTTGATCATGACAGCCGACATCACGGCGGACACGTGACTCGGCGCGGCTGGGTGTGCTTCGGGAAGCCATACGTGCAGCGGGATAAAGCCGGCCTTGGTTCCAAATCCGACCAGCGCCAGCACGAACAGGAGTCCAGTGCCCGAGGAAGTCGAGAACCGATCAAAATCGAAAGATCCGTTAGCTTTGCCAAGCAGGATAAAAAGCACCAGCAGAAAAGCGGTGCCAATGTGGCTCGCGACCAGATATATCCAACCGGCTTGCCGTGTACTTTCCTTTTCGTCTTCGAAGGTGACCAGGAAGAAGGAAGACAGCGCCATCATCTCCCACGCCAGGAGGAAAAGTACGCCATTGCGTGCAAGGATCACGACGACCATGCTTGCGACGAGCAGGTTGAAAAAGAACCACGGCGGAGCGAGTGACTTCTTAGGGCGGTAAGCCTCGAGATAATCTGCGCCATATACCGCGGCTAGTGAACACAACACGAACACAGGAATCAGAAAGAAACCGGATAGCGGATCCAGGTTGAGGAAGAGACTGCCGTAAGGAACATCCCACGCCATCCTTAGTGATTGTGGAGGTTTGCCAAGCACGACCCGCACGGCAGGAACGATTCCGCATACACAGCCGATCAGGACTCCGGCTACTCCGACCATCGTTGGCCATCGTCCGCGGTTCGCGCAGATGACCGCGCCGATGCCGCCCACAACAAAGGACAGTAGCGCTATCAGCAGCGCTGACATGATTCAGACGTTATCCCCGGTTCCGACGTCGCTCCCTTCTTCGAGCGCGCGCTCCACACGCTCAAACTCGGCGAGGATTTCGTCGCTTGTAGTGCGGCGCGCGAGAGCATCCTTCAATCGGGAGTCGTGCAATGCGAACGAAAGACGCGAGAGTAGATGGAGATGCATCCGAGCGGTTGGGCTGATGATCAGGAAGACAGCGAAGATTGGTTGGCCGTCGAAGGCGGCGAAATCGACAGGTTTCTGCAGAAAGCACAGCGACATCGCCGGTGTGGTCGTATTGAGCAGGATGGGTCTGCGCACGTGCGGTACGGCGATACCTTCGCCGATTGCGGTCGATCCCAGCGCCTCGCGCGCCATCAAGAGTCGCACCAGCGATATGCGATCGGTGTTGGGCGGGAGCGCTAAACAGCTCACGATCGCACTTAGAATTGCCGCCTTGTCGTCGCCCTCCAGCCCATAAACAATGCCACCGGCCTTGAGCGCATCGCCCAATCCCGGGACTGCGATTCCCGCAGACGAAGGAGCTTCGAAGATCTGTGCGGAGATATCTATTTCGCGCGACGAGATTTGCTCAAGGAGGTCGCTACGATGCAGTAGGTACCGCTCATTGACGCGATCGGCTCGCAGGATTCCGCGCTTGATCCAGTTATAGACTCTCTTTTCCGATACCTTGAGCAGTTTCGACACTTCCCTGACGTTCAATTGCATAAACGTGTTCCCAACCTACAACGCAGAAGCTTGCTGGCGCCGACATGATCGTGAACTCCAGCAAACCGTTCAGTTTTTATCGGAATTTTTGTAGAGCCTCTAAACCAGCGGACAGGGCGACTGAAGTAGAACAATTGGTGAACAACTCCAAAGGCGGAGTATGACGATCGCAGGATCTTGTCGGATATAAATTCCACCGAAATTTCATTAACTCGCGCAGTCTCGCTTCCGCGCAATCTGAACATCGGAAAGTAGAACACCATCCAAGATATAATCTCGAAGGCTCCGCCGCTTGTGCGATACAGTAATGGTGCCACAGGAAGTGTCCGCCGCTATGCTCGTAAGCTTCGCCCTCGCCGTATTCGTCACCAGTGAAACCCAGTAGGTCGCAGAGCAGCGAACCGATTCGGCTACGCAGGTATCGCGCCTGGCCTACATAAATAATTCCCGAGGACCTGCTAGGCGTCTCGTCCCACGAACGTTCGGATACAACGTACACCCCCGCTGAGTCTGGCGGCCTTGCGCCTTGGTCGCGGATCACGCTGCCTAAATAATTACCAATCCGGTAAGCCGTCGTCCACGAAGAAACGCCAGCGCCATTTCGATCCACAAGCACTCTCACGGGCTAACCTCAGACAATTTCACTTGCCAACCAACAAAGCTTTTCTTGTAATCGGTTGCATTTTGACGCAGTTTGACGTAATTCAGTGTTTATGTCAAACATTTTCCGTAAAACAACGGAAATTGCCTCCGAGTCAACCGACCGGTTGATGACAGTTCGCCAACTCGCCGCTTACTTGAACCTCAATGAGCGAACGGTGCTCAAATTGGTCTCAGAAGGCGAGATCCCCGGAGTCAAAATCGGAAATCAGTGGCGCTTCCGCAAAGCGATGCTCGACGCATGGCTCGACGATCAAATGTTGGGCGTCACGCCTCGGAGCGTGGATATTTCAAGAACCGCACCCGCGCCCCGGAGAATGCTGAATCTCGGTAGTTGTTTTCAGCCAAGTCACATCGTTCTCGACCTGGAGGCCAACACCAAAACCGGAGTCGTCGAAGAACTCGCGAATCTGGCTAGCCGCTTGAATTTGGTGAAGGACAAGACCTGGTTCGTCGGCGCGCTCATCGAACGCGAAAACATTATGCCGAGCGCGACCGGTAACGGACTCGCCTTCCTCCACACACTGAATCGCCATCCAGAACATGTAGTGAAACCGTTCATGGTTTTTGGCCGATCGCTGGGCGGCGTCGACTTCGACGCTCTCGATGGCAAGCCCACACATCTCTTCTTTGTACTAGGGCTCAAGTATCACGAATTGCATCTTCCATGGCTCGCGAAGCTGCCACTTATGTGTTCAAGGACCGAAACACTGCAAACCCTGATGGCAGCCACCACCGCCGACTCAATCTTCGCAGCCCTGTCAGATGCTGAGCGTGATTTGGGGACTCCTATGACAAACGAATCTTTGAAAAAATCGCGATGATCAACCGAAATCAGCCGTCAGGATGGATGACTAGAAACCGTGAGCTCTTCGATTGGGTTGTCGAGACAGCCTGGTTAACGAAGGCGTCCAGAGTTGTTTGGTGCGATGGTAGCGAGCAAGAGGAGCGGCGTTTGACCGATCTGGCTGTCGCCACGGGAGCCCTCATTCCACTCAACCAAGACAAGCGGCCAGGCTGCTATTTACACCGATCGAATCCTAACGACGTCGCGCGCGCTGAGGACCTCACCTTTGTTTGCACCGCAAGCAGGGATGAGGCAGGTCCCACTAACAACTGGATGCCTCCGAGTGAAGCTTACCGAAAGATGAGGGGATGGCTCGAAGGTTCGATGCATGGCCGGACTATGTACGTTGTTCCTTATCTGCTCGGACCGGCTGGTTCAAAGTTCGCGAAGGTAGGCGTCGAGCTGACCGACAGTCTCTACGTCGTTCTGAACATGAGAGTCATGACCAGGATGGGCCGCACGGCTCTCGAGCAACTGGGAGAATCCGGAGAATTCAATCGCGGGGTGCACTGCACGCTCGACCTCGACCCCAAGCGGCGACTCATTTGCCACTTTCCTCAGGACAACACCGTCTGGTCGGCAGGAAGCGGATACGGGGGCAACGCGCTTCTCAGTAAGAAATGCTTTGGTCTCAGAATAGCCAGTTGTCTAGGCAGGAAAGAGGGCTGGCTTGCCGAACACATGCTGATACTTGGGATCGAAAGCCCTCAGCGAGAGGTTACCTACGTTGCTGCGGCTTTTCCAAGTGCGTGCGGAAAGACGAACCTGGCAATGATACGGCCGCCCGCGTCGCTCGCTGGATGGCGTGTTTTTACCGTTGGCGACGACATCGCATGGATGCGGGTAGCGCCTGATGGAAGCTTGTGGGCGGTCAATCCGGAAGCCGGCTATTTCGGTGTCGCCCCGGGCACCAGCGTCCATTCGAATCCCAATGCTATGGAGACTATCGCGCGCGACACGATCTTCACCAATGTCGCGTCGACGCCCGATGGTGACGTGTGGTGGGAGGGAATGAGTCGAGAGCCGGTCGATGGGATGCTCGACTGGCAAGGGCGCCCCTGGCACAGCGGGTCTGGCGAGAACGCGGCGCATCCGAATAGCCGCTTTACCGCTCCGATGCGAAACAATCCGGCTCTGTCACCGAGTACCGGAGATCCGCAGGGCGTGCCTATATCAGCGATCATTTTCGGCGGACGCCGCGCCTCGACGGTTCCGCTCGTGTTCGAGTCGTTTGATTGGACACACGGTGTTTATCTCGGTGCGACCATGGGTTCCGAGACTACTGCCGCTTCGAGCGGGCGCATCGGCGTGGTCCGGCGTGATCCGATGGCTATGTTGCCATTCTGTGGCTACAACATGGGTGACTACTTCGCACACTGGCTCGCTATAGGCAAGAAGCTCAGACACCCACCCCGGATCTTCATGGTGAACTGGTTCAGAAAAGGCAGCGATGAGTCATTTCTCTGGCCTGGATACAGCGAAAACATGCGCGTGCTCAAATGGATAGTCGACCGGACTCAAAGTCGAGTAAGTGCAGATGAGACTCCGGTAGGCTTCTTGCCTCGTGCGGCGGATTTGGATCTCACAGGACTCAATATCTCGGCTGAACAGCTTAAGGAAGCGATGGCAGTCAGAGCCGAGGAGTGGCTACCAGAACTAGATCTCCAGGAACGGTTTTTCGCGAGGATTGGTGAAACCCTTCCTCCCGAACTTGAAGTAGAGCGAGAAGCTCTTATAGCCGGATTCGAACAAAGCCGGCAAGAGGGGCACTCGTCACTCCTCAAGTTTTAGGCTCTGGAAGCTAATGGCTCCGACTTGGACTTTAAGAAGAGATTCCTTTTCGACGTTTAGCCCTCGAATAGAACCCAAGAGCTGAGAAGAAGTTACCCAAAATGGAAGTTAGTCAGATCCACGAGCTAAGCCCAGACGCTCCGATCTGGGTCTGGATCGCCCGCATGAGCAAGGGCAGATGGTGGCCAGGATTCGTGGTCGATTACAGCCTGCGAACCGTTCCCGATCTTCGACGTTCGCTTCGAGTATCGATCCGCAGGAAAAAATGGACACGATGGACCATCCGTTGTTGGGATCTGCACCACTCGAATGCGTCATCTTGAACTCCACGACCCGCACCAGAAAGGTGACGATCGACCAGATTTTGTTCCTAGCGCGACTTTATACAAAACTGAGGAAACCTGATGTCGAACTTGATGACATTTCGGATCGAGAGCCGATCGTTGCCGACGATCGGTCGCTGCGACTGATATCGCTGGTTCAGATCAAGAAATCGTGGCAGACGAGGAGGGCGAAAGTCCGAAGTCCGACCGAGGAGGCAAGTGCGGTACCGATTGAATCGTGTGGCAAAAGGCAAGGTGAATGACGGTTGGATTGCCCAGGCTCTTTTGATGACCGATCTAGCTTCCATAAATATCGTATCCAAAAGTAGATAACACGACGTGCTTCTTACCGAAGTATACAGACTGAAACCGGGCTCGCCAGTTTGGATTTGGGTCATACACCTCGGCAAGGGCCGATGGTGGCCTGGAATTGTTGAGATCATACGGGCGATCAATGATAAGCCGCGCATAATCGTGCGGTTCGAGTGCAGGGTTACCCGAGGACACCAATACCGCTGGACAGTTAGGGCCGGAATCGCAACCACCGCGATGAGATATCTGGAGCATCGCGATCCACATAGCAAGGCAAATGACGAACCCCATTTTGTTCCTCCCTCTCTGCTCGAGCGTCCCGAGGAACTTGAGGTCCCTCAGTTGAGGATTGTCAGTAACCACCGCCAAGGAAATGAGAGTCAACAAGGCGAAGTTAATTCTCGTTCACCCGCGACCAAGGAATCTGCAGAGCCACATGATGGCTCATGTAGTCGCGCCCACAAATGAAGGAGCGCATTCAGGTTGCAATGCTGATGAGTGATTTAAACCAACGCCCTCTGTGCGGTAGGCGAACTGCGGACGAGCGTTCTACAAGAGATGAGGTGAAGGCGAGGTATGTTTGTGACGGGCCCGCCGCCCAAATGCACGCTGGCTGGAGTCCAACTTGCGCCATTGCGCGCCTCCTGAAGGGGACTTCGACCGTACAAGGCCTCCTCCGTATTCCGATCTCACGTCTTTGCACGCCACGGACAGACCCGCCATAGACGTAATCCTGGCGTTTTGACGATGTTTCGCTATCTTCTAAACGCTGATGCGACTAGGTTGCGGAGTGGCACGTCGCAGTCCCCAGAATGGTCGATTCAGGCACCGAGCAACGCACTTCAGTGCGCAACACTTTCGTCGGGCGCGAGCGTGAGCTTGCGGAACTCGTCTCGGCTTGCGAGTCCGGTACCGACAGCGATACGCATCTGTTCCTGATCCACGGCGAACCGGGAATCGGAAAGACGCGGCTGGCCGATGAGCTGGCGTCGCGGGCAAAAGCTCGCGGCATGCAGATTTTATGGGGGCGATGCTGGGAGGGTGGCGGCGCGCCTGCGTACTGGCCGTGGATTCAAGTAATCCGCAGCTTTCTGGGTGCGCTTGATCCCGAACGGCGTAAACTCGCCCTGGAGTCAGAAATCGCCGCTGACGTCATCCAGCAGGTCGCGCAGATCGTTCCGGAAATGCGGCCCGCGCAATCGTCGCTGCGACCTTCAGTTACCGAAAAACTCGATCCAAACGAAGCGCGCTTTCGCCTCTTCGATGCGGTCGTGAATTTCCTCAAAATAGGCGCCCGCTCGCATCCGATGCTCATCGTGCTGGACGATTTGCATGATGCCGACGAAGCGTCGCTCGCGATGTTGCGGTTTGTCGCCCGAGATCTCAAGGGCG
Source organism: Deltaproteobacteria bacterium (assembly GCA_003135855.1). Classification (GTDB taxonomy): domain Bacteria; phylum Desulfobacterota; class Binatia; order Binatales; family Binataceae; genus Binatus. The sequence goes on from PNBD01000057.1 coordinate 10,260, forward strand.
CGGCGATAATGATCATCGCAACGTATCGCGATGCGGAGGTGGGGCGCTCGCAAAACCTGAGCAAGCTAGTCGGAGAGATCAGTCGCGAAGCGCGCGCAATTCCGATGCGTGGTTTGAGCGAGAGCGAAGTGAGGAGGTTTGTCCAGGTCGGGGCGGGGCGAACGCCGGACGAGATGCTGGTCTCGAAACTTTGCGCAGCCACTAACGGGAATCCGCTGTTCGTCGATGGAATTGTACGTGTCCTGATCGCAGAGGGAGCGATCGGCTCCGCCGGAGCGATGGATCGCCCGTTTAAAATTCCAATCGGCGTTCAGGAAGCGATTCGTCGTCGCCTGGCTGATCTATCGCCGGAGGCGAACTCGCTTCTGGCGGCGGCGGCGGCAATCGGAAACGAGTTCGATTTCAATCTATGTCGGAGCGTAGCAGAGGTTTCCGCTGGCGAGGCGCGTCGCCGGTTGGATGAGGCATCAGGCGCCGGCATCGTGACGGCGCTCGGTCAGGGGCGTTACCGATTCAGTCACGCGCTGATCCGCGCCGCTGTGTACGAAGAGCTTGATGGCGCCGACCGACTGCGGGTTCACGGTAAGATCGCCGAAAGGATCGAGGAGACCTATCGAGCCGATATTGACCCTCACCTCGCTGATCTGGCGCATCACTTCCAGGAAGCGGGGGTTGCGGAAAAAGCGATCGAATACTCGATACGCGCCGGTCAGGCAGCCGCCTCCGTCTTTGCCTTCAACGATGCAATGACGCATCTGCGGGCCGCGCTCGAGCTGATGGAGCAAGATGGCTCGGACCCGCTTAGGCGCGCCGATTTGCTGCTCGGGCTAGCGAGGACTGCTTTCGAAATTGATCGCGCGATGTCGCTTGGCTACGGGGAGTCCGCAATTACGCTGTACGAGAGTTTAGGGCTTTTCGATAAAGCCGCGCAGGCACATACTCTGGTCGGACAGATCTTCCACATGAGAGGTGAGCCGCTAACAAACGCGGCACTAGCAACAGACCATCTACGGCGAGCCGAGTCGGCATTAGCCAACGAACCTGAGGCGGTTCACTCAGCCAATCTATACTGCGTCATCGCGGCTAACGAGTCCGCTAAATTAAACTTCGTCGAGAGCGCAAGCGCCGCGCAGCGGGCAATGGAAATCTCCGATCGGCTGGGCGACAAGACGAACTGGCCATGGGCTGCGGTGTGCTACGCGTGGTCTTTGTGCATGAAAGGGCAACTAAGCGAAGGCTTTGCGCTCTTCGAACGAGCTTTCGATGCCGCCTTGCAGGCCAGAATTTCAGGTTACCCAGCGGCATGGGGTGCCGGCTTTCTCAGCAAATTGTTGGGAGATACACGCGGCGCGCAGCTATGGTTCGAACGCGAAATGAAGAGGAAGAGAAGAGATGCCTCCCCGTTAGCCTTCAATTTTTTCAATTCCTGGATCAACCTCGCCCGTTTCGACGAGGGGCAACTATCGAGAAAAGACCAAGAAAACGACTGGGAGAACCCAGGCGGCCGATTTTGGATTGGAGGGGAATGGGAAGCCGTTGCAGACCTTTTGAAGAGCCAGGTCGATCTCTGCGAGCGAGCGGATAACCGACTCTTTGCCTTAAGCAAGTGCGTGTTTGGCGGCTTTGCGAATCTGCTTGTAGGTGAGCACGCTCGCGCGGAAGCTCTTTTCCGCTATGGTCTTGACAATGAGGATCGCGGATCGGTGGTGCTTCTCGAGATGCGCGCGTCTGCGTGGCTGGCACGGCTCTACGTCGAAATGAACCGGCTCGACGATGCGGCCGAGCAAATAGCTCGATGCCAACAGATAATGGCCGCCGGAGAGGACTGGCGTGGTCTGGCGGGTGGCTTCGCACTTGCGGAAGCCATCGTCCTGGCTGCGCGCGGCGACTACAACCTCTCTTACCGGCAGTTCGAATCGGCGCTCGCGATTCATCAGAGGTACCACCTGGCATGGGCGGAAGCCGATACGCTGCAATTTTGGGGACGTGCGCTTGCCGCAGCCGGCGATCGCAGTAGGGCGGCGGAAAAGTTCGACGCCGCGATCGAGAACCATCGCTCCCGCGGTGTGGGTCCCCGTTTTTTGGATTGGCTAGCCGCCGACAAGATGCGCGCGCTCGAAACGGCGCCGGCTCAGACTGACATCAGCGGTGCTTCGCATTCTGATTCAGCCAAGTCGAAGGTGACCGGCGCTTTCCGAAAGGAAGGAGACTTCTGGACGGTCACCTATGATGGCACCACCTTCCGGCTGAAAGACGCGAAGGGCCTTCGCTACATCACCTATTTGCTTGAACGTCCCGGGCAGCGCGTCCACGTCCTCGACTTGATCGAAGCGGTTGAAGGAAGCACAGCCAACGGCCGGACGACGAATCACGCCGAGTCCGAGGACTTGAGAATCGTACGCGATATCGGCGGCGCGGGGCCAACGATCGATGCTCGAGCGTGGACCGAATACCGGATCAGACTGCGCGACCTTCATTCCGAGCTGGACGAAGCCCAGCGAATGAATGATCTCGGACGCTCTGACTGCATTCGCACTGAGATTGAGATAATTAGCCAGCAGCTCACAGGATCATCGGGACTTGGCGGGCGTGCGGGCGCCGCGTCCAGCAGCGCGGAACGCGCGCGCGGGCTGGTCGGCAAGAATATTCGCTCGACTCTAGAGAAAATTCGCGGCGGGCATCCCGCGTTGGGGCGTCATTTTGCGGCCGCAATCAGCACGGGTTACTTTTGCGCCTATCAGCCCGATCCCGACCGCCCGATTTCCTGGCAGCTCTAGTCTAAATTGCCGCTTCGCGGCATTTGTTACCTCCGATTTCCCATTGTTACCTCTTTTTTCCCACCTTAGTTAGTGGACGCGCTCGTGCGCCCGCTGCGCACGACCCGACCTCGAGCGGAAACAAAGATCGTAACTGCGCCCGTGAAGCGTCGGATATCCCGTCGACGGGCCATTTTGGGGGAACCGTGGATAAGAACAACCTTCGATCGGGATGGGTGATTGCAACCTCGGGATGCCGGGGCGCACTTTCGAGCGCACGTTCCAAGCTCGCGAGCCTTTCTGGCGCGCGGACGGCGATCAAGTTTATCGCTCTCCTCGTGGTCCTGCTGCCGTGCAGCCTGCTATTCTGCGCAGGCAACGTCGAAGCCGCCTCCAACATCATAACCGTAAACACACCCAACGACACCAGTACTGCTGGCGACGGATCTTGCAGCCTGCGCGAGGCGATCAACAACGCGAACAGTCCTGGCACGGACACCACGCTCCTTGACTGCAATAAAGGTACTGGCACCGACATCATTAATTTCACCAATATACCAACCACCTCTGGAAGCGGGACTGCCCCGATCTTGAGCGCGATCACTGTAAGCACATCGCTTCCTACTATCGCTCACAACCTGACTATAGATGGAATCGGCGCTCTAAACTTGAACGTTTATACGCTTAATTATACGCAGTGTTGGGAAATTCAGGGTTGCGAGACTCAAGTACCTCTCCAGGTCGCCTCTACTGGAACCCTGTACTTTACTCACCTTGCAGTGAGTGCCCTCAACAACAACGGCGGCATGGTAACCATCTCAAACGCCGCCGTCGGTAACGATTACGGCGTAGACAACAATTCCGGCGGAACAATGACTATCGCGAACGCAGTCCTCGCGAATGTCGTCAACAGCGCAACTCTGACAATAACAAACGCCAGCTTTAACAACCTGCAGAATAGCGGCCTAGCTAACGTGACCAACAGCACGTTCGGGGGCATATACAATGACGGGACCTTGGCCGTCACAAATAGTACTTCGACGCCAGGCGGTGTAGCAGGGGGGGCGGGCAGGCACGGAAGCTGGGCCATCTTCAACCACTCAGGATCGGCAACCTTCAGGAACTCCCTTTTGCAGAGCTCTGGCGTGGAATGCGGCGGGAACCCAATCGTCAACGGAGGCTACAACATCTCCGATGACGGTTCGTGCGGGTTCGGCACGAGCACCGGCGCCAGCGGACAGACGATCGGAGACAACATTACCCAGCTGCTTATAGGGGATACTGGGTATAACGGTGGGCCTGTCATCAATTATGACACCGTTTCTTTGGTCACTATCGCGTTGCTGCCGGGCAGCCCGGCTATTGCTGCCATACCAGCAAACCTATGTCCGGCTGCGGACGAGCGTGGCGAGCCGCGTCTCACGGTGCCACCGACCCCTTGTGACATCGGGTCGTTCGAGCTGCAGCCGCCGGCCACCATAACAGTCAACACGACCGACGATCCGGGCACTTCCACAGAATGCAGCCTACGCGCGGCGATCAATAACGCCACCAACCAAACCGCTGACTCCAACAGCAATTGCGCCGCTGGCGCCATCGACTACAACACTATCGTCTTCAACCTGATCGGCCAGAGCCAGATCACGCTAAGCAGCCCGCTCCCCACCATTGTGCGTCCACTGTCAATCGATGGTAGCGGACATACCATCACGATCGACGGCGCCAACCTTTACCAAATTTTCGTGAACGTCAGCAACCTCAGCCTTGCAAATCTTACCCTTTCCGATGGCAGCAATCCTGGGGGCAATGGTGGTGCTATAGACAATACTGACGGTGGTTATCTTCGGGTCGCGAACTGTACCTTCGCCGATAATACAGTGACACCCGGGGGGTTGGGGGGCGCAATCTCCAATGATAACGCGAGTAATTCCGGCCCGAGTGCAGCCGAAGTCACCAACTCGACTTTTTCGGGTAACACAGCTGGTCAAGGCAGCGCCATTTGGAATGATGTCTCCTTGTCGATTTCGAACAGCACTTTCTCGGAAAACAAAAATGTTAGCGATAATTTCGTTAGCAGAATGATTGATGGGGACTCTCCCATTTACATTACAAACTCGATTCTCGCCAAGAATGCGGCGGTAACCGACGGGACTGGGGGGAACTGTGGGTGGGGTTATGTCATTGGCGATCACAATATTTCGGATGACGCCACCTGCGGTTTCGGCGTGAGCACCGGCGCCAATAACCAGCCCATCGGAGATGGTGTCGATCCAAAACTGGATCCTAACGGATTGCAGAATAACGGTGGGCCGACACAGACCATTGCACTTCAACCGACCAGCCCGGCAATTGGGGCTATCCCGGCCGGAAGCGCCAACTGCCCAGGGACCGACCAGCGCGGAGAGTCTCGTCCCGCCGCCGGACAAACCGGCTGCGACGTCGGGGCGTTCGAGCTGCAGGGAGTTACTCCTGCGGGTACCAACGTAACGGCAGTCGCGAGCAGCACGACCAACCTCACCTTCACAAATGTTTCAACCGCTGGCGTAACCACCGCCACCGCAAGCTCCACGGGGCCAACCCAGCCGACCGGGTTCTACTTTGGCAACCCCGCCACCTACGTAGACGTCGCTACGACCGCAACTTTTAGCGGCAACATTACTGTCTGCAATTCCTATGACCCTGGGCAATACACAGATCCAGCCAACCTGAGCTTGATGCACTTCGATGGCGGCGCGTGGGTGGACGTGACAACCTCAAATGACACGGTAAACCACATAATTTGCGGACTGGTGACCAGCCTCTCGCCCTTTACGGTCGCGCAGAAAGCGGTATGCAACACAACGTACAGCGGAACCGTGAGCGGCAACCTTAAAGTCACCAGCGGTTCTACGTGCATCAAGGGCGGCACTGTCACCGGGAACGTGACCCAAACCGGAGGGAGGCTCCTCGCCAGCGCGGCGACAATTGGCGGGAACCTTCAGATACTGGGCGGAGACTTCTCGATCGGATCGGGTACCGCGATCAACGGCAATCTGCAGGTCAGCAACCTTTCTGCGAGCAAACTCCAGTACCAGGTCTGCAGCACGAAGGTTAACGGCAACCTGCAACTCCAGAGTAATGCGGCCGTAATCGCGATAGGCGGCTCGAACTGCGCGGGCGCCACTGTCGGCGGCAACATTCAGGTTCAAAACAACAGCGCGACTACGGCAATTTCCAGGAGCAGTGCGAAGCGCAACATCCTGGTCATGAACAATACTGGAATGACCTCGCTTACCGGCGACACGGCGGGCGGCAACATCGAGGTCCAAAACAACGCCAATGTCACGCAGGTCATGAGCAATACTGCTGGAGGCAATTTGGACTGCACGGGAAACAACGCCTCGATGGTAGAGGGCCCGAACACGGCCAATAAGTTCCTGGGTCAGTGCTTCTGAAGACTGTCGATTGATAGTGACACGGAGGGGCGGTTCTGCCCCTCCGTGTTTTTTCATAGCCTCGACCGCAATCGTGGTTCGAGTTTTCGACCGCGTCCCTGCTTAACGGCGACGCCAACCGCCTCTCCTACCGAGTTGAGGTCCGACAATTTCGACATCTACAAGTGGGTCATCCGAGGACTTCGGCACCGGCTGCTTGAAGGGCGCAACGCGGCGCTTACAGTTTTGGAAGACGCGGTGGCGCCCGATAGCGCGTAATGAACGGCCCAATCGCGGCGCGCTGGCAAAATGAGCCACTTTGGGCGGCGCAGCTAGGCACGCACGATCGACACGTTGACCAGCCGAAGTCTCAGGCGGCGCTCGCGGCGTCTTTACGTCGAGTCGAACGCTGACCGGACTCCGCGCGTTTAAGCTTGGACGTCGCTCAGATCAGGTTCGAAGTTCGTTCCCGCAAAGGTACCGGTGTATGGGTGCTGGCGCGTGGTCTCGGCAATTCGATCGCCAATGGCCGCACACTGAGCGCACTACAATCTGTATTTAGGTACGGGCCGTACTCCGCATCGAACCGTTTCGGTCGATTTCTAGACTAGGAAGGGTGCGTTCCGATCGCCGTAATGCGCCTCGGATGATTTCGATGCACTCGTCCATGAGCTTGCCGCGCTTCTCGAAAGCGACACCATTGTAGGTAAAGTCTTCGCGCCAGGGACCAAGACCTGCATCGAGACTGACACGGTTGCCCGAAATAACCGCAAGTGAGCTCAGCGCCTTGGCGAGCACGAGCGGCTGGCGTACCGGCAGCTTCATGACCGCAGGGTAGAATCGCAAGGTCTTCGTCACCGCCGCCATCCAGGCGATCCTGGATGACCAGACGGCAAAGCCAGATAGCTGCTACTTTGAGTCGCCCTTCAGATAAGTGTCGAGGAATTTGAGGCTGCGGTCCCAGGCGTCATTGGCGGCTGACTGATCGTATCTATTCCCCGTGTGGGGAATGTTGAAGCCGTGCTGCACGCCTACAGAAATCTTCTTCTCGTGCGGGCGTCCCGCCTTGGTCAGCGCCTCATCGAGATCGGTTGCTACCGACGCGGGAGTAATCCTATCGCTGGCGCCAGATGGAACGCAATGATTCTCCTCCACCGGCTTCCCACCAGACTGGAACTCACCGTGCGCCCAATCGTCAGCATGGGCAACTGACCCCAGCACCAGCGCGAGAGTTACGATGGTGGCAGCGGCAGCCGTTCGCGGGTGCATTCTTGCAGTCACCTCCTGACGAATCCTTCAGCGTCACCACTGTGACGCCAGTTCCCCCAGCATCGAGGGTCGCCACCAGCGTCGTTTGAGTAACTTCTGCGGTCGAAGTCGCGATGAAGGTGCGATTCTTACTGGCAGCAAGCAGAAGATCAGTATGATATGCAGGGATAAATAAGCAAGCTGTTCCGGTTCATCGACCGAACCGGCGCCACGTCACGCCGCATGGAGAGTAAGGGAAAATTGAAGTCCAAGGGATTCACCTTGGTTCAGGAGGAAGTTGCACGATTGGTGCAGTTCAGAAACCGAATTTTCTCGTTCAGCCGGCAAGGCGCTGGACTTCAAACGATCCGTATCTGCCGAACAATCACAGTTCAATTGCGAGCTTGACAGCATGCTGATATCGGCGAATACGATCATGTGTCCGCTTCGGCAGGAGGACCGGCTCATGAAAATCGAATTGAATCACACGATCGTGCCTGCGCATGACAAGGAAAAATCCGCACAGTTTTATGAAAGGATTTTGGGATTTAAGTACGAGGGGCCGATGGGACATTTCGCCTAGGTTCGCATCCCGAGTCAGTCGCTGAGCCTCGACTTCGACAACAGCAAGTCGTTCCAGCCGCACCACTATGCCTTCAAAGTTGGGGAGGCCGAATTCGACGATATTTTCGGTCGCGTGAAGGTGGAAGGGCTAGCGTATGGCAGCGGGCCTTTCATCCCGGATGACATGAAAATCAACAACTGGAATGGCGGCCGCGGCGTTTACTTCCGCGATCCTAGTGGACATCTGTTGGAACTGCTCACAAAAGATTACAGCGCCGAAACTATGCCCAAATAGCGACTTGCCTCCGAGAGCTACTTCGGCCGCGCACCCTCCCGAGCAAAAGCATCAACCAGCGGCGCGTATCCCGGCAAATCCGGTTGGTAAACCACTATGTTATAAGACGAACAAGACACCGCTCGCGAGCCGCTTGTCAATTCGGGCAGTGAATTGTTCCTGTTAGCCGGACTGCCCAATATTACGGCTTTGTCCAGGTGATTAAGCAGCACTGAGACTATATTTGCTGATTGGTTCGCCACAGCAAGGTCGGCCTTGCCGTCTCCGTTGAGGTCGGCTGAGGTCACAGAGACCGGACCGTTCTTGGCGGCAAAATTTTGATGGGGCGAAGCTCGGTAGGCTACTCCCAGAAGCCGTGGTATTGATCAGCAGCACCGAGACTGTGTTCGAGCCCGAGTTGGCCACGATAAGGTCGGGTCTTCCGTTTTGATCGATGTCCGCGACGGTCACTATCTTCGCGCACCACCGGTGAGAATGCGCAACTTCAAAGGCTGAGCGGCGGAGGGCGACTGCAACCGTCGAGCTGCCTTTGCCAGAAGCTGCCTCGAGGATTTGCAGCGTCTTCATGCTGCTGGAGAACGTTTCGAACCGAACCAAGCTCTCCACCATTCAGATTCAGGGCGGGCAAACTATATTTTGAGCATCGTGCGCGCTTCGTCGGGCGTCGCGACCTGATGACCCATCGCACGGATCGTCGCAGATGCGCGCTCCGCGATCTGCGGATTCGTGAGCATCCCCTGGTCCGCGTAGTGATAGTCCTCGAGTCCAATGCGCACGTGACCGCCCATGCTCACGATCAACGGGATGTTCGGTAGATTGTCGCCGCCCAGCGTCGCCGCGAACCAGTTGAGGCGCACGCCTTTGAACATCTCGAGATATGCATCCAGGCTCTTCACGTTGAACGGAAGTCCAAAGGGCAATTCCGGACCGCCGAAATAAAACTTGATCATCAAAGGTTCGGTCAGCAGTCCTTGCTCGAGGAAGAGCAGCGTCGCGCGCGCGTACGACGGATCGAACATATTCAAGGTCGGCCGCAGGCCCAGTTCCTTGATTTTCTCAAGCTGATGGCGAGCGGTCTCGAAGGTCACACGGTACACCGAGGTCTCATTGCGAATTCGTTTGGTCGCCGGATCGTAGCTCACCAGGTTGACTGAGCCGGGATCGCAGAAAAGCAAATCGGGATTGTCAGGGTCGCCCTTGCGCAACGACATGATGTCCGAGCCGGGCCACATCATCACCTTCGATTTGGCGCGCGCTCGTCGGTAAGTCTCGGTGTAGAGTTCGCCGTGTTCGAACACGAACTTCCCGGTCTGAGGATCGCGCGCGTGAAAGTGGACGATCGCTGCGCCGGCCTCGCAGGTAGCGATCGCGTCGTCGGCAATCTCCTGCGGGCTATAAGCGAAATTCGGATTCAGAGTCTTCTTTGCGACTGCGCCGTTGATCGCGGCTTCGATAATTATCTTCGCCATAGTATGGCTCCCGCCAATCTGATTAGCCGTTCGCAACATTTTCGTCGAGAGTCGGCCGAAGATACCGGAAATTGCAAAAGCGGACTCTGTCGATGGCTATACCAATACGCAATACGACGCTTCGCACCATGATCGGCGTGCTCGGCGAATTTTCAGGCGTTCGACGTTTGCACTTGCCAAGATCCGGAGTCAGGCGCGATAGTCACTAGGAATTCGAAGCGGTTTCATCCCAAGTTCGATAAGAAGGCAGCAATATGCTATCGGGACATCTAGTTCAGACCGCGGATCTCAGGATGCACTACCTACAGCGTGGAACCGGCGATCCGGTGGTGCTGATTCACGGATTCCCCGAGACCTCTTATAGCTGGAGACATCAGTTGGCTGCGCTTTCGGAGCACTACGCGGTGTTTGCTCCTGATACTCGCGGATTCGGCCAGACGGACAAACCGGGAACCCGCGTAACGCGTCAGATACTCGCGCAGGACGTGATCAATTTCATGGATGCGCTTGGGATTGAACGTACGGCTATCGTAGGTCACGACTGGGGCGGTATCATCGCGTTCAAGCTGGCTATCGATTGGCCGCATCGAGTAACTCGCCTCGCACTACTCGACACCTTGTGCACGGTATGGCCGCGTCTTGCACAGCATGGTTACTGGTTCAAGGCGGAGCCTTATCCGGAGGAGTTCTTCGCAAAGTACCATCGCGGATTTATCGAGACTGTCATCACGGGCAAGAGTTCGACGACGATGCCGGGGCGTCCCGAGTCGCCGTGGAACTATATACCTGCGCCGATTCGATCGTGGGCTAGCGCCGACGACCTCGACCATTACGCGCGAGCCTTCGCCGATCCCGCTTCCCATGCGCACGCGATTTCGTACTACCGGGACGCGTTGCCGTTTCATATTGTGCACGAGGATCCCACTGCCGCTCACGGCGAGCGTTTCGAATATTTGAGTCCGCGCAAGATTGCCGAGATGTGGCTCCATCCAGACGGTTACGCGAAGCATCCGCTGTTCGCGTACTACATGGACTACGGGCCGGAAGATCGTCACAAGCGATTCACCGCGCCGGCGCTATGGTTGTATGCGCGCGCGGCAAGTGGGGCGGCTGGTGCGGCTAGTACTGTCGAAACAGTGCCGAGCGGGAATCCGTTCCTGGATCAGTTCTCGCACTACTTTCCGGATCTGCGTGCCCGACCGATCAATGCCGGCCATTTTTTTATCGAGGAAGCTCCCGAAACCACGAATCGCTTTCTGCTGGACTTCCTGAAAGGCCGAATCTGATCGCCTGTCCAGCCGGGCTGGATTGAGAATCCGCATGTTGCTGCGCTGGACAATTTAATACAGGCGAACGAATATCCGTATGCCGAAGCGACTTGCCCGCACACCCGCGCGAGGAGAGGTTTCACTCATGCCGAACAAGCCACAGATGCTCGAGGGTTACCGCGTGCTGGATTTCAGCCAATTCGTCGCGGGACCTACCTGCAGCAGAATTCTCGCCGAGATGGGCGCGGAGGTTATCAAGGTGGAGATCGCGCCCGAGGGCGATCGCACCAGATCCGCCGGCCTGAAGCCGCTCGACGGCAAGCATAAGAGCACCACTCACAGCACCTATTACATGCAGCACAATCATAGCAAGTTGAGCATCGCGCTCGATCTGAAGAAGCCGGCCGCGCGCGAGCTGGTGCTTGCGATGGTGCCCAAGGTTGACGTGGTGGTCGAGAATTTCGCGCCCGGCGTGATGAAGCGGATGGGCTTTTCCTACGAGGACTTAAAGCGCGTCAACCCGAAGATCATCATGTGCTCGATCTCGATGGCCGGGCAGACGGGGCCCCTCTCGAGCCGCGCGGGCTACGATCCAATCGGGCAATCATACGCCGGGGTTACCGACGGGTTGGGGGAAAAAGATCGCGCGCCGTCGATCACGACGATGGCGATTGGCGACGTCTCAACCGGCGTCGCGTCCGCGATGGCGGTGGGTTTCGCGATCATTCATCGCGATCGCACGGGCGAAGGCCAGCATCTCGACGCTTCGCTGCTCGACACCTACTTCCACATGCACGAGGCGAACGTGCCGATGGTCGCGTTGCGCGGCGATAAGTTCAAACCGACCCGCGCGGGAAGCATACCGGCAAGAGCCCCGATGGTCGGTATCTATCCGTGCGCCGGCGGCTACGTTTACATCTGCCTGGTGGCGCATCAGTGGCCGCAACTGGTGCGCGCGATGGCGATGCCGGAGTTGAGCAAGGATCCGCGCTTCCTGGGTGCGCGCCTGCGGGCCCAGAACGGCGACGACCTCGAAGCGATAATCAAGAAATGGTTTGCAGGTTTCGAGAAGCGCGAAGATGCTGTCGCGGCTCTGGAAAAAGAACGCGTGCCTTGTGCGCCGGTGCTGACCTTGAATGAGGCGATGCGCCATCCGCATCTGAATGAGCGCAAGACCATCCGATGGATCGATGATCCGATCTTGGGCAAAGTTGCGATTCCGGGTTTGCCAGTGAAGTTCTCCGCGTGGCCGGACCGGACCGAGCTCCGATCCGCGCGGCTCGGCGAGGACAACGAACGAATCCTGCACGACGTGCTCGCGATGAAGGACGATCAGATAGCCTCGCTCTACGCGGATGGCGTGCTGGTCAGAGATCCGCAGCTCGGACAGTCGTAAGCTGCGACGGTCGCGACGTTACTTTAGCTCAGCAAGCACCTCTTCGGCGGCATTGCGGACGGGCGGGTTGATAACGTTTGGTGCTCCGCGTGCTGCGAGGTGCTTGCGCGTTGACGATGGGCCGGCCTGGAGGTCATGTTGCCGAGGTGCCGCCATCCACCATGTAAACGCCGCCAGTGCAGTAGCTGCTCTGATCAGATGCGAGGAACAGCATAACGTCTGCGACTTCTTCGGGTCGCCCGTAGCGCCCCAGGGGAAGCGTGCTCTGGAACTGTTCCTTGGCCTGACCCGGATGACCCGGCGCAAGCTGTTCTTCGATTGAGCGCATCATGCGCGTCTCGATGGGCGCGGGATTGACGGTGTTTACGCGGATCTTTAGCGGCGCGCATTCGAGCGCCGCCGTACGCATCATTCCGATCACAGCATGCTTGCTCGTCACGTATGCCGATCCGCCGACGTAACCATGGATGCCGGCAGTTGATGATGTAATCACGATACTTCCGCCGCCACCCTTCGCCATCGCAGGGATCACGTGCTTGAGACCGAGCCACACGCCGCGAACGTTGACGGCGATGACGCGATCGAAAACCTCAATCGGATATTCCGGAATCGGCTTGAAATTGCCTTCGATGCCCGCGTTGGCGAGAAGAATGTCGATTCGGCCATAGCGTTCGACCGCCGCCTTCACATACCCCTGCGTGTCGTCATCGCTGGTAACGTCCGCGCATATCCAGCTCGCATGTTTTTCCCCGATCGCGTTGACGGAGTCGCGCAACGCGCGCTCTTCGATGTCGACCAGGAGAACGTTTGCGCCCTCATCGACGAATCGTTTGGCTGCTGCGCGACCGATTCCGCCGGAACCGCCTGTGATTATGGCCACGCGGCCATCGAGCTTACCCATATTCAATGCCTCCGGTGTCACTCATACCTCGTCGCGCATCCATTTGGCGACGCGTGCGCCGATCGTGATTGCCGGTAAGATTTTGTGCTGGCGCCGAATTTTCGCGGCGGCCGAGCTTTGATGCGCGGAGCTTTTATTGCTACTGCTGCANNGATCTTGGGAAGGTGGAAAATGATTCGTCTGATTTACGTTCTGCGACGCAAACCGTCGATGTCGCGTGACGAGTTCCAGAAGTACTGGCATGAAGTACACGGACCGCTCGTCGCCAGGCACGCCACCACCTTGAACGTCCTTCGCTACGTGCAGGATCATACGTCGGACGATCCGATGAACGAGCAGATGGCCAGTGCACGGGGCGGCATGGAACCGCCCTACGATGGCGTCGCCGAACTCTGGTGGACGACTCGCGAAGCATTCGCGACGAGTTTCGCGAGCTCGGCCGGGCAGGCCGCCGCCAAAGAATTGGTCGAAGACGAAGCGACGTTTATCGACCTGCCGAATTCACCGCTCTGGCTCGCTTACGAGTGTCCGCAAATCAATCCCTCCGAGGATATCGTTGCGCGTCCGAGCAGCGGCCTGGTGAAGATTTTCTTTCCGCTACGTCATCCGCCCAACCAGACGCTGGAGCAGGCGCAGCTCTACTGGCGAACCAATCACGGGCCGATCATTCGCGGGCTTGCGGGAGGCTCGCATCTGAAAAAATACTTCCAGGTCCACCGATTCGAGGATCCCATCGAGCAACAACTTCGCTCTGCCCGCGGAACGAAGGTTCCACCGTACACAGGTCATGCGGAAGCCTGGATCGATCGCGCCGAATCAGCGGCGGCTGC
>PNBD01000115.1 GCA_003135855.1 Deltaproteobacteria bacterium
GAATACGACACCGCGTTTTTCGACAAAGGCCCCAAGTTTCTGCACTACCATGCGGACGGCGCGATCATCACCGCGATCGAGTTCGATCATGCCGACATCTACCGCGATCTCGATCACGTCAAGGCGAGCTTTCGCACGCTGATCGAGCAAATGGATTCGTCGCGCGTGCTCGCCGTATGCGCGGATTTCCCGCATACGCTCGAAGTCAGCGCCGACGCGCGCGCGCGCAGGATCACCTACGGCCTGCGTGCCGGAGAATTTCAGGCGTCGAACATTGTCGTCGATGCGGATGGCGCGAAGTTTTTGATCACTCGCGCCGGCACGCGCGTCGTCGATGAAATGCATCTGCCGATCGGCGGACGGATGAACGTCGCCAACGCACTCGGCGTGTACGTATTGCTCAATGCGTTCGGCGTGCCGGATGACGAGATCGCGCTCGGCCTGAAGACATTCAAAGGCGTCGTGCGGCGACAGGAAATCATCGGAGAAGCTGCGGGAGTGACCGTGGTCGATGATTTTGCGCATCATCCGACCGCGATCGGCGTGACGCTCGAAGCGATCGCGGAACGATTCCCGCGCCGCCGGATCCTGGCCGCCTTCGAGCCGCGCTCGAACACCGCGCGCCGCAATGTTTTTCAGAATGGCTTCGCGACCGCCTTCGATCGCGCGTCGCGTGTGTATTTAGGACCGGTGTACTTCAAAGAAAATGATCCGATTCCGGCGGGCGAGCGCCTTCAGACCACCGCGCTCGCATCGATGATCAACTCGCGCGGCGTTGCGGCGGTCGCGTGCGATTCTAATGACGAGATCCTCGCGCGGATGCTCGCCGACGCGCGCGCCGGCGACGTCGCCCTGTTCATGTCGAACGGCCCCTTCGACGGCTTGAAGGACCGCTTCCTCGCGGCCCTGAAATCACGCGCGGCGCGCGCTTAAATTCAATAGCCCCATTTTGGATCAACCAGATTGAGCAGCGGCTCCTTCGCGACGAACCGGCGCAGATTGTCCGCGAACAGTTCGCTGGCCTGATCCATGTATCCGCGATTCGCGCCCGACATGTGCGGCGTCAGGATCACATTTTCCACGTCCCAAAGCGGGCTCTCTGCCGCGAGCGGTTCGTGTTCGAAGACGTCCAGGCCGGCGCCCGCGAGCTTGCCGTCCTTGAGTGCCGCCGCCATCGCCGTTTCATCGATCACTCCGCCGCGTCCGATGTTGACGAGAAACGCGCCGGGCTTGATCGCACCAAGTTCGCGCTCACCAATAAATTTCCGCGTGTGCTCGGTAAGCGGCAGTGTGATCGACAGGTAATCGCTCTCGCGCAAAATTTCTTCGCGCTGCTCGGGACCGAAAAACTTGGCTGGTATCGTGCCCTCCGGATCGCCGAGGCCGGCGGGGCACCATCCCCGATCTTTCCGATCGCTCGGGTCGCGCTTCAACGCGAGCACCTTCATCCCGAACGCCTGCGCCAGGCGCGCCGTCTCGCGCCCGATCGATCCATAGCCAATTACTCCGAGCGTGCGGCCGCGGAGATTGTCGACACTCGACATGAACTGCCCCGAGCGCAGCCATTCGTGGCGGAGCTGCGATCGGATCGCGAGATGAATCCGATGCGCGTACGTGAGCATCGAGGCCAGCGTATATTCCGCGATCGCTGTCGCGTGGATTCCGCTGGAGGTCGTGATCGCAATCGTGCCGCTCTTCAGCGGACCCGACAGCACATGATCGGCGCCCGCACTGAGCAACTGAATCCACTTGAGCAGTGGCGCGCGCCGCTCGATGTCGTCCGGGATGCGGAACGTGAGCATCACGTCGCACCCCTCGCCGACCATCGCCGACACTTCCTCTTGCGTTCGACACTGCCGGTCGACGATTTCCGCGCCGGGCACGGCCTTCGCGATTATCGCTCGATGCTCCGGCTTTAGCGCAACTGTCGCAATAATTTTCATAATCTCAGATTCGAAAACTCTCGCATGGGTTCCCTGTTCGCATCAAGGACGAACTTTTCGACCAACAACCATTCGGCTTGAGCGTTGCGGGTGGCAGGCTTATGATTTCGTCACGTCCCGCGAATGCGTAGCTGACTGCAAAAATGAACCTGCGAAAAATTCTAACCGTATGCGTCACCGGTTGCGCGATTTTTGCCTTGACTGATTTCGCGATCGCGCAGGCACCGAACAGTCCGCCGGGCACGCAGGCTGGCGTGCAAGGCGGCGAGACGCCGGCTAATCCCGGTCTGGCAGGGCAGGGCAGCGAGGACGATCGCACGCTCGAGATCGCGCCGCAGCCGGGTGCGGTCGAGCCGCGGCCGAGCGTGAACGAGATTCCCAGCGATCGAGATTTTCGCCCCGGCGAGGAAAGCAGCTCGGAGCAAAGCAACTCGATTGACCCGAGCTTTCGCCCCAATCCTGAAGGCAATACTCGCCCGCATCGCCGGCCGTATCTCGGCCTGTCCGTGAAGTACGCGACGCAATGCTACTTGGGAATGGAGGAGCACGGTCTTGAGGTCGTCGGCGTCGATCCTAATAGCCCGGCTGCGCAGGCGGGATTGAGATCGACTACTGGCCCGTCGGCGGTCGGTGCAGCCGGCGCGACCGCGAGCTCGATGCTGGGCCCGCTGAATCTCCTGGTGATGCCACTGCTGTCGAAGGGTGGTTCGCTCGGGCAGGGCGGTGACTTGATCGTTGCGGTCGATGACCAGCGAGTGCGTAGCCAGGGCGATCTCGACGCTGCGATGGCGCGGCTCAAGCCGGGCGACACGATGTACCTCACCGTGATTCGGCCGGACGGCAGGGCGCACAAGACGATGAAGATCGCCGTGAAGGTCGGTGCGGTCGGTGAATCGCTCGCCAACGCGGCGCCGCAGAGCGCGAGTGCTCCCTCGGGCGGCGAGAGTTTCACCCACTAGAATTCCACCGCGCCCGACTGCGCTCGGTCGCAATTTTCGCCCTCAGCGCGATGGCGATCATCAAACGATTGCCGGCGGTCCGCCGCCGTCCGCACCGATCGGGATACCGGCGCCCGCATCCGCTCCTCCGCCCGGCGGGGAAAGCGCCGCCAACTGATCCAAGTTTTTCGCTCGAAGTTTTCCGCACCGTCGAAAGCTGCTCGCGGCCATTTCTCTGCTATCATATCGGCACGCTGCCAGCGTGTGCGTCTCCGGTGACGCATCGCCGGACGGCGATTTTGCGCGTCGGAATCGAGAACTTTGCCAAGAAGCCTGAAAGAATCGGCGGGAGAATTGGAAGCCCGCCTGAGCGCCAATACCGAGCGCCGATTCCCCGTGATGGGGCTGCGCGGCGCGGCCGGGGCGCTGATGCTGCGCGAGATGGCGCTGCGCCTGACGCGTCCGATCGTCGTCGTCACTTCGATTGCCGCGGAAGCCGAGGCGCTCGCGACTGAGACCAGTTTTTTTCTCGACGAGGCACACAACGCCGATTCGGCTACGCGCCGCGTGCATCTGATGCGTTCGTGGGAAGTCAAACCGATGGCGCTGCTATCGCCGCCGACCGATGCGCAAGCTTCGCAGCTCGCGGCCCTCTACGCGATGCTGCGACAGGACGCGCCGGTGATTGTAACCTCGGCCGAAGCGCTCATGACGCGCACGATTCCGCGCGCCGTGTTCAACGATTCAATCGTCAAGGTGGCGATCGGCGACCGCATCGACTTTGAAATTCTGATCGACGCGCTCTCGTCGTGCGGATATCAACGCGTGCCGCAAACCGAAGAGCCCGGCGACTTCAGCGTGCGCGGCGGCATCGTCGATGCGTACTCGCCGTTGTACAACGACCCGATTCGAATCGAGCTCGAGGACGACGTCGTCACGTCGATTCGGCATTTCGAGGGCGCGACTCAGCGCTCGGCCGAGGAACTGACTGAGGCAACCATCACGCGCACGCGCTACGTGCCGCCCTCGGCGCTCAAGAATCCGAAACTTGCCGACACGGTCGCGCTCCGCGCCGCCGAAATCGGGATGGTGCGCAAGGAGGCCGCCGAACTGGCCGAGACGCTCGCCAATGGCCTGCTGTTCCCGGGCGCCGAACTGCTGATGCCGTACGTGTACAGCCGCGAGCTCGACAACATCTTTGATTATTTCCCCAAAGACGCGCTTTTGTGGATGGTCGATCCGGGGCGGATCGTCGCCGAGGCCAATCGTTTCAGCGAGACCGTCGCGAGGGAGACTAGCGCGGCGATCCAGAAGCCCGCGTTTCATCCGACGCCCGAATCGCTGTTCCTGTCGATCGACGAGTTCGAGCGCGCGCTCGCGAAATTCACCGCGGTCGAAATAGGTTCGCTGATCACGATGACCGCGCCGCGACCCGGATGGGCCGCGCCGGTCGAAGTAAAAACGCAGCCCAGCCTCAAGCTCGGCGCCAACAATCTGAGCGGTGTGCGCACGCCGCCGAGCTTCGAGCCGCTGGCCAACGAGCTCAAGGAAGTCCAACGTGGACAAGGGCGATCGCTGATGATCGTCGAGGGCGCGAACCAGGTCGCGCGCCTTCGCCGTCATCTCGAAGCGTGGGAAATCGAAGTCAATACGGAATGCAAAAGTTTCGCAGCGCTGCTCGACTGGCCCGACTATTGGCCCGCGATCATGGACGGCGAACTTTCCGCGGGCGCGGTGCTGCAGGCCGACGGACTCTATCTCTACAGTGAGGAGGAAATTTTTGGCGAGCCGCGCGTGCGGCGCCGTCGGCGCGAGACCGGCAAGGGCGCGCTGCTCAATCTGCAGGAATTGAAGCCCGACGATTACGTCGTTCATATCGATCACGGAATCGCGAAGTACCGCGGACTGCGGCATCTCAAGGTCGCCGAGGTCGAAGGCGATTTCATGAATCTCGAATACGCCGGCAACGACACGATGTACTTGCCGGTCGAGCGCATAAACCTGGTTCAGCGCTACATCGGCGGCGACGATGGTGAACCCAAGCTCGACAAGCTCGGCAGCGGTTCGTGGGAAAAAGTAAAGCGGCGCACGCGGCAGGCGGTGCTCGCGATGGCGGCTGAGTTGCTCGATATCTACGCGGCGCGCGAGATTCTCGAGGGTCACGCGTATCCGCAGCCGGGCGCCGATTACGAAGAGTTCGCCGAGCGCTTCGAATTCGAGGAGACGCCCGATCAGCAGGCGGCGATCGATGACGTCATCCACGACATGACGCGCGCGAAACCGATGGATCGCCTGATCTGCGGTGACGCCGGCTTCGGCAAGACCGAGGTCGCGCTCCGGGCCGCGTTCCTCGCCGTGATGGACGGGCGGCAGGCCGCGGTGCTGGTGCCGACCACGATTCTCGCCGAGCAGCACTGGGATACGTTTCGCGAGCGCTTCAAGGACCTTCCGGTGCGGGTCGAGATGGTTTCGCGATTTCGCAGTCACAAGGAAAATCGCGCGACGATCGAGCAAGCGGCGCAGGGCAAAATCGACATCGTGATCGGGACGCATCGATTGTTGTCGAGTGACGTGCAGTTCCCGCGCCTCGGCCTGCTCGTGATCGATGAGGAGCATCGTTTCGGCGTAGCCGACAAGGAGCGCATCAAGAAACTCAAGAAGCTGGTGCCGGTGCTGACCATGACCGCGACGCCGATTCCGCGCACGCTGCACATGGCGATGCTCGGGATTCGCGATCTGTCGGTGATTCAGACGGCGCCGCCGGACCGCCAATTGATTCGCACCTTCGTCGCGCATTTCGACGACGCGACGATCCGCGATGCGATGCTGCGCGAGCTGAATCGCGGCGGTCAGGTATTTTTTGTGCACAATCGCGTCGAGAATATCGAGTATATGGCGGCCCATCTGCGCGCCCTGGTGCCGGAGGCGAAGACCGCCGTCGCGCATGGCCAGATGAACGAGCGCCAGCTCGAAAACGTGATGCGCGATTTTATCGAGAAGCGCGTCAACGTGCTGGTCTGCAGCGCGATCATCGAATCGGGCTTGGATATTCCCAACGCCAACACCATGATCATCAATCGCGCCGATCACTTCGGGCTGGCGCAGCTCTACCAGTTACGCGGACGAGTCGGGCGCTCGCGGCAACGCGCGTACGCTTATCTTTTGATTCCCGGCGAGCACATCATCACCCGCGATGCGAAGCGTCGAATCGATGCGCTGCGCGAACTGGTCGAAAGCGAAAGCGGCGGCGGCTTCAAGCTCGCGATGGCCGACCTCGAGCATCGCGGCGCGGGCAATCTGCTCGGTCGCGAGCAATCGGGGCAGATCGCGGCGGTCGGATTCGAGCTCTACACCGAGATGATGGAAGAGGCGATCGCGGAACTGCGCGGAGAGCCGCAGCGGCCCGATTTCGAGCCCGAGCTGAAAATCTCGGTGCCGGCTTATATCCCAGAGGCCTATGTCGCCGATGAGAACGAGCGATTGGTGCTCTATCGACGCCTCGCGCGCGCGCGCAACGAGGAGGAGCTCGACGAGCTTCGCGACGAGGTCCGCGATCGCTTCGGCCCGGTGCCCACGTTGATCGAAAATCTGATCGCCGCGATGAATATCCGCCGCCAGATGAAGCAGCTCATGATTCTGAGCGCGATCCTCAAGGGTTCGCAGCTCGAGATTCGCTTTCATCCCGATGCGCCGGTGGATACGGCGCGGCTGGTCAAGCTCGCCGATCAGAATCGTCACACGATGCGCCTCACGCCCTCGTACCAGGTGCTCGCCCGAATCGAGCCGGGCGAGTACCCCGAGATTTTCGCGCAGCTCGGCGGTATCTTGCAGGCGCTGGCGGGCTGTGAAAAGTTGGACGACTGGCCAGCCAAGAAGGTCGGGCAGGTCCTCAACTAGACCGATGCGGATTCAGACATGGGTGTTCAACCGGGCGCGCCAAACGGCGCGAGCGTCGATGCCGGCGCTGGCGCCGACTCTCGTCGTGACGTTAGCTATCGCGGTCGCGGTTGCGACGATCGGATGCTCGTCGACGACGATGGAAACCCTGGTGTTCGGGAAGAAGCTGGCGGCCGCGAGAGAAGCCCACAGGCAAGCCGCCGCGAGCCAGGCCGCAGCGGCCCCGACCCCGGCCGCGCTTCAGGATTCGACCACTGCCTCGGATTCGACGACTATCGCGCAAACGCCGGAGAAGGTTGGAGGCGCAGCTCCCGCGGTTGTGCCTGAGACGCCCGCGCCGCCGATGGTATCGGTGGGCGGTGCGAACGTCGATCAAGTCGTGGCGAGCGTCGATGGCGAGCCGATTACGCAGCGCGAAGTGATGGAATTCGCCGCGGCCACGGGCAATCCGATTCCGCCCGATGAATTCGCGACCAATCCGATCTCGAAAAAGGCGATCAAGGCGTTAATCGCTCAGCGGCTGCTCGAAAGTGAAATCAAGAAATACCAGGACAAGGTGGACGACGCCCAGGTCGAGAAGTACATCGCGGAGGTGCGCACGGACAAACATATGAGCGACGCGCAATTTCGCGAGCAGCTCCAGGCCCAAGGGATGAGCTACGAGGAGCTGCGCAAGCGCGCGCGCTCGGACCTGCAGAAAGCGATGATGATACAGCAGCAGGTTCGCGAGAAAATTCAAATCTCGAATGCCGATATCCAGGTCTACTACGATGCGCACAAAGCGGATTTCACCGTGCAAAAGGAGCGGCTCAAACTCGCGCAAATTCTGATTGCGCTGCCGCCCAATCCGACGCCGCAGCAAGTTGCCGACGCCCAGAAAAAAGCCGATCAGGTTCACGCCCGCATCCTCAAGGGCCAGGACTTCAACGATCTCGCCCGGACTTATTCCGACGACGATTCGAAATCCAATGGCGGCGAGCTTGGATGGTTCGAGCCCAATGACGTGATGGACGAAATCCTGGTCGCCGTGACCGGTCTCAAGCCGGGGCAGGTTTCCGCGGTGATCAGAACCAAGCACGGCTTTCACATCATCAAGCTCGATGATCACGAGGTCGTCGGACTGAAGCCGCTGGCTGACGTGAAGGAGCAGATTCGCAACGTATTGACCAACCAGCAGACCAACGAGCGCCTGCAGACCTGGATCGAATCCGATCTGGTGAAGAAGCATTACGTCGAGACGATGTATTAGTTCGCGATGGCGCTCAGTCGAAAGCCCCCTCCGATAATTGCGGTCAGCATGGGCGATCCTGCGGGAATCGGTCCCGAGGTCATTCTCAAAGCGGCTGCGGCGATCGCAGGTCGTCGCGGTGCGCCGTCGATAATTGTGATCGGCGATCTGCGCGCGATGCAGGAGACTGCCGCGCGCTTGAACAAGATCGCCACGCCGCGCGAATGGCATCCGGGCGAGACTATCCCGCCGCTCGCGAAGGGAGTTGGCGTGCTTTCGATATCGAATTTGTCGCAGCGAGCGATTCGGCCCGGACATCCGACCGTCGAGGGCGCAGGCGCGGCCTACGATTACGTCGTGACTGGCGCGCGGATGGCGATGTGCGGCGAAGTGGACGCATTGGTCACCGCGCCGATCAGCAAGCAATGGATGAATCGCGCCGGCCATCGCTTTCCCGGACACACCGAATTGCTGGCGCAGATTTCGCGCACCCGCTTGTGGCGCATGACCTTTGCCGGCGGCGATTTGACGTTGGCGCTGGTCACGACGCATATAGGGCTCGCAAAAGTGGCGAGTGCGCTCACGCAGCGCAACGTCTTCGAGACCGTGAATTTGCTCGCGACGCATCTCCGCACAAAATTCGGGATCGCGAAGCCGCGAATCGGTGTGCTCGGTTTTAATCCTCACGCCGGCGAGAACGGACTCTTCGGTGAGGAGGAAATCCGCGTGATTGCCCCCGCGATTCGCCGTGCCCAGCGCGCCGGCATCGACGCCGTCGGTCCCCTGGCGCCCGACACTGCCTTCATCCGCCCGCGCGGCAAGTTCGGCTTCGACGCGGCGGTCGCGATGTATCACGATCAAGGTTTGATCGCGCTCAAGACTCTGGAGTTTGATCGCGCGGTGAACGTTACGATCGGATTGCCGTTTGTGCGAACGTCGCCCGACCACGGGACTGCGTTCGAGATCGCGGGCAAGGGCATCGCGAATCCATCGAGCATGATCGCGGCGATCGAATATGCGGCGCGGGCCGCGGTGGCGGGCCGCGAGAGCGCGCAGCGGCGAGCGGCGGCGTAACAACGATGGCAGATCGAATCGTCATCAAGGGTGCGCGCGAGCACAATCTGAAGAATATCGATCTCGAGATCCCGCGCGATCGCCTGGTCGTTATCACGGGGCTCTCCGGCTCGGGCAAATCGTCGCTCGCTTTCGATACCATCTACGCCGAGGGGCAACGCCGTTACGTCGAATCGCTGTCGGCCTACGCGCGCCAGTTCCTCGAGCAGATGGAGAAGCCCGATGTCGATTCGATCGACGGCCTATCGCCGGCGATTTCGATCGAGCAAAAGACCTCCTCGCGCAATCCGCGTTCGACCGTCGGCACCATCACCGAGATCTACGACTATCTGCGGCTCCTGTTCGCGCGCGTCGGCCACGCCTTCTGCTACAACTGCGGCCGCGAAATCGCGCAGCAGACCGTGCAGCAGATTGTCGATCGAATCATGAGCTGGCCCGAAGGTTCGCGAATCCACGTGCTCGCGCCGATCGTGCGCGATCGCAAGGGCGAATATCGCAAAGAGCTGGCGGATCTGAAGCGCGCGGGATTCGTGCGCGTAAAGATCGACAGCAAGCTGTACGAGATTGGCGAGGAGCCGGCGCTGAACAAGAACCAGCGCCACACCATCGAGGTGATGGTCGATCGGCTCGCGATCCGCTCGGGCATCGAAAAGCGGCTGGCGGATTCGCTCGAAGTCGCGTTCAAATACGGCGAGGACCTGCTCAAAGTCGAGCGGCTCGAAGCGCCCAAGGCAGAGAGCGAGATTTATTTCAGCCAGCGCTTTGCGTGCGTGCAGTGCGGCATATCGTATCCGGAAATCACGCCGCGAATGTTCTCCTTCAACAGCCCGCACGGCGCGTGCGCCGAGTGCTCGGGCATCGGCTCGATCATGTACTTCGATCCCGAGCTGGTGGTGCAGAACGAGGATCTGAGTATCGCCGAGGGTGCGATCGCGCCGTGGGCGACGATGAATTACATCCAGCCAGTGCTCGAATCGCTCGCCGCGCACTACAAGATCAGCCTCGATCAGCCGTGGAAAACCATTCCGTTGCGCGCGCGCAAGGCGATCATCAATGGCTCCGGCGAAGAGGAAATCGAATTCGCGTATCAGCGCGGGCATCATCGCGCCGAATACTCCAAGACCTTCGAGGGCGTGCTGCAATGGCTCGATCGGCGCTACAAGGAGACCGAGTCCGAGCACGTTCGCGAGTGGCTCGAAGCGTACATGAACCTGCGCTCGTGCCCGACCTGCAACGGCGCGCGGCTCAAGAAGGAGAGCCTGTTCGTCCGCTTCAACGGCAAGTCCATTTCGGAAGTCACCGCGATGTCGATCAAACAGTCGATGGCGTTTTTCGCGGCGCCGAAGCTGAGCAAGCAGGAAACGGAAATCGCGCGCCTGATCCTGAAAGAGATTCGCGAGCGGCTGAATTTTCTCGCTGACGTCGGCCTCGATTATCTGACTCTCGATCGCGCGTCAGGGAGTTTGTCCGGTGGCGAGGGCCAGCGTATCCGCCTCGCGACGCAAATCGGCTCGAGCCTGGTCGGCGTGCTGTACATTCTCGACGAGCCGTCGATCGGCCTTCATCAGCGCGACAATCAGCGCCTGCTCGCGACGCTCAAGCGCCTCAAGGAACTCGGCAATACCGTGCTGGTGGTCGAGCACGATCGCGAGACGATGCTCGAAGCCGATCACCTGATCGATATGGGCCCCGGCGCGGGAATTCATGGCGGCTACGTCGTGGCGCAGGGTACGCCCGACGAGGTGATGCGCAATCCCGACTCGCTCACCGGCAAGTACCTGGCGGGCGAAGTCGAGATTCCGGTGCCCACGCGGCGCCGGCAGCTCACCGGCCGATGGCTGACCGTCAAAGGCGCGCGCGAAAACAACCTGCGCGATTTGAACGTCTCGATTCCGCTTGGCGTGCTGACTTGCGTTACCGGAGTGTCAGGCTCCGGCAAATCGACGCTGGTGCTCGATACGATTCATCGCGCGCTGTCGCAGAAACTGAATCACAGCCGCGAGCGCGCCGGCGCCTACAAATCGCTCGAAGGCGTCGAGCATCTCGACAAAGTCATTCACGTCGATCAAAGCCCGATCGGACGCACGCCGCGCTCGAATCCTGCGACCTACACCGGTCTGTTCACCCATATCCGCGAGCTGTTTGCGCAGTTGCCCGACGCCCGCATGCGCGGTTACGGACCGGGACGTTTCTCGTTCAACGTCAAAGGCGGGCGCTGCGAGGCGTGCGAGGGCGACGGCATCATCAGAATCGAAATGCATTTTCTGCCCGACGTGTACGTGACCTGCGAAGTTTGCAACGGCAAGCGCTACAATCGCGACACGCTCGAGATTCAGTACAAGGGCAAGAGCATCGCCGAGGTCCTCAACATGACGGTGCTCGACGCCGTCGAATCTCTCAGCTCCGTTCCGCCGATTCGGCAGAAGCTCGAAACGCTGCGCGACGTCGGCCTCGACTACATCCATCTCGGCCAGTCGGCGACCACGCTCTCGGGCGGCGAGGCGCAGCGAATCAAGCTCGCGAAGGAACTCGCGCGTCGCGCGACCGGCCGCACTCTGTACATCCTCGACGAGCCGACCACCGGTCTGCATTTCGACGACATCAAGCGGCTGCTCGCGGTGCTCGGACGCCTGGCGGACGCTGGCAACACGATCATCGTGATCGAGCACAATCTCGATGTGATCAAATCGGCGGATTGGATTATCGATCTTGGTCCGGAAGGCGGAGCGGCGGGCGGGCAAATCGTCGCGACGGGAACGCCGGAACAGGTTGCGCGCAATTCCAAATCGCACACGGGAAAGTTTCTCGCGCGCGTGCTTGCGGATTCCCGGGCCAATCGCAATCCGGGCGCGCCGAATTCCACCGGGCGCGGCAAATAAGACTCATGCATCGACGGAACCATTTTGCGGCGTGCTGGATGCGAGTTGGCGTCGCGGCGGCATGGCTCGCCGCGATCGGCATTCCGCTTGCCGCGCAGTCCCAACGAAAAACTCCCGCGAAAACACCGGCGACCTCCGCGCCTCGGGAAAAGGAAGACCCGCTCGCGCACCTGCTCCAGCAGGCGAATGACGCCATCGACAAAATGGATTTCGCGTCGGCGCTCGATCCCCTCCAGAAATATATCGCGCAGCGCCCCGATGAACCCTACGCGCATTTTCAGCTCGGATATGCGTACGTGGGATTGAAACGCCCGGAAGATGCGAAGGCGGAATTCTTGCGCGCGATTGCCCTCGACCCGAAGATGGCCGCCGCGCATTTGAATCTTGGGCTCGTGCTAGTTGACAGCGATCCCGCCGCGGCTGCGGAGGCTTTTCGGCACGCGGCCGAATTGCACCCCACTGAAAGCCGCCCGCGATTCCTGGCCGGACTCTCTCTTGAACGCGCCGGTAAATTCCCGGAGGCCATCGAGCAATACCGCGCGGCGCTCAAGCTGTCGCCAGAGGATTATGAAGCGCGCTTCGCGCTGGGCCGCGTGCTGCTTCGCTCGAACGACACGGCTGGCGCGGAACAAGAATTTCGCGCGGCCATCGCATCGAAAGGCGACGCGGCTCCCGCGCGCCTGGGCCTCGGGAGCGCGTTGCTTACGCAAAAGAAATACGATGCGGCGAGCGACGCCCTGGCGGACTATCTGAAATTCAAGCCGGACGACCAGTCCGCGCATTTTGACCGGGCATTGGCGCTCTTGAACCTCAACCGCTTCGACGACGCGCTTGCTGAACTCGACCGCGCCGAGGCGGGCGCCTCGCCTTCCGCCGAGACGCTTAAAATGCGCGGCGAAATCTTCATGCAGCAGAAGAAATGGAAGGAAGCCAGCTCGGCGCTGAAGCAGGCACTTTCGTTATCGGCGCAGGACGCCGAGCTGGCCGCATGGAATGGCCACGTGGACATCGCGTTGAAGGATTATCCCGCGGCCATTCGCATTCTCACACAGGTCTATACGCGAAATCCGCAATCCGCCGATGTGCTGCGAGACCTGGCCGACGCCCTTTACCTGAATGAAAATTATGCCGCGACGCTCGACGCGATGGACCGGCTTGCCAAACTGGAAACGCCAAAGCCCGCATCCTGGTTTGTTCGCGCAATCTGTTACGATAAACTTTCCCGGAAGGCGGAGGCGATCGAGGCGTACCAGAAGTTTCTCGATCAGGACGGCGGGCAGCACGACACGGAGGATTTTCAGGCTCGCCATCGCATTCTCGTCCTGCAGCGCGAACTGGGGCAGACCAGAAAAAAGTAAATGTGGATCATGGCATTCTTCTTTCCAAGATGACGAGGCGGCTGACAATTCGGATCGCGCTGCTCGCGGCGCTGGCGCTCAGCGCCCCACTCGCCGCGCAAGATNNCGCATGAGGTCGACCCCGTTCACAAGGCGCGCGAGCTTGCAAAACTGGGGGACGAGCAAGTCGAGCTGGCAAGAAAGCAATCGAAGGCGGGAGACTCGGAAGCTTCGCTTCACACTCTCGAACAATACCGGGACGAAGTTTCGGAAACGGTTGCTGCTCTCAAAGGCACGGGAGTGAATGCGGAACGCAAGCCTGCGGGATTCAAGGAACTTCAGATCAGCCTTCGCGAAACCGTCCGGCACATCGACGATTTGATTCTTACGCTGAATGTGGACCAGCGTCCGTTTTTCCGGGTGGTTCGGAACGATCTCTCAACGAAACACAACGAATTGATCGACGCGCTCTTTCCGCTCCGGACGGACCATAACGCGCCAAAGTCGGATCCTTGAGGCGACCATGAGATCCAACGCTACAGCGGGCATCCTGTTACTCCTTATCTCGATTCTGAACGCGGCATCTCCCGCACAGGTGAGCGCCGCGCCACAAAAGAAGGAGTATTTGTCCGAGGTCGAAGCCGACAAGATTCGCGATGCTGGAGAGCCGGGGCCGCGCATCGAGCTCTATACGTCGTTCGCCGCAAGCCGCATCAAGAAAATTCAATACGAATTCGCGCACATGGATCCGGCGGACCAGAAACGGGCCGAGCGCCTGAACGACCTGATTAACGGCTACGCGGGATGCATTGACGACGCCGCCGACCTGATCGGCATCGGAATCGAAAAGCAGCAGGACATTCGCGGCGGCATAAAAGCCATGCGGGCGGTGATCAAGGAATTTCTGCCCTACCTTCAGGGCCTGGCCGCGAATGGACCGGAACGCGAAACGTATAAAAGCAATCTGGACGACGCGATTGAGGCAACGCAGGACGCCGCGAAGGACGTTGAGAACGCCGCAAAGGAGATGGCCCCGCCGCCCGTGCGGCGCAAACCATCGTGACAGAATCTCCCAATACGAGAAAGGGTCGCCGCGTGCCCTCCGCGTTTCTGGGAGGTGACCGCATTTTTCAGCGCATCTTCACACGCCTGGGATGCCAGGGGCGGCCGCCGCAGTTTCAAGTCGTGTTGTACCCCTACGCGAATCTCTCGCACACGCTGCGCTTGCGCCAGGATGTGGCCCATGTGCGAATGTCCGACATCCTGCTCGAAGCTCCCATCCCGGTGATTGAGGCCGCCGCGGCGATTTTACTTGGCCAACTGTATCGCCGGCGCGTGCCTCGCGAGTTGCGCGATCTCTATCGCCAGTTTGTGCTGGCAAGTTCGACGAGGCAGCACATCGCGAGCGTTCGCCTCAAGCGTGCCAGGCGCGTCCCGGACAAGCCCAGCGGAGCGGCGCACGATCTGGAACCCATGTTCGCTTCGCTCAATATCGAATACTTTTCCGGACTCCTCCGCCGGCCTCGACTGGGATGGAGCGCACGGCCGTGGCGCTCGCAGTTTGGGTGCTACGACCCATCGCTCGACCAGATCGTGATGAACAAGCGGCTGGACCACCCCGCAGTGCCCTCCTACGCGGTGGAATTCATCCTCTATCACGAAATGCTGCACGTGAAGCATCCCTTGCGCGCCACCGCCTGCGGATTGCAGGCGCACTCGCCTGAATTTCGCGCCGAGGAAAAACAATTTGCGCACTACGCGCGCGCCCGCAAATTCCTTGAGCGTATCCGATAGCCTTCCATCGCTCCGCGATTTCAGTCCACATTGTTCACATTCTCCCGATCACTGGAACTCAAGACACCGAACAGACAATGAATGCGCGCTTTTCGTAACGCCGGACAAAGGCCCCGGGTCTGAAGACCCGGGCTACAGCAGATACGAGCAAATTGCTGCAGCCTGCCTCTTCAGAGGCGGGAGTTTTCTGTGGTTATGCTACACGCTCCAATGAAAAATGCAGCCTGGTGCGCAGCCGGCTCTCGGATTTACCGTTCCGCTTTTTTGGGGGATTCCTGTGCGATTTTTTCTGCAAGGTCGGAGATGACTTTATTTATTCTTGCGGCATCCGGCGCACGCGGACTAATTTGCAGGTATTTATTGTAGGATTCGACGGCCTTCGCGTACTCGCGCTTCTTCTCGTACGTTTCGCCCAGAAGCTTCCACGGCGCTGCCAGGGAGGGCTGGTAGTTGGATGCTTCCACGAAGCGGTCGATGGCCGCGTCGTAGGCTCCCTTTCTCATATAAAACGTGCCAATCGTAATGCTCCTTTCGGCATGAAGCGGATCGAACGCTGGTCCCGAAGGCGCGGGCGGAGGCTCGGGCGTCACCTCGGCATAAGGAGGCGGAGGGGGAATGGTCGGGTCAATTGGCCCGGGTAGTTGGGGCGGCTGCGCGGCAGCCGTTGCGGGCGCGTCCACGGGTTGAGGCGCAGCGGGCGTCTCGACCGGAGGAGCAGGCGGAGGGGGTGGAACGCGCGGATTCACCTGTTGCGCGCACAGGGATCGAGCCCCGGCGAGCAGCAAAACTCCAAAAACAATGTATGGCAATCGTTTCATGTTCCGCACGGATTTAAGATTCACTTTGCTATCATGGGTGTTGCCTGAGAGCGGATCGTCGCGCTCCTTATTCTACTCCCGCGATGGAACTCATACAAAAAGCCGCCAGCCTTCCCGCTGAGCCCGGCGTCTATCTATTCAAGGACGCCCTGGGAACGATTTTGTACGTGGGCATGTCCACTTCCCTGCGGAATCGCGTGAAATCGTATTTCCTCGAATCCNNGTGGACAACGAGCGCGAAGCCCTTGCGCTGGAAAACATCCTCATCAAGCAATACAAGCCGAAATTCAACGTGCTGCTGCGCCACGACAAGACCTACCCGTACATTCGCTACACCGCGTTCGAGAAATATCCGCGCGTCTATGTAACGCGCCGCCTGATCAAGGACGGCTCGATTTACTTCGGGCCATTCTTCCCGCACAGCCTCGCTTACCGGATCGTCCATTTCATCCACAAAACATTTCGCATTCCCTCCTGCACGGTGGACCTGACGCGCAAGCACCCGCGCCCCTGCCTGCAGTATTACATTCACCGGTGCCACGGGCCCTGCGTTCCCGGGCTGACCACGGACGAAAAATACGCGGAAGCAGCGCGTGACACGAAATTATTTCTCGAAGGCCGCCGCCGCGACCTGATCCTGAGCCTGGAAACCCGCATGATGGAGGCTTCGGACACCGAGCGCTTCGAGCAGGCCGCCGCCTACCGCGACCTGCTGCACACGCTTTCGGAAATTGAGGAACGCCAGAAGATCGCCGCCGCGCAAGGCGACGACATTGACGTCCTCGCGTGGCACGCCGAGCCTCCGCTGGTGGCCGTGAATCTTTTCCATCTACGCGGCGGGCGCGTCGTGGACCGGCGCGATTTTTATTGGGAGGANNTGAAGCAGCTCTACCTCGACGCCGCGTATCTTCCGCGCGCCATCCACGTGCCCATGGATTTCGAGGGGCGCGAAATTCTCGAGGACATTCTCACGGAGCGAGGGACGCACCTGGAGCCGCCGCGAAGCCGCGTGGAAATCCTGATGCCGCAGCGCGGCGCGAAGCACGCATTTCTGG
>PNBD01000015.1:0-86059 GCA_003135855.1 Deltaproteobacteria bacterium
CCGGAAGGCTCGATGATGAAACTCTGCGGCACCGAGCTCGGGCTCAAGATCGCGCTATTCGCGATGGAACTGCTCGGACCGTACAGCCAGATCGAATTCGGCGCGCCATTCGCGATGGACAAGGGCAAATGGTCGTTCCGGATGCTGGCGGCGCGCGGACCGACGATTTACGCAGGCACCAATCAGATCCAGCACAACATCATTGGTGAGCGCGTGCTCGGTCTGCCCAAAGGCTGAGCAGTTTCTCAAGGTCACATTCAGGGGCGCGGAGCCGATCGGGCTTCGCGCCTTTATCTTTCGCGCTTCCAGACTGCTCTAACATTGTTCACAAGAAATTATCGCGTGCTTTACTGTTCGCGACTTTCGTGGCAAGGTCTGCCGAATTCGCCGGGAAAAAAAGCGCGTCGGGATTTTGCTGAGATTAACCGCCACCGCCTACTTCGATTTCCTGCAGCAGCTATCCGCCCTGATGCGCGACCCAATTGCCTATGGCCGCGATCTGTTGGCCGGCGACGGGCGACCAGTATTGCTGATTCCCGGTTTCACCGCGGGTGATTGGAGCCTCGCCCCGATGGCGCGCTGGCTCCGGCGCGTCGGTTATCGACCGTATCTTTCGGGAATCGATTTCAACGTCGGATGCCCTCGACAGAAGATCGAGCGGCTCGAATGGCGGGTCGAGAAAATCGCGCGCGAGACGAACGATCGCGTGACGATCATCGGGCACAGCCTGGGTGGACTATTGGCACGCGCGACGGCGGCGTCAAGATCGGAGCATGTGCGGCATGTGATCGCGCTCGGCTCACCGATTCGGAATGGATCGGCCGGCGTGCACGATCGCGTTCGTCCCACGCTGCAGGCGATCCAGTCATTTTGGCAGACGTTTTCAAGCAATCCGGAGAATTGCGGCACGCCCGAATGCGCCTGCGGATTCGCCAGCGCAGGTCACTCGCCAGCCGCCCGCGGCACCCGCTTCAGCGCGATCTACACGCGCAGCGACGAGGTCGTGCAGTGGGAATCGTGCATCGATGAACGAGGCACCAGTCACGAAGTGTCCGGCCTGCACGCCAGCCTGATTGTGAATCGCGAAGTTTACCGCATCATCGGTACGCTGCTCGGGGTCACGAGTCTCGCTACCGCCGCCGCTTGATCGGCCACCGCCCGCAGTTCTATTGCATAGGGAACGAGGAGAGTCAGACGTGGCAGTACGCGACTTTGCGCAAAGTAAAGATGGCCTCAAGCTCCGCTACGAAATTCGCGGCAGCGGCGAACCGGTCGCTTTGATCATGGGATTCAGCGCCTCGGGCCGCGGCTGGGGCGAGCCGTTTCTGAAACTGATGGAATCGCGCTTCAAGATTTTCGTGATCGACAATCGCGGCACCGGCGAGAGCGACAAGCCCGATGTGGAGTGGACGCTCGGCGACATGGCATCGGATATCGCGTGCGTGCTCGATCACGCGAAGACTCCGCGCGCCCATATTTTCGGAATCTCGATGGGCGGGATGATCGCNNTCTCGATGGGCGGGATGATCGCACAGGAATTTGCGCTGGCGAATCCCGCACGCACGCGCGGCCTGGTGCTCGGATGCACCAATTGCGGCGCGAGCAAAAGTATCGCGGCCGCGCCCGAAGCGATCGCGGCGCTGATGCCGACGCCGGGGACTCCGCCCGAAGAGCAGGCCCGCCGCGCCTTCGCCGTCGCATGCGGCAAACTGTTTCTGAATTCGGCGGCAGGACAGGCCACGCTCGACCGGGAAATTGCCGAAATGGGAAATTATCCTGCGACTCCGATGCACACATTCGCGCGCCAGGGAGCAGCGATCGGCGGCTTCGACAGTTTTGCCCGGCTCGGTGCGATCAAATCGCCGACGTTGATCATTCATGGCGATGACGACGCGATTGTGCCGCATCAAAACGCGGAAGTGTTGCAAGGCGCGATCGCCGGTTCCAAGGTCCACATTCTCAAAGCCGCGGGGCACATGTTCTTTTGGGAAGCGCCGGAAGAAGCCGTGCGCGTCGCCGGCGATTTCCTGAGCCGCGTCAACTAGTCGAGGGAGGCAGCCATGGCGACTTACGAGACGGTCATTTACGAAAAGGTCGAGGACAAGATTTATCGCCTCACGCTAAACCGGCCGGAAAAACTCAACGCGCTTTCGCAGAAGCTGCTCCATGAACTCGATCTCGTCATGGACGAGTACGAGACCAATGCGGAAGCGAGCGTGCTGATCATTCGCGGCGCTGGACGGGCGTTTTCAGCGGGATACGATTTGCAGGGCACGCAGCATCCGGGCTCGACCTTCACTGTCACCAACGATCGATTGGGGTTGCACAAAACGATCGAGCGATGGCAGCGGCTATGGGCGATCAACAAGCCGACGATCGCGCAGGTGCACGGCTACTGCCTCGCGGGCGGGACCGAATTCGTCGGGCATTGCGACATCGTGTTCGCCAGCGAGGACGCCGTGTTCGGGCATCCTGCGGGCCGCTCTCTTGGAATCCTGCCGACGCTCTCGATGTGGCCGGTGCTGATGGGGCCGCGCAAGACCAAGGAATATTTTTTCACCGGCGATTACATGCCGGCGCAGGAAGCGCTCGAATGGCACCTGGTGAATCGCGTTTTCCCGAAGGACAAGCTTGAAGAGGAGACGCTGAATTACGCGCGGCGAGTCGCGATGGTGCCGGCGGAGCTGCTGATGCTGCACAAGGCGGCCGTCAATCGCTATCTCGACATCCTTGGTATTCGCGCGGCCGAGCAGTCGTCCGCCGATATCGACGTGATCGCGCATCAGACGGACACGGTGAAAAACTGGATGAAAGCCAGCCGCGAGAAGGGTCTTAAGGGGGCGCTCACGGAACGCGATCGTCCGTTCGCGAAGAAAAAGTAGTTCATAGCGGCGCCGAGTCAGATCGGCGCTGTCCTCAAATCATCATCAGCAATCCGCCGACGACGATCAAAGCGCCGCCGGCGAGCGTCGTCCGTCCCGGGGCTTGATGAAAGAACGCGATCGCAATGATCTGCGAGACCACGAAGAACACCGCTATGTAAGCACCCATCAGCCGCCCGAAATCGAGCTGTCCCTGATTCACGACGAAGCCGTAAGCCGTGAGCGCGGCGGCACCCGCGAGAATCCAACCGCGCGCGCCGTGCAGACCGAGCCGCATCAAGGCGTCGCCACCGACTTCGAGAATCGCTGCACCGATTAGAATTATCGCGGTAAGAATCAACTGAGCTTCCTTTGTTCGTGTAATCTCGCTAGCGGGTTGAACTATCTGTATGCGCGCATCATGACAGCGCGATCATGAGGCCGCCATCAGCGACGCATTGGAATCGAGCGAGTATACGCGCCGGAGCACATCCTGTTACCATTCGCGCTCACAATCGCCGCTGTTGCGGCGTTGATCCTGATTTGGCGGAAGGAAGTGCAAAACTAGGCGACCGCGGCGACCGTCGCCAATGGATCGCGGTCTGGATCGGCCTCGCGATCGTGACCCTTCTCGCGATCCATCGCCTGCGCGATTTTCCGGCCCATCTCAGCTTTGTCGATGCCTTCCAAGGCATCCGCACGGTCCTTCCCGTGACCGCGTGGGCCGCGACCAAGGTCTGGATTTTCTGGGCGTGGAGTGCCGCGATACTGGCCGGCCTCGCGCTCAAGCTCGACCGAGAACTGGAAGTGTCAGACGCGCTGCTGGCCGGAGCCGGTGGGCTTTGGGTCTTCGCCTACCTGCTGGGCAATTTGCTCGGGCCGATTGGCCTTTACAATACGCCGACCGTGTGGGGATTGCTCGCGCTCGGCAGCGTGTACCTATGGCGCCGTCCGCCGACGATCAGGTTCGGTGCATGGACCGCGGGCCAGAAGCTCGCCGCGCTCGCGACCGCGTTGCTCGCGATCTCGTATCTGCCGCTGCAACTTGGCTCGCCAGTACCGCCCTTTATGGACGTCCTGTCGTATCCGTCATCGGTGCAGCGCATCCTGACCTTTCACGTCTATCTGCCATTCGACAACGATCCATACGGATGCTGGGGGCCGTACGCGCAGACGCCCGGGCTCGAACTGTTTTACGTGTTGCTGGCGCTGGGAAGTCACGCCCGCTTTGCGACTCTGGCCGAGACCGCCGCGATGCTCCCGATGAGTGCTCTGATGTTCTTCGCGACCTATCGGCTCGGCAAAACGCTATTCAACGACACGGCCGGTGGAGTCGCGGCGCTGTTTATCTTTTCGACCTGTATCCTGCGGCGCGCGCAGGGGATGCGCGGCACGGCGGTCGATTTCGCCCTGCTCGGATTGGGGCTCGCATTCTTTCTCGATCCGGGACGGCGCCGCCTGCTGATGGCGCTCGGAGCCGCGATGCTCGGGACCGCGGTTGCAGCGCACGCGATCGACGGCGCGTTCGCGATGGTGGTGGCGTCGGCCGCGCTGATCTTCTGGCTCCTGGAACGTGACTTCCAGCGCGTCGAGGCCGGCGTGATGAGTCTCGCGGGGGCGACTCTGATCGCTCTTCCCGAACTTGCGATTGGCATGGCTCGGCCGCTTCGGTACCCGATTCTCCCGCTATGCCTGCTTGCGGGTGTGGTTCTGATCGTCGCGGGCGTCAATCGGATTCGAGGCGATTCATCGACTCGCGATCGCGCACGGCTGCGCGGCCTCAATGTGGCGATGATCGCCGTGTTCGTGCTGGCGGTGCTCTATCGGCATGCGGTCGACCCGTACTCGATCTACGCTCAGGTCGCGGGAAACCTGCCGCTGCTCACGCTATTCTGCTTCGCGGGGCTGGTCGTGGCGGGCGGAACTATCTACGGCGAGGGGGCGTCTGCGATGCCTTACGCGGCGATCGTGGTGGTCGCGCTAACGCTCGGAATCGTCGGCGAATATCTGGATGCGATCCTGCGCCCAATCTCGCACGGCCCGGCAACAGGCATGATGGTTTCCGATTTGCAGATCAAGCTCTGGGATTATTGGATCCCGTATTTCCTGACCCTGCCGGCAGGGTTTCTTTTCTCAGTTGCCTACGATCGCTGGTCGAGGCCGGTTACCTTCTTCGCGCTACTGACGATTCTGATTTATCCGTGGAACCAGATTAAAGATCCCGTCGACTATGATTCCGTCGAGCATTCGATAACTGAGCAATGGGCATTCAACCTGCACACGGCGGCCGCAGGCTACTGGGCGGGACAACCCGATCGGCGTTGGACGTTCGGTGAGCAGGAGCGCCCGCTGATCGATCTGCTGGAGAAGGAGATCGCCGCCGGCCGGATTACCACCGCCACCCATATTCTGCATCTCGCCAACGACATCTCGTCGTGGTCGCTGGTTCAGTTCCCGGTGCTGACCGGAATCAACGACGACCCGCTCGAATATCAGCACGATCCCAACAATCTGTGGGAGGGCGGAAGCCGCGTGCGCGGGCTCCCGGATCTTCCCGCCGCGCTCGCGGCGCGCCCACCTTATATTCTCGAGCAGGTGCCGGCACGCGCCCCGCTCGGCGATCCGCCGGACGGCTACGACCAGATTCTGAACAGCGGATACCTCAGACTCTACCGGCGCCACGACCTTACCGCGACGCCCGCACATCGCGATTTTCTCTACCGTAACCTGGTCGCTATCGCTGCGATCATCGGAATCATCGTAATGATGCGTCGGCGCGGATCCGCAGATGGTGACGCGAGTGCGGTCTAGTCGTCTCCCGCGCTTCGCTCGCAACGAATTCGTGATGGTTCCGCTCGGTGCGCTGGGGTTCGCGCTTGTCTTCAGCTGGCCCATGCTTGGTCACCTCGCTACTCCGGGTGCGATGGACGATTGGGACGTGATGATGGGTCTCAAGTGGGTATCGTACGAGACGATCGTCAAATTCCACCAATTGCCCCTGTGGGATCCTTATAAATGCGGAGGACTGCCGATGCTTGGCAATCCGCAGTCGCAAATTATTTCGCCGTTTTTCCTGCTGACACTGCTGCATGGGCCGTTCCTCGGAACGCATCTGCAGATGATCGTGAGTCTGGCGATCGCTTGGTCGGGCGGCTACGTGCTCGCGAGATTGATTGGTATCAGTCCGCTCGGCGCGGTCGCCGCCGCCACGGTTTTTCCGGCGAGTTCGTGGTTCTACCTCAAGCTGGGGATTGGTCATATCTGGGGGCTGGAGGCGACCTACACGCCATGGGGCCTTGCAGCAGCGTGGGTCGCCTCGGAGCGTCATTCGTATCGTTACGCTGCTCTCGGTGGTGCGGTATTCGCACTGATGTTTCTCGGAAGCGGACCCGATGCGCTGGTATACAACGGGGTAGGACTTGCGGCGCTGATGCTCGGATTGGCGATGGTGCGCAAGAGCTGGTGGCCGCTTTGGTTGCTGGTCGCGCTCGGACTGTTCACTGTGGGCTTTGCGGCAATCAAACTAGTGCCAGCTTATCTGCTGATGCTCGCGCATCCGCGACCTACCAGCGGTGAACTGGAGGTCAACGACGCGCGCCTTCTGCTGATCATGCTTTTTTCGCCGGATCAAAGCCTTTTTCGGGGGCTGTCGAATGGCTGGGGCTTCTGGGAGTGCGGAGCATACATCGGGATATTTGCGGTACCGGCGATACTAGGCTTAATGAAGGCCCGCCGCGCTGCACCGTGGATCATTGCGGGTGCAATCTTGTTGCTGCTTGCGCGCGGTGACGCTCAACCGCTCGCGCTGTGGCCGATCCTCCATAAATTGCCGATGTTTGACTCGGTCCGGTTGCCGTCGCGGTTCCTGGTGCCGTTCACGCTGGTGGTTGGCATGTTGGCAGGGTATGGAATCGACTGGCTGGCGGAGCGATGGGCGAGTTGGGGCGCGTCGATCGGATTAGCGGTAATGGTCTTGGCGACCGTCAATTGCCTACTCGTGGGTCCGCCCGACCTCGAGTCGGTGCTGCAGTATCCAGCGCAGCCTGCGGCGCCCGCCCCGGTTTTTCATCAAATTGCTCACGGTTCTGGAAACAACAGCATGCTGATTCCAGCGCTGGAGAACACCGGCGTCGTCGATTGCTATGACTACACGCAATGGAACACAAACGTGCAAGCGTTGGGCGAGCCGGGCTACCGAGGCGAGCAATACATGAGGGGTGCGGGCTCGGTGCGGCTGCTCGACTGGTCGCCGAACGCGCTCAGCTTCGAGGTCGATACGCCGGCGCCGTCGTCGCTCGTGATCAACCAAAATTACGATTCATCGTGGCGCGTGACCTCGGGTGCGGGGAGTGTTTATTCAGAGGGCGATCTGATCGGAGTGCACGTTCCCGCGGGAAAGACTCGCATCACGCTGCGCTACGTCAGCATCCCGGCAATTGTGGGCGCGATCATTTCCTTGCTCACGATCTGCGCGATGGTGATTGTAATACGATACGATCGCGCTCGGCGTCAGCTTCGCGAAGTTCCTCCGCAAATTCATCCGCAAATTAATCCGATCGACGCTGTGTAATGCCGTCGGCCAACCCTCTTACTTTGATCGATTTATTTCGCCAAGCTAAGGACGGCGGGCACGAGACGGAGGATTGGCGCCGATTTCGCCATCGCAACAGATCGAATGCACGGGATAACGGACCCCGCGATTGTCGCGCAGTGGCTCGCGGAGTGGGGCTATCTGGGAATCTTCATTTGCGTCTTCGTCGGCAATCTGGGGGTTCCGGTGCCGGAAGAGACCGTGATGTTGACGGCGGGATTTCTAGCGGGGCGCGAGCTGCTCGATCTTAGATTCGTTTACCCCGTCGTGATTCTGAGCGCCGTCACTGGCGACTGCTGCGGTTTCGTGATCGGCCGCACGGCCGGCCAGCGGGTGCTGCTCCGATTGGCGAACAGATTCCAGTTCTTGCGCACCCGGTACAACCGGTTGCAAATATTTTTTCAAACTCACGGCAACAAGGCGGTGTTCATGGCGCGATTCGTCACGGGCGCGCGATTCATGGCCGGGCCGATGGCTGGCGCGTTCGGGATGCCGTTTTTTCAATTCCTCGGATGGAACGTGCTCGGCGCGATCGTGTGGTGCTCGCTGGTGGTGACCGTGGGCTACCTGCTCGGTGACGAATTGTACCGAGCGCTGCAGATGACGCATCAGGCATCGCGATGGATCGGGATCGCGATAATCCTGCTGACGATTGTCGGGCTCGTTTACTGGTGGAGGGAGAGACATCAGGCGGTCACGCGGCCCGAACCATAGACGATGTTGTCTCGCGATGCTGACCTTCGCGCTGTTAGTTTCGGCATGCCGTCCGCGATCGCATCTGACGCCCCATTATTTGCCGGGAATCGTCGCCGGTTCAGAGCACATTTTTCGCAAAGTAAGGATTGCGATACGATCCACCGAGTACCAGTTCGGCTCGAGTCGAATCGAAGTCGGAAAAATTTATGCGGCTGACGGCAGTGTCGAAGCGTCGTTGTCGATCGTCGACGCCAGCGGCCTGTTCACGCGCATGCTGATCGAGGCGCTTACGGACGCCGGCCTCGATCCGGTCGCCATCGACTCGAAAAAGCCGCCGACCGGAGTGGATTTCATGCTGAGTTCCACGCTCGAGCAAATCGCGGTCAATAAGCGATGGGGCGGCGACGAGACGGTGCATGGCCAATACTTCGACATGACCGCCTCGGTTCGCGCGAAATTTGAACTTAGGAATCGCCGCGGTGAGGTACTTTATTCGGGCGAAGTAACCGGCATCGAAAAAGAACCGCCCGCACCGGTCAGCAACGAAGTTTTTTTGCCTCTCGAGACCGAACCGGTCGAATCGCTGTCGGTGGCGCTCTCGCGAGCCGTCGGCGGCCTGATGCTGCAGCCGAAATTTCGCGCCGCACTGTTGGCGGCGGAAGTCGAGCCAGAGCGCAATCGATCAAAATAGCTTGTGCGGGACTTAGAACAGTGGAGGTAGACTGCCGGAAGTCTTACTATTTTCCTTTCTTTGATTCTTCCTGCTTGCGGAGCTCGACGCGGCGAATTTTGCCGCTGACGGTCTTCGGCAGTTCGTCCATGAACTCGATTTCGCGCGGGTACTTGTAGGGCGCGGTGATACGTTTGCAATGCTCCTGCAGCTCGCGCACCAAATGGTCGCCGCGTTCGACGCCAGCCTTTAACCGCACGAACGCTTTGACGATCGAGCCGCGCTCGGCATCGGGACTCGCGACCACGGCTGATTCCATCACGGCGGGATGCTCGAGCAATGCACTCTCCACTTCGAACGGCCCGATTCGATAGCCCGCCGAAATAATCACGTCGTCGGCGCGCCCCACGAACCACAAGTATCCGTCGGCATCGCAGGTCGCCTGGTCGCCCGTGAGATACCAATCGCCGCGAAACACGGCCGCAGTTTCTTCCGGATTTTTCCAATACTCGCGAAAGAGCGACGGCGGCCGTTCGGGCTTCACCCGCACTGCGATCTCGCCGACTTCATCGACCCCGCTTTCGCACAGATCGTTGCCGAGCACGCGGACATCGTGCCCGGGGAACGGCAGGCCCATCGAGCCCGGCTTCACCGGCATCCCAGGCATGTTCGCCGCGAGAATGATCGATTCAGTCTGTCCGTATCCGTCGTGAATCGTATGCCCGAGACGCTCGCGCCACACCTCGATCACTTCGGGGTTAAGCGGTTCGCCCGCGCCGGTGCAATGCCGCAATTTCGGGAACTGGTACTGCGCGAGGTCCTCCTTGATCAACATCCGGTACTCAGTTGGCGGTGCACAAAAGGTTGTAATGCCGTAATGGGCGAGCAGCTCGAGTTCCTTTTTCGGCTCGAACCGCCCGTTGAACATGAACGTCGTCACACCATTCATCCAGGGACCGAACAAAACCCCGTAAGCAGCCTTAGCCCAGCCGGTGTCGGAGGTCGTCCAATGAAGATCGCCCGGTTTCAAGTCGAGCCAATTAAGACCCGTGAAGCGATGACTGTATATATAGGAGTGAGTATGCAGAACTGCTTTGGGTTCCTTGGTCGTGCCGGAAGTGTAATAGCAAATCGCCGGCTCGGAGGACTTGGTACTGGCCGGTTTGAACAATGGCGAAGTTTGACTCATCGCCTCGTGCAACCCGGTCCATCCGGAGCGCGCGCTGCCAGCCACCAGGAAATGCTCGAGCGTCGGACATTGCCTGCGGAGATCCGCAATCATCGTGGCGCTCTCGGCGCCGGCGATGATCGCACGCGCGCCGCAATGATTCGCGCGATACACCAAGTCCTTCTCCCGCAGCATCGAAGTGCACGGAACCACTAGCGCGCCCAGTTTGAGTCCGCCGATATACGCGGCCTGCCATAACGTGATTCGCGGCAGCACCAGCAGGATGGCATCGCCGCGCTTGATCCCGAGGCCCGCGAGCACATTGGCGATGCGGTTTGACTGCAGCGAGATGTCGGCGAAGGTGAGTCGTGCGCGGCGGCGGTCCTGGTCTTCCCAGAGAATCGCCACGCGATTCGGATCTTCGGCGTAGTGGTCAATCACCGCGCCGAAGTTGAACGACTCCGGGGTGTCCCAACGAAAGTTGCTATAGGCTTGTCGATACTTCGCGAGCGCGTCAATAGTCATTTGATTAGTCAGTCTTGATTAGTCTGATTTGCAAATGCCTAATCAGAGACGGCCGTTAACGCGTGATGCTCGTTCGGCGGGCGCCTGCGATCGTTTCGCGGCGGCCTTGATGNNGCGCCGCGTCGAGCGCGGTGCGCAACTCATCGACAGTGCGAGCCTCAAAACCTTCGCCACCCCAATCGCGCGCGAGCTGCGCGTAGGGCCACGGAGGGATTTCCAGTAAGTCGCGCCGCTCGGCAATGGGCCTGAAGATGCCCCAGCCGCCGTTGTTGATTACCAACACGATTGGATTTGCGCCCTTGGCCGGGGACTGCGAAATCTCGGGACCCGTCATCTGGAAGCCACCGTCGCCGCATAGCACCAACGGCCGCAGTCCGCTGCCGATCTGCGCGCCAATCGCGGCCGGGACCGCAAATCCCATCGAGGCGTAGAATCCTTGCGCCAGGTACGCGCCGCTGTGGGGCACGCGAATATCGAGGCCGCCGAACAGCATGTCGCCCGACTCGGCGACCACGATGTACTCGCGCTTGCGGGCAAGAAAATCGTTGACCGTCGCGAGGATCTGGCTGACCTTTACCGGCTTGCCGTTCCGCGCCGCGATCTCCCGCAGATTATCCGCATAGACGACCTTCTCGTGATGCTCGCGCAGCTTCTCTTTGCGGAGCGCGCGCACGAAATCTCGCACCGCAACGTCAGTATAGGTGTGGTACTTCACATCGACCTTGCGATCGACGGCCCAAACCGTCCGGCCCTGGATCACGCGCGGCGGACGGTTACCGAAATTCATGTCGGTCTTGAGGCATCCGAGATTGAGCACGAAGTCAGCTTCGTCCATGCGCGCGACGATCGACGGCGGGCTGATCGTTCCCACGTGGACGCCCATGTACAGCGGATGGTCCATCGGGAATGCGCCCTTACCGAGCACGGTCGTGAACACTGGCGCTCCCATCTGCTCGGCCAATTCGACCAGTTCGCGCGCGACCTTGTAGCGATGAATCTCGATGCCCGCGATCACGACGGGCTTGCGGCTCTGATTGAACATTGCAGCCGTTTCGTGCGCCGCTTCCTCGACCTTGCGCGCGTCGGATTCATGGAAGTGCAGGCGCCCGTCCCATTCGATCAGTTCCTCAGGGACGTCGATCTGCTGCGAGACCATGTCGCGGTGGATCTCGACGTAACCGGGGCGTTGCTCAGCCCAGATTGCGCGCACCACGCGATGCAGTTCGCGGGCGGCGGTGGCTGGATCGGTCAGCACGGCGGAAGCGCAGGTGACTTCATTATAGATGCGGTGCTGCGATTCTATTTCGCGCGCCTGGTGATGAATCAGGGTGCCGAGTTTGCGCTCCTCTTCACCGGGACCGCCCGAGAAGATGAGAATCGGCACTCGTTCCGAAAAAGAGCCCGCCACCGGATTTACC
Source organism: Deltaproteobacteria bacterium (assembly GCA_003135855.1). Lineage (GTDB taxonomy): Bacteria > Desulfobacterota > Binatia > Binatales > Binataceae > Binatus. The sequence continues at coordinate 11,930 of PNBD01000015.1, forward strand.
ATGTTGTGCCCGCCGGCGCCGTAGGTGACGCATACCACGCCGATCTTGCCGGTCGCCCGCGCGTAGCCGTCAGCGGCGAAGCCGACGCCCGGCTCATGCGAGAGGGTGATTATTTCGAGTCGATGACGCTGTCCGAGCGCAAAGAAAAGCTTGAGCGCGAGGTCGCCTGGAATTCCGAATACATGCTGGACGCCAATTTTGCGCAGATAGGCGACCAGGAAATCGCCCATCGCCATTTGCTTCTTCACGCCGCTTCACCCTCCGTACGCTGACTTCATTGTAGCAAAAACTCGGCAAGGCCCATCGTGACGAGCTTGGCAACTTGGGCGCGGCGCTGTGCTACAGTATGGTTCCGAGTCACCCATATGTTCCGATCGTTTCTGCGCATGCAACTTTTCAAGCCGGCTCAAATGAGCCGGCTCGTGATGTTCCTGCCGCAATTTCTCCGCGTCTTCTGGCGGCTGTACCACGACGCGCGCGTCTCGATGCTCGCGAAAACGGTCCCCGTGCTCGCGTTGCTGCTGATGCTCACGCCACCGGCGCTCGAACTCGATATGATACCCTTCATCGGCGAGCTCGATTGGCTGCTGGTCGGTTATCTCGCGCTCAAGGTTTTCATCTGGCTATGCCCGCCGGACGTCGTTCGCGAACATGTCAGCGAAATCGCACGGGGCGTATAAAAAGACCAAACTGATGCGTCCCCGGGTAATCCTGTTCAGCCTCGCGGCGATCATCATCCTCGCGCTGGTGCTTCTGAGCCTGGTCGATCAATTACTGGTCGATTACCTCTGGTACGGACGGCTCGAGCTGGGCGGCGTGTTCAGTACGACCGTCGGCTCCGAGATCGCAATTTTCGCGATCGTATGGCTGATTGCGTTTGCCGCGATCCTTGCCAACGGATTGATCGCCACCCAGATGAGCCGGGACCGCGAGCGCCTGCGCGTGGTGCGGCGGCCCGACGAGATGGTCGAAGTAAATCTGCCCGAGTTGGTGCGCGTGCTCGGCGAGCGGGTGCCGTGGCGGCTGATCGTGGCGGCCGCCGCCGCAGTGCTGGCGGTTTTCGTCGCACAAGGAGAAGCGGCGGGCTGGGATACGTATCTGAAGGCGCTTTACGGAGTGCCGTTCGGCATCGCCGAGCAGGCATTTGGCTACGACGTCGGGTTTTACGTATTCACGCTGCCGCTGCTCGAGGAGCTGCGCGATCTTTTTCTCGTGATCCTGTTTCTCTCGGCGGCGATGGCGGCTGTGGTGTACTGGATTCGCGGCGCGCTGGATTTTCGCGAGTCGCCGCCGCGCATCTCGCCCGCGGCCGGCGTACACGCGTCGGTGCTGCTCGGGATATTCTTCCTGCAACGCGCCATGAGCTACTGGCTCTCGCGCTTCAACCTGCTGCTGCATACCGACGGCGTGGTGTTTGGCCTGCGCTACGTCGATCGGATTTTGTGGCAGCCGGGGCTCTGGCTGTTGGTTGGGCTGTCGATTATCGCGGCCGCCATTTGCATCTTCAATACGCGTGAGCGCGGCCTGCGCATGCCGGTCGCGGCGTTTGTGATCGTGTTCGGCCCGGCGCTGATCTTGAATTTGCTGCAACCGGTGATCGAGCGGCTGTGGGTCAAGCCCGACGAATTGCGCATCGAGCGGCCCTACCTCGAACGCAATATCGCGATGACGCGCCATGCGTATCGCCTGGATAACGTGGACGTGAAACCATTCGCCGGGCAGGGAAAACTCACGCCGGCCGCATTGGAGCAGGACTCCGCGACCGTCAAGAACATCCGGCTGTGGGATCCGCGGCCGCTGATCGACACGTATCGCCAGTTGCAGGAAATTCGCACCTACTACAATTTTCTCGACGTCGATATCGATCGCTACTGGATCGACGGCAAGTACACCGAGGTGATGCTCTCGCCGCGTGAGATGAATCTCGACGCGCTGGCGGGCAATGCGCAAACCTGGGTCAACCAGCATCTGAAGTTCACGCATGGCGCGGGCCTCGCCATGAGCCCGGTGAATCGCAAGGATTCCGAGGGGATGCCGATTTTCTCTATCAAAGACATCCCGGCGGTCTCTGACGTCGGGTTCAAGGTGACTCAACCCGCGATTTATTTCGGCGAAGCGCCCGACAATTACGCGGTGGTCGATTCGGCGACGCCGGAGTTCGATTATCCGAAGGGCGCCGACAACGTTTTTTCTTTCTACGCGGGTTCGGGTGGCGTGCCGGTGAGCGGCTTATGGCGGCGGCTGCTGTTCAGCATCTACTACCGCGACATCAATTTGCTGGTGACCGAGAATATTGTCGATAAAAGTAAAATCATGATTCGGCGCAACATCCTGAACCGGATCCAATACATCGCACCGTTCCTGAATCTCGACGCCGATCCGTACGCCGTAATTCATGATGGGCGACTGGTGTGGATCGTCGATTGTTATACCGCGAGCGATCATTACCCGTACTCGCAACGCAACATCGATCAGCTCAACTACATTCGCAATTCGGTGAAGGTGGTCGTCGACGCCTACACAGGCGCGACCGATTTCTACGTCGCGGATCCCGCCGATCCGATCGTTCGCACCTGGCAGAAAGTTTTTCCGCAAATGTTCAAGCCCATGTCGGCGATGCCGGCTGACCTGCACGCGCACATCCGCTACCCCGAGCAGTTTTTTCGCATCCAGGCGGACATCTACAGCACCTACCACATGACCGATCCGCAGGTCTTTTATAATCGCGAAGATCTGTGGGGAGTGCCGCGCGAAAACTATGCGGGGCAGACCGTGCCGATGCAGCCGTACTACGTGATCATGCGGCTGCCGGGCGAAGCCAGGGAAGAGTACATCCTGATGCTGCCGATGGTGCCGTCCGGACGCGACAACATGATCGCGTGGCTGGCCGCNNCCTTATCAAATCCAGGCGCGCATCAATCAGAATCCGGAAATCTCGCGGCAGCTTTCGTTATGGAATCAGATGGGCTCGAAGGTGCTGCTCGGAAACCTGCTGGTGATCCCGATTCAGGACTCGCTGCTGTACGTAGAGCCGTTGTACATCAGGGCGGAAAATGGCCAGTTGCCCGAGTTGCAACGCGTGATCGCCGCGTGGAGCGATCGCGTCGTGATGGGCGATACGCTCGACTTGACGATGGCGGCGTTGTTTACCAATCAGGCGCCGCCGGCGCCGACGATCGCGAAGGCAATTACCGATCAAATCGCGCAGCAATCGAGTGCGCAGGCCGCGTCCGCACCCGATTCGACTTTGCAAAACGCCGCGCAACACTACAATCGCGCGCTCATGGCCTTGCGCGCCGGTGACTGGTCGGAGTTTGGGACCGAGATGAAGAAACTCGGCGATCAGCTTTCGCCGGCGCCAGATTCGACGCATCATTAGGGCATCGGCTCGTTTTGCCTTCGGGGGGAAGGTATGGGCGACTCAACTACATCGCGAAACTTACCAGAGGAATTAGAGCGCCAAACTGAAGCGTCCGCGCATTCGCCGGCCGAAGCGATCGCGGCGCTCGCGGCGCTGGGCGCGAATGCAGTCGCGGCCGAGCGATGCGCTGTCGCGTGGAGCGCGAACGGGCGCGAGCAGATCATCTGGGTTCCGGACCGCGATTCGCGATGGGACCACGTGATCGTCACAGTGCTATCCGCGCTCGATAACCGGCTGAGCGACGCGGCTGCGGCGGAAGCGGATCGCAGTCGCGATGCCGCGTCGGCATCACTGACCAGGATTTCGCTCACCGCCCGCGAATTGGCCTCCTTCGCCGCCGGCACGAAACCCTTTCAGGAGGGCGTGCAGTTCGTCGCGTCCGCCCTGCACGATGGTCAAAGTGCGGTGCGAATCGTGCTGGTCGCGGCGACCGATCGGGCGCGGAAAGAACTTGAAGTAATGCTTGAATTGATCGGCGCGAGCGCAATCGCTGAAATCTCGCGAGCGGCGAGCGTCGCGACGCTCGATTTCTGGCGCGCGCACGCCGCGAAGAGTGCCGCCGACGCGAACGAGGCCAGGAAAAATCTGCAGTACGTGCGCGAGCAATCGCAGGCGCTCGAGAAAGTGGTCGCGACGGCTTCACAGTTTCCCGCCGCGGAGCGCTTCGTAAGTCTCGGCGCGCTGGTGGCCAATCACGCGGGCTACGAGCACTGGATCGTCGCGATCTCGGAAGACGGCGTGCTCAAAATCATGGCGGCGTCGGATTCTAACTCGCGAATCGAAACTGCCAATCCTCCCACCGCTTTGACGAAGAGCTTTCGCGCCCGCGAAGTTATCGAATTCACCGACGATCTATTTCCCGGTCGCTACGTTTGTATTCCGTTTGATGGCGGCGTGATCGCGCTCGCATCGAATCGCGGAGAGGTCGGGGCGCGGGAACGAGCGCAGACTCTGATCGCGCAGCTCGCGCCGATTGTGAAGTGCTGGACGCTCGAGGACCAGGGCTCGCGGCGGCGCACCTTGGTCGATCGTCTCGCGCTCCGGATGTACGCCGCGATCGACGAGGAACGCGCGCGGATTGCGCGCGATATGCACGACGATCAGGCGCAGTTGCTGACTGCGGCGAAAATCGCGCTCGAAGGAAAGCCCGAGCGGGCGCGCGCGATTCTGAAGCAAATCGAAGAAGAGCTGCGGCGCAAGACTCGCGAACTGCGGCCGCCGAGTCTCGGCGATGCGACCCTCGAGGACGCGCTGGAGCGAGAATTCGTGCGGCTGCGCGATGCGGGCGTCGTCGCCAGGCTGCGCAAGTCCGACGCGTCAAAGGCGATTTCTCGATCGACGCAGCAATTGTGTTTTCAGATCGCGCGCGAGGCGCTCTCGAACGTGATCAAGCACGCGCGCGCGACTACCGTCGATGTGTCGATTAAATGCGATCGCGCGACCCGCATCGCGCGCATCTCGATCGCCGACAATGGCAATGGAATCGCATCCAGCAGTCCGCACGCCGGGATTGGCCTGACCGGCCTGCGCGAACGCCTCGAGTTGGTCGGCGGGAGTCTGTCGGTCGAATCGAAGCCGACCGGCACCACGGTTACGGCCGAAATTCCGGAGCTATCAGAAAATTCAGGATTCGAGTGAGATGGACGGTCGCGAGCGCATCCGCGTCCTGCTCGCCGACGACCATCGCATTCTGCGCGAGGCGCTCAGGATGGTGCTCGCGGCTGAATGCGACATCGTCGGCGAGGCAGCCACCGGCGAACAGGCGGTCGAACTCGCGATGCGATTCAAGCCGCACGTCGTGGTGATCGATCTCTCGATGCCGGGACTAGGCGGCCTCTCCGCCGCCCGTCAAATTCGGAGCAAGGTGCCCGCGTGCAAGGTCCTCGTGCTCAGCCAGCACGACGACGAGGAGTACGTGCTTGAGGCGTTCGGCGAGGCTCGCGTCGCTGGCTATCTGGTCAAGACCGACGCCGCGTCCGAACTGCTCGATGCAATGCGCGCGGTGCACGCCGGCCACCGTTATATCAGCCCCTCGATTGCGCCGATTGTGCTCAATCGCCTTAACCATCCCGCGAGCAATCATCCGGACCAGCCTGGTGCTGACCATCTGACGCGGCGCGAACGCGAAGTGCTGAAGTTGATAGTGCAGGGAGCTACCACCAAGGAAGTCGCGGCGCATCTCGGCATCAGTCCCAAGACCGCGCAGGCGCATCGCGAGAATCTGAAACAAAAGCTCGACCTGCGCACGACCGCAGCGATGGTGATGTATGCAATCAAGCACAAGGTCATTCGGCTCGATTGAATTCAGCGCGTGCGCCATCCTGAACTCACTTCCTGAACACGCGTCCTGAACGATCGTTCTGAAGTCTTTGCGCCAGATAGGCGCCGTGCTAGTAGTTGCCCTAAGGACCGTTTTCGGCACGGGGAGAACTCTATGAATCGCAAAGGCGTTCATCACATTGGACTGGCCACGCTCGACATCGATCGCACAATCGAGTTCTACACCAACAAGCTCGGTTTCGAGATTGGATGGTGCGACATCATCGAGCCCGCAGAGGGCGGCAAGATCAAGCACGTGTTTTTCGATACCGGCGACGGCACTTTCATGGCCTTCATGAGCCCGGAAAAAGTGCCCGGCATCCCCAACGAATGGTCCACCGACATCAACAGCGCGCAAGGATTGCCCGGCGCGTTCTATCACTTCGCGCTGTATTGCGAGGACGTGCCGGCGCTCGAGGCCAAGCGCGAGCAATTGCTTGGGCGCGGCGTCGATGTGACGGCAGTCGTCGATCACGAATGGTGCCGCTCGATTTATTTCCGCGATCCCAACGGTCTGCTGCTCGAATATTGCGCGACCACCCGAGAGTTTGACGATGCCGACAAGGAGATGAAGCATCACGATCAGCCGGGCGTGATGGTTGCCGATCTGGAAGAGCGGAAGAAGGTGTTTAAAATGCTGATGGGTCCGCAGCCGGCCAAGGCCGGAGCGGGGCGCACGCCGGTTTGACGACGCGTTGGCGCTAGTCAACGCCTGGTTTCAATGCGGCTGGACCGATGTCCGGCCGCTTTTCTTTTGCCGCCGCCGGATGCATTCTGCGGCTGAGCGACATCCATCAACGAGGAATTTGACTATGGCAGAAATCGGACTTTTCGAAGCGATGTACACGGCGCGGGCACTTAGAAAATTCAAACCCGACCCGGTGCCCGACGATGTGATCACCAAAATTCTCGACGCCGCAATTCGTGCGCCTTCGGGCAGCAATGAGCAGAGCTGGGAATTCATGGTCGTCAAGGATGCGGCGCTGCGCCAGAAGGTCGGTGCGGTGTACAAGAAGGGCGGCGACATACTGAAGGCGCTGTATGCGGATCGCGTCAAGCCGCCGCACATGAGCGAAGAGACGTTCAACAAGCTGATGGCGTCGGCGATGTACCTGATCGATCACATGGGCGATGCGCCGGTGCTGCTGATCGCGAGCCTCAAGCAAACGCCGCCGTCCGGTCCGCCGCCGAAGCTGCCGCCCGAGGCCGCAGCCGCGATGAAAAATCTCGCCCGCATGGCGGGCTCGAGCATCTATCCGGCGGTGCAGAACATTATCCTCGCTTGCCGCGCGTTCGGCCTCGGCACCGTGCTCACGACCATTCACATGTTCTACGAGGATGAGCTGAAGGCGATTCTCGGGATGCCGCCCGAGGTGCAGACCTTTGCGCTGATGCCGATCGGATATCCGCAAGGCAAGTTCGGGCCGATCAAGCGTCGTCCCGTGAACGAAGTGGCATACCTCGACAAGTACGGTAATCACTGGAAAGGCTAGGGGCACCGCTGGGCGCTGCTCGATGCGATGCATCAACTGAAAGGCGTTCGGAAATGTCCGGGCGCCTTTTCATTTCAATCGCGAGTCGCGCCGTCAGTGATTCTCGGTGCGCAGATCCTCGATCACCTTGCCCGCCAGCAGCTTCACCATGTCGTGCTGCGACATCAGCGATGCGAGCATCGCGGGGTCGGGCTTGCCACGCAGCCGGTATGCGTCCGCCGCGTGCACAAAACGTTCGTACGCGTTCAGCATGTTGATGAAGTCTTTGTGCGATTCGCGCGACACTTCGCGCGGTGTCGATGAAGAAAACGCGCTGGCCTTGTTGAACGCATAGTAGAACTCGCCCATCTCTTCGGATGAAATCTGGCGGTCGTCGATTCTGAAGTCGGTGTGGCAATAGTCGGCGAGCTTGTCGGACATGTCCGACAGCAGCGCGACGTTCGCCGATATCGTGCGTGCGTAATCCGACGAATAGCACGCGGTCGCCAGCAGCGCCGCAGCCATCGCAAATAAAAGCACGGGCCGGCAAAGGCCGACCCGTGAATTCCATTTCAACAAAATTCGATCAGCTCGACTAGCCGAGGTTGTTTTTGAAAAATGCAATCGTCTTCGTCCACGCATCCTTGGAGTGCGTGGGATGAAATGACGGGCGATCGTCGCACATGAAGCCGTGATCGGCGTCCGGATAGAGCACGACTTCGGCGGTTTTGCCCGCCGTGCGCAGCGCGTCGCGGAACTCATCCACCTCGGCCAGCGGAATGAACGCGTCCTTGCCGCCGAAAAATGCGAGCACCGGGGCCCTGAGTCCCTCGACGAATTCGATGGGCGCCTTCACCTCGGGTTGCCGCGATTTCACCATCCCACCGCCATAGTATGGCGCAGTCGCCTTCACGTCGGAATTGCGGCACGCAGTCAAAAAGCTCACGCGTCCACCCATGCAAAATCCAACGGTGCCGAACGCCGGCTTAACTTCCTTCAACGTTTTGAGATAGTTGATCGCGGCCGTCATATCGGCGACCACCTGATCGTCCTTGAGCGAACCCATCAGGCGGAACGCGCCCGGCAAATCGTTGTAGCCGACGACATTGTTGGCCTGGCGAAAGTAAAGGTTCGGTGCGATCGCCACGAAACCTTCCGACGCGAATTTATTCGTGATGCGGCGAATTTGATCGTTGAGGCCAAAGGCCTCCATCACGACGACCAGCGCGGGGTAGGGGCCTCCCGACGCGGGCTTGGCGAGATGCGCGGGCATTTTCTCTGCGCCGGTTTGCACCGACACTTCGCTTGATACGACTTCCATAGGTGATGCCTCCTGCGTTAGGGGATCCATCGAGCTTTGTCGCATACAACGCCCTTCCGCTCAAGCACGAGCGCAGCGAGTCCCGAGTCCGCAGCGAAGCGGAGGCAAGGGCATCGAAAGTACGTTTATTCGTCGCCGTCTCGCGCCGACCTGCGATCCGCCGCTACTATGGCTGCGTCCGGCGAGCAGCCGGACTCCCGATGATCCCGCTTCGCGATAATGCAGCGCCGCGCCGCTTCACCCCGGTCAATATCGTCCTGATCGCGATCAACCTGGGCGTCTTCGTTTACGAAGTGTCGCTCGGGCCGCGCGCGGTCTCGTTCATCGCAAATTTCGCGATGGTCCCCGCCGACGTTGCTGGCGCACTCGCGACGCACGCGAGCGCGATTCACGATTCTCTCGCACCGCGCACCGCATTCGATTCGATCGAGCCGTTCGCCACGATCATCACTGCGATGTTCCTGCATGGAGGCCTCTGGCATCTGCTCGGCAACATGCTCTACTTGCTCGTCTTCGGCGCCGCCGTCGAGGATCGGATGCGCCCGATGCGCTATCTGCTCTTCTATCTCGCCTCCGGGATTGCAGCCGCGCTTGCGGAGGTCTGGATGGCGCCCGCATCTCAGGTGCCGATGCTCGGCGCGAGCGGAGCAATCGCTGGCGTCCTCGGTGCCTACTTCATTTTGTATCCGCGCGGCCGAATCTTGACGATCCTGCCAATCTTCTTTTTCATCCAGTTCATCGAAATTCCCGCCATCGTCTATTTGCTGTTCTGGTTCGCGATTCAACTTTACTACGGCCTCATCGATAGCAACGCGGGCGCGATGATGGGCGGAGTGGCGTGGTGGGCTCATGTCGGCGGATTTCTATTCGGCCTGGCGGTCGGCCCGATGCTGGCCGAGCGCCGTCCGCCCGCGCGTCGCGTGTACCGATGACTCAGCGTTCTGTGGATATGGTGACAACCGTTGCCACTCGCTCGTGATAATTTGTTGTACGCGGTTGCTTCATCGTGAATAATTCCGCAATCGGAAATTCCAAGCGCGCGCGGTTTGCAGAGGTGGTGGTCAGGTGGCGGTTTCGTCGGACGATATACTAAAGCGCGTTCCCCCGCAGAATCTCGAAGCTGAACAGTCGGTTCTCGGCGCAATCCTGCTCGAGAACGAGGCGATCAATCAGTCGCTCGAAATTCTGACGGCCGACGATTTCTATCGCGAAAGTCATCGCGCAATTTTCCGCGCGATGATCGAGCTGACCGATCACAATCAGCCGGTCGATGCGATCACGCTGACCGACGCGCTGCGCACCAAGGGCGCGCTCGAAAACATCGGCGGCCCGGGCTACATCGCGGAATTGGCGTCGATCGTGCCGACCGCCGCGAACGTCGCGCACTATGCGCGAATCGTGCGCGAGAAGGCCGTGCTGCGGAGTCTCGCTTCCATCGCGACCGACATCGCGAGCAATGCCTACGAGGCGCCCGGCGACGTGGACGGCTTCCTCGACGAAGCCGAGCATCGCATCTTCGAAATCTCCGAGCGGCGGATCAAGCCGTCGTTCCACACGATGCCCGAGCTGACGCGGGAGTCGCTCAAGATTCTCGAGCGGCTGTACGAAAACCGCGAGATGATCACGGGGGTGCCGAGCGGCTTCGTCGATCTCGATCGCATCACCGCGGGCTTTCAGCCCTCCGACCTGGTGATCATCGCGGCGCGTCCCAGCATGGGCAAAACCGCGCTGGCGCTGAACATCGCGGCATACGCCGCGATGGATGCCGACCCGCCGGTGGGCGTCGCGTTTTTTTCGCTCGAAATGTCGAAGGAACAGCTCGTGCTCCGCATGCTGTGCGCGGAGGCGCGCGTCGATAGCGCGCGGGCGCGGCAGGGATTTCTCGGCGAGCGCGATTTTCCCAAGCTCGCGCAAGCGGCGGCGCGGCTTTCGGAATCGAAAATATTTATCGACGATTCATCGGACACCACCGCGATCACGCTCAAGGCAAAGTGCCGCCGGCTGAAGCGCGAGCAGGTCAGCAATCTCGGCTTGATCGTCGTCGACTATCTGCAACTGATGCGGTCGGCGCGGCCCGGCGAGTCGCGTGAAAAAGAAATCGCGGAAATTTCGCGCTCGCTTAAAGCTCTCGCGAAGGAACTCAAAGTCCCGGTGATCGCGCTCTCGCAGCTCAACCGGCAAGTCGAATCGCGCGAGAATCGGCGCCCGATGCTGGCGGATCTGCGCGAATCCGGCGCGATCGAGCAGGACGCCGACGTGATCGCGTTCATCTATCGCGAGGAAATGTACAAGGGCAAAGAAAGCAAGGAGCCAGGCGTCGCCGAAGTGATTGTCGCGAAGCAGAGAAACGGCCCGACCGACACCGCGAAACTGACCTACATCAGCCAGTACACGCGCTTCGAAAACTACACGCCCGAGACCGGCGTGTTCGAGGATACCGGCGTCTAGAACGAATCGAGTTCCCGTCACTTGCGCGAAACAAAGTCAGTTCGATGATTTGCTTTCGTCTGATGATGGCGAAGTTGAGGGATTGTTTGCTTCGGCAGGTTCGGCCGAATCAGCGGTTTGCTCGTGCGGCGCCGGTTCCACGCCTTCGCTCGCATCCTCGGGGTGAGTCTCGACGCTTTCGATCGGACCGACGTTCGCCTGTTCGACGGCGCGCTCGATTTCGCGGAACTCGGAGAGGTCAGGCAGGCCTTCGAGATCCTTCAAGCCAAACAACTCGAGGAATTCATCGGTGGTCGCGTACAGCATCGGGCGGCCGGGCGCTTCCTTGCGCCCTGCGATTTTGATTAGCCGTCGTTCGAGCAAGGTTTCGAGCACGCCGCCGGTATCGACGCCGCGCAACTGCTCGATTTCGGGGCGCGTGATTGGTTGCCGGTATGCGATTATCGCGACCGTCTCCATCAGCGGGCGGCTGAGTCGCGGCGGTCGCGCGGCCAGCAGCTTACGCACGTAGCTGGCGTGCTCTTTCGCCGTGCGCATCTGGTAGCCGCCGGCGACTTCCTCGATCACGATGCCGCGATTTTCGGTCGCGTAGCTGGCCGCCATCGCGGCCAGCGCTTTCTGCACCGTCGCGCGCGGCATGTCGTCGAATGCCGCAGCCAAGCGCGCGAGCGAGACCGGCTCGCCCGCCGCAAACAGCAGACTCTCAAGAATTGATTTCAGTCGCTCTTCTTCCACTCGGACTCCTCGGAACTTACGCTGCGCGGCTCTCCGCGATCCAGCAGAATCGGGCCGAAGCGCACGTCCTGGAAGGCTCGCACTTCGCGGCGCCGAATCAGCTCGAGCAGCGCCATAAAGGTCGCGATCACTAGCGATCGATCGTGCAGGTCGTCGAACAGCGAGGTGAACTCGATGCGCCCGCCGCGATCGAGCGCGCTCATGATTCGCGGGATGCACTCCGCCACCGGAATATCGCGCAGCACGATTCCGCGCGGAATCTTGTCCGCGATGCGCTTCAAAACCGCGCCCATCGCCTCGACCAGATCGAAAATCGTCACCGTATATCGGCGCGCGTTCTCGTCCTCCGGCGCCGCCTCGCCCGGTGTGGGGAATACATCGCGGCCGAGCAGCGCGCGCTCCGACAATTTCTCCGCCGCCTCGCGATAGCGCTGATATTCGAGCAGCCGCTCGACCAGGTCGCGCTTCAGGTCTTCCGCTTCTTCGGTGTCGGCCAGCTCGGGATGCGGCAGCATCGCGAACGACTTGATAAGCAGCAGCGTCGCCGCCATCACGAGATACTCGCCGGCCACATCCAGGTTCAGTTGATCGAGCAATTCGAGGTAGGCGAGGTATTGCTCGGTGATGACGCTCGCGGCGACGTCGTGCGGATCGAGCTCGGCGCGTTTCAACAGATGCAACAGCAGATCGAGCGGGCCCTCATAAATCGGGAGCCGGAAGCGGACCGTGCCGTCACTCTCGAACTTGGGCGGTGCGGATTGTTCGTTCACAGCAATACTCGCGCAATCGCATTGATGATCGGGTTGATCACTTTCTCGACCGAATCTGTATACAGCAGCACCAGCAGGATGAGGAAGCCGAACGGCTCGAGTTGGCTAAACGCGCGCGCGGCTTTGAGCGGCAGGAGTGAAACCATCACGCGCCCTCCGTCGAGCGGCAGCAGCGGAAATAAGTTGAAAATCGCCAGCACCACGTTGATCACCACCGAGGCGCGCAGCATGTAATAAAGCGGCAGCGCGATCGCCGAGCCCCACGGCCCGGTGACGTGGGTAATCGCGATTCGCATGCCGATCGAGCTGGCCACCGCCAGTACGATATTCGTGAGCGGTCCCGCGGCCGCGACCAGTAGCATCCCGCTGCGAGGATTTCGCAGCCGGCTAAAATTAACCGGCACCGGCTTGGCGTAGCCGAATACCGGCAGATGCATGAACAGCAGCGCCACGGGCATGATGATCGTGCCGAACAGATCGATATGCGCGAGCGGGTTGAGCGTGAGGCGGCCGGAGCGCAGAGCCGTGTCGTCGCCAAGTTGAAGCGCGACGAATCCGTGCATCACTTCGTGAAGAATGATCGCGAACACGGTCGGCACCGCCCAGATGGAAATCTCTCTCAGAAAATCGGCGGTGTTGTTCAAGCGGTCGTGTCCTCGTGTGCGCTCGCGCGCGTTGCTCGCGGATGGAATGTGCGATGCACTTTGCGGAGATGGCTCTTCGATAGATGCGTATAGATTTGCGTGGTCGAGATGTCGCTATGACCGAGCATCTCCTGCACCGCGCGCAAGTCGGCGCCGCCTTCGATCAGATGCGTCGCGAAGCAGTGCCGCAGCGTGTGCGGGCTAATCCATGAGGTTCGCGGGTCGTTGGCGGCCCATCCCTTGAGCGCTTTAAAAAATCCTTGCCGCGTCATCGCACGGCCCAGCCGCGTCACGAACACCGCAGTTACGCGCTTCGGAATTATTTTTTTCGCGCGCCGATTGTCATCGGACGGATTCAGGATCTCGTCGCGCCGGCTGAGCCATCGCTTGAGCGCGCGAATCGCCGCGCCGCCGATCGGGACCATCCGTTCCTTACTGCCCTTGCCGAATGCCACGAGCACACCCGCATCGAGATTCACCTGATGAAGCGTCAAGCCCACCAGCTCCGACACGCGCAGACCGCAGCCGTAGGCCAGCTCGAGCATCGCGCGATCGCGAAGTCCGCGCGCAGTCTTCGCGTCGATCGCATCGAGCAGATTTTCGATGTCTCGGAGCGACAATGTGCGCGGGAGCTTGCGCGGATGCGGCCGCAGCTTGATCGCGGGCGCGGGATCGCGCTCGATGATTTTTTCATCGACCAGCTGGCGCGCCAAGCCGCGGAGGCTCGCCAGATGCCGGCGCTGCGAACTCACCGCCAGCCCCCGATCCGCCAGCGCTTCGAGATAGGTCGTCAATGCCGACGCGTCGAAGTGTTCGGGCTGCAGACTTTTCGCGCGGCACCAGTCCTGGAAATCGCGAAGATCGCGACCGTATGCTTCCATCGAATGCGGACTCAGTCCGCGCTCGACGGCCTGGCGCGAAAGATGCCGATCGATGATCTCGTCCCAGTCGCTGACGATCACGGCGCGGCTCCGGGCTGGGGATTGAGCTCGATTTTTTCGACCAGCTTCGCCTTCAGTTCACGCATTCGTTCGATTTCGGTGATTTTGTTCCCGTCGCGATCGCTCACGTAGAAAACGTCGAGCGCCTGGTCGGCGTTGGTCGAGATGCGCGCGATATGAATCAACAGCCCTAGCTTGAACAGGGCATGCGTGATCGCGAACAAGAGTCCGACGCGGTCCTGGGTGAACACGTCGATCACGGTGAACTGCTCGGAAGTGCGATTGTCGACGGTCACTTCGGTCGGCACGTGGCGGATGAACTTGCGACCGGCCGACTGCACGTGATGCGCCGCCGCGACCAGTTTCGCGATGTCCTCCTGGCCGGTAATCACGTGCTCGAGATCGCGCTCGACGCGCCGCCATCGATCCTCTTCCATCGCCATCGAGCCCGCGCCCATAAGATGCGAGACGCGGAACACGTCGATCGCGATTCCCGTTGTGCGCGTGGTGATTCGCGCCGAGAGGATGTTCAGATTGTTGGCCGTGATGGCGCCCGCGATCATCGAAAACAAGCCCGGCTGATCGCGCGTAACGACGATAAACTCGCTGAATTCGAGTCCGGGAACGTGCCGGATGCGGCTGACCAGCGGTTGGTCGTCCAGTGCGCGCATCAACTCGAAATGGAGCGGGATGTCGGTCTCGGGCGCGGTAAAGAAATAACGATCGGGCATCTCGTCGAGGAACGCGTTCACCTCGTGCGAGGGAGCGCCGGCCGCGGTCAGATTCTCGCGCACGCTGGATTTCACGATCGCGAGCCGCCGCGCCGGATCGACCGCCTCGCGATCGCTTTGCTCGAGCACCTTGAGCGCCCGCAGGTAGAGATCGCTCAGCAACATGTCGCGCCAGTTGTTGTAAACCTTCGGCGCGACCGCGCGCATGTCGGCATAAGTGAGCAGGTACAGCGCCTTCAGCCGATCGATCGAGCCGACCTGGCGCGCGAAATCGTCCACTGTGGTCTGATCGTCAAGGTCGCCCTTCTGCGCGACCTGCGACATCATCAGATGATTGCGCACCAGGAACACCACCAGATCGATCTCTTCGGTGTCGAGGCCGAGGCGCCGTGAAACTTCCGCGGTGAGATTCGCGCCGCGCTCGTGATGATCGTGTCCGTGTCCCTTGCCGATGTCATGCAGCAGCAGCGCGAGGAACACCAACGGCAGGCAATCAAGTTCGCGCGCGACTTCGGTCAGCAGCGGCGTCGCCTCCTTGAACTCACCGGAGCGCAACCGTTCCAGCTCGCGCACCGCGACCAGCGAATGCCGGTCGACAGTATAGATGTGATAAAGGTCATGCAGCACGCGCGCGTAGAGATTGCCGAATTCCGGGATAATCGCACCCAGCACGCCCGACAGATGCATCGCCTCGAGCGTCGCGGCGACGCGCTCGCGTCCCGATAGTATTTTCATCAACGCCGCGGCGACGCGCGGATCCCTCCGCAGGTTGTCGTCGATCAGCGAAAGGTTGTCGCGCACCAACTGGTAGGTGCTCCCCGATAACCCGACCCCTTGCGCCTGACAATCCGAGTAAATGGTAATCAGGTTGAGCGGGTCTTCTTTGAACAGATTGGGATCGGCAACGCTCAACAGATTTTGCTGAACGATTACGCCGGGACGAATCAAGCGGGTCGGTGTACGCCGGAAAAATCTTCCGCCCGGGCTGTTTTCGGTCACACGCGCGATTAGGCCTTCCGCAAAGCGATTGATGGTCGTCGCGTGCTGATAATACTTGCGCATCAGGCCGGAGCCCGCGGTCTCCCCCTGCGCGGGATGCAGCCCGAGCATCGGTTCGATTCGTTCCTGCAACTCGAACGTGATCTGATCGAAGTGCCGGCCAGTCAGGAAATGCAGCGAGTTGCGCACGCGCCACAAGAAATCGCGCGCTTCGATCACCTCGCCGGCCTCCGGCTCGGTGATGACCGCCTTCTGCACCAGTTCTTCCAGCGCATGAACTTTATACTTGACCTTCGCCAGCCACATCGCGGTGTGCAGATCGCGGAGCCCGCCTTCGCCTTCCTTGATTTGCGGCTCGAGCAGATAAATCGAATCGCCATACTGCGCGTGACGCTGGCGGCTCTCTTCGAGCTTGGCCGTGAAAAACTTGTCCTGATTGCGATTCAGCACTTCCGCGATCAGAAGTTTGTCGAGATCCGCGGAGAGTTTTTCATCGCCACAAAGAAATCGCGCGTCGAGGATCGCGGTCTTTTCCTTCAGGTCCTCGTTCGCGAGCCGGACACATTCCTTGGCCGTGCGCACGCCGTGTCCGACCGTTAGGCCCGCGTCCCACAGCGCGTGCAGGATGATCTCGGTGACGATTTCCGCGTAGGGGCCGCGCTTGTAATCGTGCAGGAAGAGCAGATCGACGTCCGATTGCGGATTCATCTCGGCGCGCCCGTATCCGCCGCGCGCGACCACCGTGAGCTTCTGATTGAGCTTGGAAAAACGCCGGCCATGATCGGCGTCGGCGTAGCGATAAAGCGCGCGCACCAAATCGTCCATAGCCGCAGTCATGCCGGAGACGATTTCCCCGCCGCTCGCTCCCGCGAAATGCCGCTCGGCGAGTTCGGCGCGGACTGAATCGAGATACCCGCGCGCGACGATGCCCGGCGCCTTGGTTGCGGCGAAGTGCTCGAACAACGCGTCGGCGCCGCGCGGCGATCGCGCCTTCGCTTCAGCACTCGCTGCGAGCGTTGCCTCAATGACGGAACTCACAGATTTCCCAAGGCGATGTCGGCCTTGAAGTAGTGCACGATTGCGGCCGCGATACCGCCGGCCAGGATTTCCTCATACTGCGCCGACGCCAGCCGCGTGGCCTCACCGGAGTTCGACAGGAATCCGCATTCCACCAGCACCGACGGCATGTGCGCGCCGACCAGCACATAGAATGGTCCCATCTTGGCTCCGAGCGCGTTCACGTTTATCCCAAGTCCGGCGTCGAGGTCTGCGACCGTTTGCGCGTCGATCATCCTTGCTACAGCGGCCGTCTCAGACGCCTTATAGTTCTGGCGCAGGTCGGTCAGGATGTAGTTTAAGTTGGCGCCGTCGGGTGCGCCATAGCCTCGCGCGCCGCCATTCTCGATTCGAGCCAGCCGAATCGTCGCGTGGTCGGTGGTGTTGTTCAGGTAGTAAACTTCGATCCCTGTGGTCTCGATGTTCGGACTCGAATTGAGATGAATCGAGACGAACAGATCCGCGTTCGCATTATTCGCGATACGAGTGCGTTCGGGCAGGCTGATGAAAACATCGGTCGAGCGCGTAAGTTCAGCACGGATTCCGCGCGCCTCGAGCGCCGTCTTCAATGCGCGTGAAATCTGCAGCGCGAGATCCTTCTCCACGACGCCGGCCGCCGATTGAGTGCCCGGATCGAAGCCGCCATGCCCCGGATCGATTATCACCAGCGGTTGTTCGATGACGGTTGACGCCTGCGAATCGGATTCGCTCGGCGTCTGTAGCGCTGCCAGAACCGGGTCGGGCGGTCGCGGCCGAACGATCTCGGGACCGTTGTAACGAAGTTCGGGTGTGATCGGCGATGCCGACGCGATACGTTTGCTCGCTCGCGTCACGTTCATCGCGGCGCGCGAGATCGCGGCCGGGCGCGGCGCGTCTTCGTGCACCAGAATGGGTGCGGCGATATTCGGATTCGAACCTGCCGGCGCGACGCGCAGCACGATCTCGTGCTTGAGCGCCGCGATCGCATAATCCGCCTTGCCTTCGACCGCGACGATGATGCGCGAACTGCCGCCGCCAGCGTCGATCACTCGAACGCTTACGACCGGCGGCGCTTCATATCCAAAAAGGGGCCGCGGCGGGATCTCGATTTGCGTGCGACCCAGATCGATCCAGAGCTCGCTGCCATGCGCGCTCAAGCGCAGCGGCGGAGTAGCGCCCTGAAACTTGAAATGAAGTTCGAGCGTTGTTCCCTGATGCTCGATTTTTGCCGAACTCAGAATCGGGGCGTTAAGGCTGGCGAGAACGGGCAGACTCAACGCGGCAATCGCCGTCGCACCGATCGCGAACACCGTCCAATGCCGCATCAACCACTTCCGCTCCCACTTCAAACAATAGCGGTCCGAGCGGCCAGCCGCCACGCTCCCCTAATCGCTTACGATTCCTCTTTCAGGCGCGCGACGATACGAGCGAGCGCGTTGAGCGCGTCCATCGGCGTCATGTGCTCGACTTCGAGCGCCCGCAGTTCATCCATCGCGCGACTTTCGCGCGGCGTGAACAGGCCCAATTGCGGCGCCGGCTTCTCCGCCCGCCGATTGCGCGCAAGCCGCGGCATCCCTGCTTCGTCGAGCTCGCTCGATTCGAGATTGACCAGGATCTCACGCGCCCGCGCGATGATTGATTGCGGCAAGCCCGCGAGCCGCGCTACCTCGATTCCGTAGCTGCGCGAGGCCGGCTGCTCGATCACGCGGCGCAGAAAGAGCACCTCGCCGGCCCATTCGCGCACCGCCATGCTGAGATTTTTCACCCGCGGACGCTCGCGCGCGAGGTCGGTCAGCTCATGGAAATGCGTCGCGAACAAAACTTTCGCGCGCGTCTGATCGTGCAGATATTCGGCGACCGCCCAGGCGATCGCGAGTCCGTCGAAGGTGCTGGTGCCGCGTCCTACTTCGTCGAGCAGCAGCAGGCTCCGCTCGGTGAGGCCTTGCAGCAGGCGCGCGGTCTCGCTCATCTCGACCATGAAGGTCGATTCGCCGCGGCGTAGTTCGTCGCGCGCACCGATTCGCGTGAGCACGCGATCGATCAGGCCGATCGTCGCTTCGGCGGCGGGCACGAAGCTGCCGATTTGCGCCATGATCGCGATCAACGCAACCTGCCTGAGATAGGTCGACTTGCCAGCCATGTTCGGCCCGGTGATGAGCAGGAGCTGGCGCGTGTCGGGGTCGGCGTCGAGATCGTTGGGCACGAACTCGCCGGAGCGCATCCCGGTTTCGAGCACCGGATGGCGTCCGTCACGGACGCGAATCCGCAGGCTGGTATTGATTGTCGGCCGCACGTAGCCGCGTCGTCGTGCGACTTTCGCGAGCGACATGATCGCATCGAATTCACCGACGGCGCGCGCCGTTTCGAGAATCGCCGCGCTATGCGATTGCAAATCACGCAGCAGTTTTGTGAAAAGTTGCAGTTCGAGTTCTTTGAGGCCCGACTCGGCGCTCAGGATCTTGCGTTCGAACTCCTTGAGCGCCGGCGTCGTGAAGCGCTCGGCGCCGGCCAGCGTCTGCTTGCGCTCGTAGTCAGCCGGCGCGCGCTCCAGATGCGCCTTCGTTACCTCGATGTAATAGCCGAAGACATTGTTGTAGCGGACTTTCAGCGATGAGATTCCGGTTCGCTCGCGCTCCGACGCTTCCAGTTTGGCGACCGCGCCGCGCGCGCCCGAGGCGAGGCCGCGGAGTTCATCGACTTCGGCGCTAAGCCCCGGCCTGATCACGTTGCCTTCGCGCGGATTGATCGGCGGATCGTCGGCGAGTGTAGCCGCGATTTGCGCGACCAGTTCGGGCGCGGGCGAGATTCGATCGCCCAGGGCGCGCATTTGCTGACTCTTGAAAGCAGTGATCGAATCTTTGAGCATCTCGACTGCGCGCAGCGCTTCGCCGAGCCGCTGACAGTCCCGCGGCGACGCCCGCATGCTGCCAATGCGTCCCGCCAGCCGCTCGAGATCGCCGATGCGCTTCAATGCGTCCGCGATCGACCCGCCGAGGTCCGCATCGAACAGCTCCTCGACCGCATCGTGACGCCGCTGAATGTGTTCGAGCGAGAGCAGGGGATAGACGATCCAGTTGGCCAGCGTGCGCGCGCCAACCGCGGTCATCGTTTCGTCGAGAATCGACAGCAGCGATCCTTTGCGCGAGCCGTCGCTCGAGGCGACCAGCTCGAGATGCCGCCGCGAGGTCTCATCGACCAGCATGTATTGCGCAGTCTCATACAGACGCGGTATCGCGATGTGCGCGAGGTCGCGGCCGAAGGTCTCTTCGACGTAGAGCAACGCGAGTCCCGCAGCGAATACGATCGATGCGTCGAAGTCGGCGGCACGATCTCCGAAGCGCGTCGCGATGGCCTCGGACGCACGCTCGGTCGTGAACGTCTGAAAATCGAGCGCAGTCAGCGCGCAATCGACTTCTCGAAGCGTCGCCGCGATCGCGCTGTCCTCCTCGGCGACGATAATTTCGCGCGGCGCGATTCGCGCGATCTCCTCGCACAGCGTTGCCGCATCGCGGATTTGCGTGGCGAGAAATTCCCCGGTCGAGACGTCGAGTGCCGCCAAGGCAAATCCAGTCTCAGCGCGCGCAATCGCGACCAGGTAGCTCTTTTCCGCCGCCGTCAGCACCATCTCTTCGCCGACCGTGCCGGGCGTGATCACGCGCACGATTTGCCGCGGCATCAGCTTGCCAGATTTGCCATCGGCCGGACCTTGCTCGCAGATGGCGACTTTGTGTCCTGCCTTCAGCAGCTTGGCGATATATGGTTCCGCGGAATGATAGGGGACGCCGCACAGCGGCACGCCGTCTTTCGAGCGCGACGTCAACTGGATGTCGAGCACGCGGGCGCCGACTTCGGCATCCTCGAAAAACATCTCGTAGAAATCGCCGAGGCGAAAAAACAGGATCGCGTCGGGAACGCGTTGCTTGACGCTAAGATACTGCGCGATCAGAGGTGTCTGCTTAAATGCCACGAGAACGGTTGCAGGATATCGATCGCCAACCAGAAGGGCAAAATGCGCGATCTGTCTAAACGCTTACCTGCCATTGGACCCGTGCTGGGACTGGCATACAAGTTCGCGGCGTGGCGTAATCATTAAACCATGAGCCTCGACGGAAAAGCCGAAAGTTTCAAGGCGCGGCGCAAGCAGTTCATGACGCAGATCGCGCCGGGCGCAACCGCAATCCTGCCCAGCGCGCCAGTCGCAATCCGCTCAGGCGACGTCGAATTCATCTATCGGCAGGATAGCGATTTCTATTACCTGACTGGATTTGTCGAGCCGGAATCGGTCGCCGTATTTTCGCCGGGGCATCCGGACGGAGAATTCGCGATGTTCGTCCGGCCGCGCGATCGCGAGCGCGAGACGTGGACCGGGCGGCGTGCCGGAATCGAAGGCGCGATGATCGATTATGGCGCCGACAAGGCCTACGTGATCGACGAGCTGGAAAAAGTTCTGCCGCGCTATCTGGAAAAAAGCGAGCGCGTGCATTATCCGCTCGGACTCAACGAAAAGCTCGACGAGCGGGTGCTCAAGATGGTGCGCTGGGCGCAGGCGATGCGTCCGCGGCTCGGCGTGGGACCGTCGGTGCTGATCGATCCGCGCGACCTGATTCACGAGGCGCGGTTGATGAAGGAAGAGGCCGAGCTTGCGGCGATGCGGCGCGCGATGGAAATTTCCGGCGAGGCGCATCGGCGAGCGATGATGAAAGCGCGCGGCGGGATGAAGGAATGGCAGATCGAGGCGGAGGTCGATTATACCTTTCGCTCGAAGGGCGCGACCGGTCCGAGTTATCCGTCGATCATCGCGTCGGGGCCGAACGCGGCGACGCTGCATTACATCAACAATGATCGCGAGATGCGCTCGGGCGAGCTGCTGCTGATCGATGCGGGTGCGGAATACGATTTTTACGCGGCCGACATCACGCGCACCTCTCCGATCGGCGCGAAGTTCACGCCGCTGCAGCGCGACCTCTATCAAGTCGTGCTCGACGCGCAGCTAAGCGCGATCGACGTGATCAAGCCGGGAGCGCGCTTCGAGGACCCGCACGAAGCGGCGGTCAAAGTTCTAGTAGATGGGATGCGCACGCTCGGAATTTTGCAGGGGTCGGCCGACGAGATCATCGAGAAAGGCACCTATCGGCGCTTTTATATGCATCGCACGAGTCACTGGCTCGGGATGGACGTGCATGACGTGGGCCTGTATCGCGTCGCCGGCGCGTCGCGGATGCTCGAGCCAGGGATGGTGCTGACGGTCGAGCCGGGGCTGTATATCGATCGCGAAGATGACACCGTGCCCGAGAGTTTTTGCGGCATCGGGATAAGGATCGAGGACGACGTGCTGGTGACGGCGGATGGGCACGAGGTGATGACGGCGTCGACGCCGAAGACGATCGCGGACGTGGAGGCAATCACGGCGGGGTAGGGCGAGGCGCGCCTTTTGTAGTTCGGCGCAATTGCACGGGAGAAAAAAGCGATGGCGAGTTACATCGAAGTCGAGCAGGCCGCCGCGATGTCCGGTTTGCGGGTCGTGCTATCACCCGGGGTTCCCGGTCCGTGGAGCGAGGCCGCCAAAGGAATCCTCTACGTCAAGAAAGTCCCTTACGTGAAAGTGCGTCAGGAACTCGCCGGCGAGAACCTGCCGTTGCTGCGATGGACCGCGCAAACCACCGCGCCGGTTTTCGTCTTCAACGATGAACGACCGCGCAGCCTCTGGATCGATCAGCTCTACCTCGCCGAGCGCCTCGCGCCCACGCCTCCGCTGATTCCCGACGCCATCGACGATCGCCTCCTGATGTTCGGTCTTGCCAACGAACTATGCGGTGAAAATGGCTTCGGATGGCAGCGGCGCCTGATGCTGATTCACGCCACTTTGACCAGTCCCAAAGCGCCCGAGCAGGCGCGGAAGCCGTCGGAATTCCTTGGCAACAAATACGGCTACGCGGCGGAACTGGCCGATGCAGCGCCGCATCGTGTAGCCGCGATTCTTAAGCGCCTCAGTATTCAGCTCAAGAATCAGAATTCGCGAGGCTCACGCTTTCTGATCGGCAGCGCGCTCTCCGCACTCGATATCTATTGGGCTGCGTTCGCGGCACTCGTCGATCCGCTGCCCGACGAGTTATGCAAGATGGCTCCGGGATTTCGCCGCGGCTACCACTGCACCGATCCGATCGTGCGCGAAGCGCTCGCGCCCGAATTGCTGACGCATCGCGATTTTATCTACCACGAGTTCCTCGAATTGCCGCTCGACATGTGACGGAGGAGAGCCTCGATAGGTCGCGAGTCAGATCGATTGCTCCCGTTGAAAAGCTGGAGCGGGCGGCGGGGGTCGAACCCGCGACATCTAGCTTGGGAAGCTGGCATTCTACCACTGAATTACACCCGCTCTCTTCATTCAGTCTAAGTTGCAAATCGGAGTACTGTCAAATCGCACGCCGATTTGCACCAGCGCGCGACTCGATGAGTGCCCTTTCGGCCTCGAAAAAAATTTGCAAGAAAAGCGGAGAGGCGTACCTCCTCGGCGCGCGCACGCCTCTCCGCCCGAATGATCAGCGGCCTAGTTTGGCGTTATCGTGCCGAAAATTCCGTCCGCCTCATGATTTGGTCCTGCGCTGAAGTACAGCGTATCGACCGACGAGCCGAGCGCGCCGCCAAACGTCACCGTCCAGAGTCCATCGATCACGATCGGATTGCCCATGGAATCCGACACCGCTCCAAGGAAACTGCCGCTGGTCGGATCGAAAGCATTGATCGCGCCGTCGCCAAAATTCCCAATCAGGATGTCATTCATGAACGTGCCGAAGGTTGACGGCGCCAACGCGACTCCCCACGGCGAATTAAGAGCCCCCCGGCGCGCGAATATCTGCATCAAATTGCCGTCACCGTCGAACACATCGACGAACCCGCGTCGCGGCCCGGACACCGGGTCATGCTTGGCGCCATTCCGCTTCGCATAGGTGACCCACAAATTCCCGCCGATATTCTGGATGCCAAAGGGCGCGAAACTATCGGGGATTGTGCGATCGCGAAACGCCCGCTTCTTCAGCTTGACCGGGTTGAAGTTCATATCGAACACGTCGATCTTGCCGGTGCGAAAGTTGGTCGCATAAAGCTGCGGCTGCGAGCTTGCCGTCATCCCGAGCGCGAGGCCCTTGTACACCGCGCCTTTCTTCTTCTTGGGGCTCGAGTTATCGACCATGATCACGGCGCTGCCGGGGTTCATGATCGCCAGATTCCAGGCCTCGATCGTTCCGTCCTCGGTCGCAAAAATAAACAGCGCTGGTCCCGAAGTGCCGATCGGGAAAGCGCCGCTACCGGCAGAAGTATTCGCCACGATGCCGGTCGGGGTGCCGCCGGTTGCGGTGGAGGGTGAGGGAATAATCACGCTCGGCAGCGCCGTGAAAATTGTTCCATCGCCATTGTAGAGCGCCGACAATCCCGAATTGTTGTCGTTGACCCAGAACGGGCTCTGTCCCGGGAAAAACGCGATCCCCCACGGATTCTTGAGCGTCGGATCGGTCGTGACCGCGGGCACCACGCCGTCCGACACCAGGTTGGTCTGCAGATATCCCGCCGCCTGCGCGCGCGCCGCGATACTCGCAATCAACGCAACACTTGCGGCCAACACTGCCAGTCGATTTCTTAACATCTATATGATGAACCCCCAGTTTAGTTTTGCCCGATATCGGTCGCCGTGTAGTCTCGCTGATCGAGTCACGCATGCGGCGGAGCGGGCGTCGTGTTGGTGCGAGTGTTCGCGCGTTGTCGATGCGCGTCAATATAGAAGTTTTTCCCGCCAGTCAATTCGATCTCGCTTCCTGATCGATGAGATAGTTCTTGACGCGCCCAAGTGGGTGTATTTGTTTCTTGCGCAGTCGTAAAAGAAGCTGCTGAACTAGGCAATCCGATTCGAGGGGTTGATGTCGCAACGGGAAAAACAGGGATGGTATGTCGTGGCCGCGTTGTTCGTCACGATGTTCCTGGTGTGGGGCGGCTCGGTTAATGCCGCCGCGGTATTTCTTCCGGCTCTGATCAAAGCCTACGGATGGAGTCGCGCCAAAGTCTCGACGCTCGGCGCCGCGGCCGCACTCGCCGCCGGTGCGAGCGGTCCAATCGTCGGCTGGATGCTCGACAAGATCGACGCCCGCAAAATAATGGTCGGCGGCGTGATGGCGACCGCGCTCGGCCTGATCGCTCTCAGCCGCGCGAATTTCTTTTTCGAGTTTGTGCTGATCAACATTGTGATCGGCGCTGGCATCACCGCCTCGACCGTGATCCCGACCTCGCTGGTGATCGCGAACTGGTTTGGCGGACGCCGCGGCACCGCGCTCGGGATCAGTTTCGCCGGCGCGTCACTCGGCGGCACCGCGATGACCGTGCTCGCCAGCCGCGCGATTGCGTTCGGCGGATGGCGCGCGGGTTACGTTGCGATGGGGCTGCCGATGCTCGTCATCGCGGCCCCGCTGTTGCTCCTCGCGGTGCGAACCCATCCAGAGGACCAGCCGCGTGTCCCCGATCCATCTGAAGTCAGCCCGTTGCCCGAAATTCCCGGCCTCGAACTTCGCGAGGCGTTCCGCACCCGCTCGCTGTGGCTGATCGCGGCGGTGCAACTTTTGTCGTCGGTCGTGAGCACCGGGATCGGCGCGCACTTCGTCGCGTATCTAATCGGTGTCGGCTATACGCCGGGCGGGTCGGCGGAAGTGCTCGGTGTCTTTTTCATCTTTGTGACGGTCGGCACGCTCGCGATCGGTCCGTTGGTCGATCGGATCGGGGCGCGCAATTCGCTGGCTGGACTTTTCATCGTGTGGGTGGCCGGGATGATCCTGATGCTGGCGGCCGCGCATGGAACCGCGCTCGCCGGCTTCGTCGTCATCTTTGGAATCGCACTCGGCGCAGTCGGCGTGTTGGCTCCGCTGGTCATCGTCGAGTCGCTTGGCGTGCGCCGTCTCGGCTCGATCATGGGCATCACCGGCATCTTCGCGACGATCGGATTTGCCGCCGGACCGATCCTGACCGGACGAATCTACGATGTCACCGGCAGCTACTCGTTCGCGATCTTGAGCTTCATCGCGATCTCCGTGGTCTGCGCCATCGCGATCCTTGCCTGCTTGCCGCTCGACGAAGAGCGATCGCGCGTCGTCGCAGCGGGCGCAGCGGCTCCTTCGACTGCCTAGGTCTGAGCTATCGGACTTTTTCGATCCTGCGGCCTCTTGATGATTCCTGAATCGTCCCGATGAAAATCACGCGCGACTTCTACGACCGCTCGGTGCTGGTCGTCGCGCGCGATTGCATCGGTAAAATCCTCGTTCATCGCACCGCCGAAGGAGAAACCGCGGGCCGCATCGTCGAGGCCGAAGCTTACCGCGGTCCGCGCGATCTCGCCGCGCATAGCTCGCGCGGACTGACCAAGCGCACCGCCGCGATGTACGGTCCACCGGGCCACGCCTACGTTTTTCGACTCTATGGAATCAGTTGGGCGATGAACCTGGTGGTGGGAGCAGCGGGAAATCCGCACGCCGTCTTAATCCGAGCGCTCGAGCCGCTCCGCGGCCTCAACTTGATGGCGCGACGGCGCGGCAAACCCGCCGACTCGCGCGAACTGACTAATGGACCCGGGAAACTGACTCAAGCACTGGCTATTACCGGAGATGATTACGGTCGGGATCTTTGCGGCGACCAGCTATTCCTCGAGCATTCCGATCTTCCGGTTGGCCCGGTCGGACGCTCGGCGCGGATCAACGTCGAGTACGCGGGGGAATGGGCCGCCAGGCTATGGCGGTTTCACGAGCGCGGCAATCGCTACGTATCAGTGCCCCCGCGCGACTGACTATGCTTACGATCCCAGCGACGCACCGCCGGCATTGAATTCACGGCGCCTGGTTTCCCGCTCATGCTGACAATCGACGCAATGGGTCGCGAACGGCAGCGCCTTCAAGCGCGTGATCGAAATTTCGACTGCGCACTCGGCGCAGATTCCGTAGCGTCCAGCCTTCAACCGCTCGAACGCCTCCTCGATCGCCGCGATGCTCATCCTGCGATGGGCACTGAGGCGCGCAACCGTGTCCGCGTCGGCCAGCCCGCGCGCGACGTCCATTTCATCACCGCGATTGTTGTCCGACTCCACCGGCCGCATCTCGTCCAGCTTGAACAACAGCGCCGCTTCGTAGTCGCGAGCCCGCGCTAAAAGTTCGCTAATGACGGCGACTCGCGTTGCATTCGATTTTGCTTCTTTCATTGTTCGATACCATCCTGGTAGTGCGAATCGTCGTCGCAAATATACTCAACCGACTATTCTCAGTTCTTTGCCACTGTAATGCTTATTAGCTATTTGCAAGCCGCTCGATCTGACGAGATAAATGACCAGTAAAAATTGCTCAAAGGTCATCTTCAGATCGCGAAATCCGCCGCGACAGAATATGTAGCCGTAGTATTCGAGCAGGTCGTCCGCGATCAACGTCGGCAGCACTGGCGCGGTCGAAGATTGTGGATACTCTCGTCCGGTGAATTCACCGCCGACGCAGTCGAATCGTCGCGCGGCCGCAATTTCGCCGGCATCATCGACGCGACCATCGTCGTGCATCAAATCGATTGGCAACTCGGTACTCATTGGGTCAACTCGCTGTTTGCTGCGACAGACCTGAAGAAACGAGACGCGCCGCGCGATTCCGGCGATCCGCATGCACGCCATTGAACGGCGTCCTTCGAATCACCCGCACGGCGCTCTCGGGAAATCCCGCGTGCAACAACCCTTCGATTAGATCGCGCCGCATGAGTTTCATTGCAGCAACAGAGGTTGTTGCGATTTGATCCGTTTGACACTCCACACTCGGCGGGTATCGCAACTGCGATGCCAACGTCGGTAATTTGAGAATGCTAATGAATTGGCCGGGTTTTTGTGAGCAATCTCGTCCTCGGGCGAGCATCCGTGGTGGATTCAGTAAATCGCGCCGTGTCGCCGCATTATTCGGGGACATGAAATACGACAAATCGGCCTGCCGCTTAGCTCGGCAGTTGGCACAGTCAATGCTCGGTCTCCTCTAGAAGCCCTTTTAGACGGGCAACCGACTTGGAACCGGAAATTACCGCTACCGGAGTACGAACAATGGAAGCCTTCAACCTGGAACCCTCAGATATAATTCGACTCAAACGCGACGAGACTGTTCACGCGTGGACGATGGCGACGATTAGCGATCAGTGGAAGACGTTGCCGTGGGCGGACACTGCCGACGCCGTCAGCGTCGTGATGTGGCTGAAGAGCCGGTTCGGCGGAACCACGCGCGTTCGTTTCGAATCGTAAACTGAAGAGGTAACGTTTTCGCCCGCGGCGATTGTCGCGTAAATTTGCGCTGGAACGGCATTTCGCGTTCTATTGGCGCAATGCCGCCGCGCAATCGTAACCGCTTTCCGATCGCCCTCCTCACCGATTTCGGCTATCGCGATCATTACGCCGGCGTGATGAAGGGAGTGATCTCGACGATCGCTCCGGACGCATCGATCATCGATCTCACGCACGGCATCCCACCTCAGTCCATCGCCGCCGGCGCGATTGCGCTCGCCGAGAGCTGGCGATTCTTCCCGCCGCGCACGGTGTTCCTCGCGGTAGTCGATCCCGGCGTCGGTACCAGCCGCGCTCCGATCGCGCTCGAGACTCGCGCCGGCGCGCGCTTCGTCGGTCCCGACAATGGCTTGCTGTCGCTCGCGGCCAGGGCTGCCGTTATCACGCGCGCTGTGCGACTCACGTCCGAGCGGCATCGACTCCCGCGCGTCAGCGCGACCTTTCACGGCCGCGATATTTTCGCGCCCGCCAGTGCGCACATTTGGCGCGGCGCCCGTCTCACGACGCTTGGGACTCCGCTTAAATCGATCGTGCAGCTCGAACTGCCGCGTCCCGTGCAATCCGCCTCGCGACTGAGTGGCGAGGTCATCTATGTGGATAGCTATGGGAATTTGATCACCAATATCGATCGTGAAACGGTCGAGCGTTTCGCTTCTTGCTTCCCCCTCCAAACAGTTTCAGTTAGGATCGGTCGCGGCGTGACGAAAATACTCGACGCCTATGCGCTCGCGCCCAAAGGTGTTTCTCTCGCAACATTAGGTAGCTTCGGTCTGCTGGAAATCGCGGTTCGCGACGGTAATGCCGCGCAGCATTTCGCCGCCGGCCCCGGTACTGCCGTGACTTTGACCGCATCCGCCAAGCGCAATTAACCGATGGACGAATCCGCTGCACAGAAACGATCGCCCGCCGTCCTGACTGAAATCCCGCGCTACTCTGCGTCTCAGCCGGCGGAGGCCGCTGGGCGTTCGCGCATCCCGCCGCTGAACGCGGTGCTCTTCGTTCTGACTCTGCTGACCACCACGATGGCGGGTGCGATGATGGCCGGCGAAGACTTCATGCTGGCGCATCCCTTCGACCTGACGCTTGCGATGCTGCTTCACCCGATTCTTACCGTGACCGCATTTTTCGGACATCCGTTCGCGACTCTCACCGCACTCGGCGCCGGGCTGACCTTCTCGATTCCGCTTATGACGATCCTGCTCGCGCATGAGATGGGTCACTATCTGACCGCGCGCTATCATCAAGTCGATACGACGCTGCCGTATTTCATTCCGGCGCCGCCGGCCCCTTTTATCATCGGTACGTTCGGCGCTTTCATTCGACTGAAATCCAATCCGCGCAGCCGCCGCGTGATGTTCGACATTGGCGCGGCCGGTCCATGGGCGGGCGTGCTGGTCGCGATTCCCGCCGTCATCATCGGCCTCTATCTCTCCGACGTGACGCCGCTCAGCAAGTCACAAGGCGGTCTCGAACTCGGCAACTCGCTGCTCTTCCTCGGCCTCTCACGCCTGGTGCTTGGCGTGGATCCGACCGCGGTCAACGTCAGCCTGCATCCGGCCGCCTTCGCAGGATGGCTCGGGCTGCTCGTCACTTCGATCAACCTGCTGCCGGTCGGCCAACTGGACGGCGGCCACGTCACGTATGCGCTCTTTCCGCGCCGTCATCGCACCATCTCGATACTGTTTGTGATCACGCTGCTGCTGCTGGTGCTGGTGCCGCTCGCACTCGGACGCAGCCCCTGGTGGGGATGGATGCTATGGGCGATCCTCTCGGTCGCGCTTGGCGTCGGTCATCCTTCGACCGTCGATCGCGACACGCCGCTCAACTCGCGCCGCGCGATTGCCGCGTGGGCAACGATCGCACTTTTCATCGTCACCTTCAGCCCGGTGCCGATTTCACTGAGTCTGCCCGAAGAAAATCCGCATCAGAGTCCGAACAACGGCCGTGCGGTAGAGGTGATATCGCCGGCGCCGCACCACGATCAGATGCTCCACCGCTGGCGCATCTGATAAAAATGCCGATTCGTTCAACCGCGATCTCGCGCAGCAGTGACGGGGGACGTTACGTTGGCTGATATCATTAAAACCGCTCCGGCCCAGCCGCCGCGCCCGAGCTGGGATCAATACTTCATGACCATCACGCGCGAGGTCGCCGAACGTTCGACCTGTTTGCGCGCGAAAGTCGGCGCCATGATCGTTCGCGATCGCAGCATCCTTGCGACCGGCTACAATGGTTCACCCGCCGGCATGCCGCATTGCACCGAAGTGGGATGCCTCATTTACGAATCGCGCACGCCCGACGGCGGCCTCGAGCA
Organism: Deltaproteobacteria bacterium; assembly: GCA_003135855.1. Lineage (GTDB taxonomy): Bacteria > Desulfobacterota > Binatia > Binatales > Binataceae > Binatus. The sequence goes on from PNBD01000015.1 coordinate 42,406, forward strand.
GAATTGCTACCGCACGATTCACGCCGAGATAAACGCGATCTCGCAGGCCGCCCGCAACGGCGCCGCGATCCGCGATGCCGACATCTACGTCACGCACACGCCCTGCATCCATTGCCTGAAAGTGCTGATCAACACCGGCGTCCGCACGGTTTTTTACGGGCGCGAATACAAACTCGAAACCGTCGCCGAATTGCTAAAGCCCGCACGCATCAAGCTGGTGCAAGTGCCTGAGCCAACCATCGGAGCAACGCCATGACGCCCGACAACGCGACGACCGCGAACTGCGGCATCTGCGCGATCATCGATCGCATCAAGGCCGGGAATTTCCACGACCACATCGCAGAGCTGCCCGGATGCTACGTCATCCTCGGCGATCGCCAATACTACCGCGGCTACTGCGTGCTGCTCTCGAAAATCCACGCGACCGAGTTGTACCTGATGACCGCCGAAGACGCGCGCGTCCTGTTCGACGAAGTCCGGCTCGTCGCCGAAGCGATCGCCGCCGTGGTCACGCCGTGGAAAATGAACTACGAATGCCTCGGCAACTCGGAGCCGCACGTCCACTGGCATCTGCTGCCGCGCTACGAAACCGATGAACTCCGCCGCGGCCCGATCTGGATGCGCGCCGAATCCGAGCAGAAGGTATCGCTCGAAGAAAACGATCGCCTCGCGCTGATCGCTTCGCTCCGCACCGAAATCGCAGCTCGCTGTTCGCGCGCGATTGTCAAATAGCAGCGCACTCTGCCGGGTGTCTGTGTGGACCGCTCCCGCATGCGATCCCGCACCACTGCCCGATGCGAAATCGCATGCCGGGTTGGTTCCGCCGTCTCAGTTCAACTCGATGTTGTAAAGCTTCGCGGCGTTCTCGAACACGATCTTGCGCTTGACGTCCGCCGGCACGCCCTCGAAATCCTGCTCGATCACCTTGAGCGAGTTAGGCCAGGTCGAGTCGGTATGCGGAAAATCCGACGCCCACATGAAGTTGTCCGCGCCGAAGTACGCATGCATCATCGGCCCGATCATGTCGTCCTGGAAAGTCGCCCAGACGTTTTGCCGAACGTATTCGGACGGCTTCAGCTTGAGCTTGGTGACTTCGTTCATCGTACCGAACTTGCCGTACATATGATCCATCCGATACATGAAGTGCGCGATCCAGCCGCTGTCGTTTTCCGCCGAGACGATCCGCAGTCCCGGGAAACGCTCGAACACTTTGCCGAAAATGAAACTCGAAAGCGTGCGCTGCACCTGGTAAACCGGTTGCATCGTCCCAAGCAGCATCTTCACGCCGCCTAAGGTCACGCCGCCGGAACCTTCCTTGTTCGCGCCCTCCTTGCTCTTGCCTTTCTGATCCCGCTGCGTGATTACGTGCAGCGAAAGCGGCGTCTTCGTCTCCTGTGCGAGTGTCCAGAATGGATCGTACACTTCACTGAAATAGGGCTTGTCCTCGGGCGGCACGCCCCAGATCATCGCGCCCTTCAGCCCCATCTTCGCGCATCGTTCGAGTTCCTTGACCGCCAGCGGAATGTCGTCCAGCGAGATGAGCGCGACCGGATGAAGCCGACTGGGGCAGTGCGATCGGAATTCCGCGACCCAGTCGTTGTACACGCCGAAGCATGCGCGCCGCAGTTCGTCGTCGTCCAACCCGAACAGCGGCATGCCGAGAGTCGTGTAGATAACCTCCGCCTCGACGCCGTCGATGTCCTGATCCTTGAGGCGCTCGACCGGATCCCATCCGCTGGGCCGCGCCGCCTCGTAGCCCTTCTTCAGATGTTCCTTGAGTTCTTCGCCACTCTTGCCGATACCGAAGCCGCCCGCGACCGGAAAGGGTCGCACGCCAGGAGCGATAAACAGGTAACCCGCACCCCGCTCGTTCTTGACTACCTTCGGCGCTCTATCCCTGAATTGATTATCCAGACGCTCGGTCCAGAGATCAGCGGGTTCCATCATATGCGAGTCGGCGGAGATAACGCGCAAACCAGCCATCAGAGTTCCTCCTGATGTTTAGTAAAGGCTTGTCTAATATTTGTATCGCACCCGCAGGCACTGCCGGGCAAGGTCGGTAGCACCGGTCGAAGTTGCGACAATCGCCGGGCATCCGTAATCTCAAGCGCGAACGTTGGTCGCGCGATCGAGGCATCGACGCGACCGTTGCTGCGATTGAGGTTTCCAGACGGGTTAGAAATGCCGAGTATCGCGACGTGGATTCGAAAATGCGACGAACACTGGTTCACGCTCATCTTCAGCCGCTATCCAGATTTGACGGTACATAACGCTCGATCGCATCCGGTCGAGCTGGGCCAAATGGATGCGTTGCTGCTGAGCGGCGGCGGCGACATCTCGCCCGGCTTTCTCCGCCAGGCGATCGCCGAGCCTTCGTTGATTGTCGATACTGACTGCGAGCGCGACGAGTGGGAGTTCAAGGCGGTCGGCGAGATGCTTCTGTCGGGCAAGCCGATCCTCGCGATCTGTCGCGGACTGCAAGTGCTCAATGTCGCGATGGGCGGGACCTTGCATATCGACATTCCCGACCATGACAATGCGGAAACCGCAAACATCCAGCCGCTCAGGCATAGCTCGAAGGCGGTTCACCGATTCGGGGCGGTGAACAGCTCGCATCACCAGGCGCTTGAACGGTTAGCCGACGGGATTGAGGTCGAGGCCTGGTCCGCGAGCGACGGAATAGTCGAGCAGGCACGATTGCGCTCGCACGCCTTCGCCGTCGGGGTGCAATATCATCCCGAGCGGCATCCGCTCTATCTTCCATTGTTCGCCGATTTTTTCGATCGAGTTCGCAACACCGGATAGCGGTTCGCGTCGCGTTTTGCAGGTGCGGGATGCTCACGGTTCGGGTCGGTTGCAATATTCATTTTGAATGCGAATCGTCGGCCACGGCTATCCTGTTGGTTAATCCACGTTTTGATAGCGACCATCCGATACGACACGAAAATCTCGACTTCGGCCGCGCTTTGAAGTCCGAACCTTTCGCCGACGCGGACGGCAACATCGCTTACCGCGTGATTCTGGAAACTGGTCTAAATGAGATTCGGCACGATGCGCTGGTAGAAGTGTCGGCAGACTCAGACAAGAGCGACCAATTCGGCGACGCTCCGTCCGTCGCCACGCTCGAGCCGGCTTTTTTGCGCTATCTTCTACCCAGCCGCTATTGCGATTCAGACCGGCTGTTTGCATTCGCCCAGGAGAAGTTTGGAAGTATTTTCGACGCGGGCGAGCGCGTGCAGGCCATCTCGGATTGGGTTCATAACAACATCGAATATCGCTTCGGTTCCGGAAGGCCGGACATTTCAGCCGCGCAAGTTGTCGATCGAGGCTACGGCGTGTGCCGCGATTTTGCTCATTGCACCATTGCGCTCTGCCGGGCGCTCAACCTGCCGGCGCGATACGTCACCGGTCATCTGCCGGACATCGGACACATCGATCCCGGATTGCCGATGGATTTTCACGCATACAGCGAAGTGTATCTCGGCGGCAAATGGCATGTCTTCGATGCGCGCTACAACGAACCTAGAATTTCTCGATATTCGGAGATCGCTGCCGGCGGCGTGACATCGAGGCTGAACGCGACGCGCTTTTGATCTGGCGCGTCAATCGGAGCGAGCCGCACGTCATTGTGCGAATGAGAGGCCGGCTTTTCGTAAACGTATCGAGTTACGTGTTTAATGCGGAATCGCATACGCACCTGGGCTCTAGCCCCAATGCCCTGAGAAGATTATCCAAATGGGTCAGACAAAAAAAGGACACTCCCCGAATGAGGTGCACTTCCCGAATGAGGTGGACGATCGATCAGACCGTAACTTCCCGCGCGCGATTCTCCAGCCGGAGCGCTTTCGCGACCTTAACGCTGATCTTGGCATTGTCGATCTTGTCCGCATGCCATCCCAAAGGGCTGCCCGACAGTGCGAGCCCGGCCGCGCAAACTTACGTCGCGCGATGCGGCCAATGTCATGCGCCCTACAATCCCAACGAACTCACCGCCGCGATGTGGGACACGCAAGTCACCATGATGGAAGTGAAAATCCAGAACGCCGGTTTGCCTCCGCTCTCCGCCGACGATCGCGAAACGATCCTCGACTACCTCAAGCACAACGCCGGCAGCCAATAGCGACGATATCGCCCTTGGTCTCTTCCCGCGCATGATGGTAAACCGTCTTCATGTCTGACGAGCTGCTCACGATCAAGCTGTATTACGATTACAAAAGCCCGTTCGCGTATCTCGCGATGGCGCCGGCGTATGCGCTCATGGAATCGCATCGCGTGCGCCTGCGGTACCTCCCGCACGAGCTCGATGTTCGCGGCGCATTCGGCGGCGAACTCGAGGAGCGGCCCGAGCGCTCGTGGCGAAAAGTCCGCTACCTGTATCTCGACGCTCGTCGCTTCGCCAATGAGCGCGGCCTCATCATCCGCGGCCCGCAGAAGATTTTCGATTCGCGCCTCTCGCTGATGTCCGGCATCTTCGCCGACCGCCACGGCCTGTTCCGTCCCTACTCCGACCGCGTTTTCGAGCGCTTCTTCAAACGCGAACTCAATATCGAAGATGAATCGGCGCTCGCCAAAGTGATGACCGAAGTTGACCTCGACGCCGACGCCTTTCATCGCTATTTGAGTCACGACGGCCCGCGCGAATTGAAAGACGCTTTCGCCGAGGGCGAGCGCGACGGCGCGTTCGGCGTGCCGACGTTCATCGTCGACGGCGAGCCGTTCTGGGGCAACGATCGACTCGAATGGGTCGCGAAGAAGCTCGACGCGATGGGTCTCCGCCGCACTCAGTGATCACGCTTCGAAATTGCGCCCCCCGGTGAAATAAAATGAAACCAATTCCTGTCGGTAGCAAAGGCACCTTCTCGAAAACAATCGCGAAAGCCGATCTCGCAAGCGAACTTGATTCCTCACTCGCAGCCGTGATGTCCACGCCGACCATGATCGGCATGATGGAACTCGCCGCGATGGACGCGATCAACGCCTACTACGATCCTGGCGAAAGCTCGGTGGGGATGTCGATCGAAGTCAGCCACACGGCGGCGACTCCGCCCGGCCATCGCGTCCGCGCCGAAGCCGAACTCACCAAGGCCGAGGGCCGCCGCCTCGAATTCACCGTCCGCGCCTTCGACGAGACCGAGCAAATCGGCTCGGGCACTCATCGCCGCGCCGTGATCGACGCCGCCAAGTTCAACGATCGGATCAAAGCCAAACAGAAAAGCTGACGCCGCGCGGAGCACGAAAAATGAGTTCCGAGATTTTCGATCGCAAGGAAGTTGTTGTCGGCCGCGATTTCGGCGGCATCGCGTACGACATCACGCCCGCGCTGGTCGCGACATACATCGCCGGCACTGGCGACGACAATCCTTGGTACCGCGGCCAGTCGCCACTTGGCGATGCGCTCGCGCCCGCGCTGATTTTGCATAGCGCGGTTTATCGCAATCTCGAATGGTACCTGCCGAACATCTACGGCAATCTGCACGCGCGCCAGGAATGGCAACTGTTTGCGCCCGTGAAAGTCGGCGAGCGGCTCACCACTCGCGCTGTGATCGTCGATCGCTACCTTAAGCGCGATCGCGAATACGTGGTCAACGAAGTGATCGTCACCAACGCCGCCGGCCAGATCGTTTCACTCAGCCGCACTCATCAAAGTTTTTTGCTCCCCGAGCAAACCACCAAGGGCTTCGTTGTCGATCGCTCGCGCGAAAAAGATTCGAAGCGCTCATTCAAGATCGGCGCGCGCGGTGGCGAATCGATCGAATCGCCGATGCGGCGCGTCACCGAAGAAATGTGCATGGCGTTCTCCGGCCCCGCGCGCAACTATCACAACGACAAGCAAAAAGCGGTCGAGCTCGGCTTCCCGGAAATCGTCGTGCAAGGGATGCTCTCGGTATGCATGGTCGCAGAGATGATGACCCAGCGCTTCGGCCTCGGCTTCCTCTACGGCGGCAGGATGGATTTGCGGCTGGTCAACGTCGTGTGGGGCAACGATGTCACCGGCCCGAAAGGCCTCATCGTCGAAACCCATCCCGAAGGCAAACGCACGCGCGCCGAGGTCGAAGTGTGGTGCGATAAATCCGACGGCACCAAAACTATCGTGGGCTCCGCCTCCGCCCTGACGCTCTGAGTAACCGCGGCCACCGCCTGGTTCGTCTCGTACCGGCATGAAATTGCGCCGTCTTACGCGTATCTTGTACCGTCGTCAAACAAGCGGCAGAGTCATCTTGATGCGTAAATCGCCTCGGAAAACTCTGCGGCGAGACTGCGCGCTACAATCGGAGACGACGTGACTCGCAGCGGAAACTTCTTCAACTTCTACAATCACGACTTCGCGCGCGTCGCAGTCGGTGTGCCGACGATCCGCGTCGCCGATCCCGCCTTCAACACCGAGCACACCATCGCGCTGATCAACAAGGCTGCCGAGCGCAAGGCGGTGCTGGCGCTCTTCCCGGAAATGGGGCTCAGCGCATATTCCTGCGACGACCTGTTCCAGCAGCGCGCGCTGCTCGATGGATGCCTCGACGGAATCGCCGCCATCGTCGAAGCCAGCGCGAAGTTGCCGCTGGTCGCTGTGGTCGGTGCGCCGCTCGCAGTCGATCACCATCTGTTCAACTGCGCGGTGGTGATCAGCCGCGGCAAGATTCTTGGCGTCGTACCCAAAACCAATTTGCCGAACTACCGGGAATTTTACGAAGCTCGCCAGTTCACGTCCGCGGACGCGGCCACGCGCGACGAGATCGATCTACCCGGTCATCGCGCGATCCCGTTCGGCAACAACCTGATTTTTCAGCACGAGGACCAGCCCTGGCTCACCATCCATGCCGAGATCTGCGAGGATCTGTGGGTGCCGATTTCGCCGTCGTCCTATGCGGCGCTGGCCGGCGCGACCGTCCTCCTGAATCTGTCCGCCTCGAACATCACCGTTGGCAAGGCGGACTACCGCCGGAGCCTGGTCAGCAGCCAGTCCGGGCGATGCATCGCGGCGTACCTTTATTCAGCGGCAGGACCCGGTGAGTCCACTACCGACCTGGCCTGGGATGGACACGCGCTGATCGCGGAGAACGGCAACATTCTTGCCGAATCGGAACGGTTCAAGGACGAGCCGCAGCTGGTCTGCTCGGAAATCGATCTCGAGCGGCTGTCGCAGGAGCGGATGCGGCAAAACACTTTCGCATCGACCGCGCAGCGCGAGCTCGACAAACTGCGGCGCTTTCGCAGAATCGCGTTCACGACCGAATTGCCGCGGCGCGCGAAGATGCTTCCCGAGCGCACCTACGAGCGCTTTCCATACGTGCCGTCCGATCCTGCGACGCGCGACGAGCGATGCTCCGAAGTTTTCGAAATCCAGGTTCAGGGACTGACCACGCGGCTCCGCTCGACCGGTCTCGAGCGCGTCATGATCGGCGTCTCCGGTGGGATCGATTCAACGCACGCGTTGCTGGTCTGCGCGCGTGCGATGCAGCGCCTGGGTCATCCCGCGAAAAATATCTACGCGGTCACGATGCCCGGCTTTGCCACCAGCGATCGCACCCTCCAACAGGCGGGCCGCCTGATGAAGGCGCTCGGATGCCAGGCCGAGAAGATCGACATTCGCGAAAGCTGCATGCAGATGCTGAAGGACCTCGGGCATCCGTTCGCCGAGGGCAAGGAAGTTTACGACGTGACCTTTGAGAATGTGCAGGCGGGCGAGCGCACCAGTCATTTGTTCAGGCTCGCGAACCTGCACGGCGGTTTGGTGGTCGGCACCGGAGATTTAAGTGAGTTGGCGCTTGGATGGTGCACCTACGGCGTCGGCGATCACATGTCGCACTACAGCGTCAACGCGAGCGTGCCGAAAACCCTTATCCAGCACGTCATTCGATGGGTCGCGGAGAACGAGAGCCTCGGCCTCGACGCGAGCAAAACGCTGCTCGACATTCTGAGCACTCCGATCAGTCCCGAGCTGATTCCCGGCACCGACGACGACGGTCATCCGACGCATGACACCGAGGCGACGATCGGTCCCTACGAGCTGCACGATTTTTTTCTCTACTACATCCTGAGATTCGGTTATCCGCCGCCGAAAGTCGCCTACCTCGCGCACCTCGCGTGGCGTAACAAGGAAGTTGGCGGATGGCCCGGAATCGCGCCGGAAGGTCGCCATCAGTACGACCTCGCGACCATCAAGGCGCATCTCCACACTTTTCTTTATCGTTTTTTCCAGTTGAGCCAGTTCAAGCGCAGTTGCATCCCGAACGCGCCCAAAGTCGGTTCCGGCGGATCGCTCTCGCCGCGCGGCGACTATCGCGCGCCGTCGGACAGCGAAGCGACCGCATGGCTCGAGCAACTGAAATTGATTCCCGACAAAGACTGAACGTGCTGTTGGCGTCCCATTCCAAGCATCGCGCGCCTCTGTGCCGCCGCCGGAACGCAACGAAACTTCCGCTGGTCGCGACGATCCTGTTGGCGGTGGCCATCTTCACCGTCGTCGCCTTCGCCGGCGATCCAGTCGCGCCGCCGCAATCGTCGCCGATGCCGGCTGCGCAGCCAACGCCCGCGGGCGGTGCGCGAGCGCAGGCGGCTAACGTCGAGGACACGCCCGCCGAGATTACGCCGGAGCAGCGCGAATTCGGCGAGCGGATGGTTACGGCGCTCCAAAAAAAAGATCGCGAGGCGATCAAAAAGCTGGTCGCGCCCAAATCGCTCGCCTGCTTCGACCACGACGCGCAGGCGTCTCTCACCGATAACAAAAACGACAAGCAGCCGTTTCTCAAGGTTTGGATCAACAAGCATTTCCGCTACCCGATTCCCGAGCAGCATCGCCTGAGCGTCAGCAAGATCTCGCCGGATGCGCCTGAAGGATCGAAATATGCGACCTATCCGGTCGCGCCGACCTACGTGCTTGCGATCGAGTTCGACACCGGCGGAGGCGGCAGCATCACCTTGAACCGGTTGATCGGACAGCAGGACGGCAAGTGGTACGAGGTCGCGCCGTGCCCGACGCAACTCGGAATGGACCGCTTCAACAAAATCAAACCGGGCAGCAATGTCAGCGCCGACGATCGGGCCAAGCAGGCTTACGCGCAGGTCAAGGAGCCGCTCGCATCGCAGATTCGCGCGCTGCTCGCCAAAAACGATTTTGCCAACGCGTGGAAGCTATGCGCCGGGTCGTTGCACCTCGATATCGGCACAGCTCGCCGGGTGGTTGCGATGATCGCGAGCGACCAGCCGCATTGAAATATCGGGGGAGGCGAGGGCGATGAAAATCGGACTTCATTTGCCGCAAATCGGTGGCTCCTCCGGCGCGGACCTCGCGCGCATCGCGATCCGCGCGGAGCAGAGCGGCTACGACTCGATCTGGGTCAGCGATCACTTGCTGGTGCCCGCCACTGGTGGCCGCTTGCCCGCGATCGAAATCATGGAACCGGTCGCGACGCTCGCCTATGTCGCCGCGCTCACCAACAGAATCAAGCTCGCCACCAGCGTGATCGTGATGCCCTATCGAAACGCGATTCATCTCGCCAAAGAACTCGCGACGCTGGACTACCTTTCCTCGGGACGAATCATCGCGGGCGTCGCCAGTGGATGGCTCGAAGCGGAATTCAGCGCGCTCGGCGTGTCATTCGAGAAACGCGGCGCCTATACCGATGAAGCAATCCGCCTGATGCGCGCGATGTGGTCGGCCGAGGTGCCCGAGTTCCACGGCGAATTCTTCAATCTGAGCGGGATGCGCTTTGGGCCCCGGCCGCGCGCGGGCAACATCCCGATCTGGGTCGGCGGAATCAGCCGACGCGCGATTCGGCGCGCGGTCGAACTGGGTGACGGATGGCATGGCACGCGGATGAATCCCGACCAGGTCGCCGAGCGGATCGGCTGGATTCGCGAAATCGCGGCGCGTCGTAATCGCAACCTCGACGACTTTGCAATAAGTCATCGCGTGTACGTTGGCTTCGCGCCGAAATGGACTGAGACCGGCGGCTATGTCGAAGGTATTCTCGCGCCGCCCGCCGAGTTGACGGACTATCTGAATCGATACGCCNNGCATGAGCTGCTAGTCAGTCCGATCGGCGCCGAGCCGATTGACCGCTTTCTCGATCGCTTCGATTCCGAAGTCCGTCCCGGCCTCAGCTAAGTTCTCGCTTCTTCGATTGGTGCGAGAGGGGGGACTTGAAAACCCGTCGAAGAAAGACCCGAGTAAGAAAGAGTAGATTTCTCCGGTCATTTTTCACTGCATGTTATCGCTGATCTCTCAAAAACTATCTTGTTTTGTCCCCGAGGGACAGCAGTAAGGCCGATCGCAGAGATCAGGATCGAAAAAGCGGCGGCGCGCGTGTGCCGCGTTCAGAGTTAGACGGCCGCGCCTCTTCCTTTTCGAAGGGGCTTGGCGTGGACCAGTGGCTCGCCTCTTAGTGCGGGCGCCTGACGTACCTATTCCCTCCAACGCTGCGATAGCTCGGCTGAGCCGGTCTCTCGCGCTTCAAGTCCACCACGATTCTTTCTAGATCCAACATTCGCTCTTTTCCCCCGCCATAGAGAGCATCATGGCGCTCGTTGCTGAGGTCTGGCAATCGACGCGCGTGCGCCCTCGCCGGAGATAAGTTCTGAGTCAGATAGGCTGGCTATTTTCTCCCGAAACAGCCTGAATCGTTCGAGCTGTCCACTTCGTCGGAGCCTGAAGACCGGCGATGGGTTGCTGCGTTTGACGGCAATCCTCATTGTCTGCGAGGCTCGCTCCCAGCAGGCTTGTGTGCCGGACCGACGCGACGCATGGAGGACGAAATCATGAACAAACTGCATCTGCTGGTTATGGTCACGGGGCTGGGCCTCTTGCTGGGAGTGACGCCGAGTTGGGGGGCGACGCCAGTGTGCGCTTCACCTGGGTGCAATCCGACCGCGAGCGACCTCTACTACAACACCGCCGGCGGATACAACGCGCTCATTGACAACAAGCCCGACACTTCCCATCAGACCAACGACGGCAACTTCAACACCGCCTTCGGGGACAACGCGCTCGCCTCCAACAACACCGGCCAAAGTAACACCGCCAGCGGATTCCAGGCGCTCCTCTACAACATCACCGGCAACAACAATACCGCCAGCGGAGTCGCGGCGCTCGTCAGCAATATCAGCGGCAGCTACAACACCGCCGACGGTGCCAGCGCGCTCTTCGCCAACAGTAGCGGCAGCAACAACACAGCCAGCGGATACAGCGCGCTGGGCGGGAACAACGGCAGCAACAACACCGCCAGCGGATACGACGCGCTGACCACGAACAACGGCAGCTACAACACAGCCAGCGGCGCCAGCGCGCTCCTGAAGAACGGCACCGGGAACCTCAACACGGCCGACGGATTCAGCGCGCTCCACAGCAACACCGGCGGCTACTACAACACCGCGCTCGGCGGCAACGCGCTCTACAAGAGCAACGCCAACTACAACACCGCCATCGGGGCCCAGGCGCTGTACTACAACACCACCGGCTATGAGAACACCGCCAGCGGAGTTAACGCGCTCGTCAGCAATACTACTGGCAGCAACAACATTGCGTTGGGCTACAATGCAGGTACCAACGTCACGACCGCCAGCTACGACATCTATATCGGCCATGCGGGCTACGTGGCCGAGGGTCACACGATCCGCATCGGCACCCAGGGCACTTTTCAGACGCAAGCCTTCATCGCCGGCATCAGCGGGACCAATATTCCCACCGGGGGGACCGATGTGGTCGTGAACAGCAGCGGCAAGCTCGGTGTCGTCGTGTCATCGGCGCGCTTCAAGCGCGATATTCGGGACATGGGCCAGGCCAGCGGCAAGTTGATGAGCCTGCGCCCGGTAACCTTCCGCTACAAGGAAGATTCCACCGGCACGATCCAGTACGGCCTGGTGGCGGAGGAAGTTGCGCGCGTGTACCCGGAGCTTGTGACTTACGGCGCCGATGGAAAGATCGAGACGGTCCGCTATTCGATGCTGACCGGAATGCTGCTCAACGAGTTGCAAAAGCAAACCCGAGAGAATGCACGTCAAGCCGCACAGATAGCCGAGCTGAAAGCCGCCCGCGACCGAGACCGCGCGCAACGCGCCGCGTTCGAGGCTCGGCTCTCCGCATTGGAGCAAACCACGCAAGCCCGCAATGGAGGCCACAAGCTGGCGGTTGCTTTCGGCCGCTAACCGCACCGACTTCAGCGCCGCGCACGCCTCATCCGGTCCGGAAGGCCGGCCAGCGGGGGTCTGCGTTTGACGACAATCCCATCGTACGCGGGGCTGACCGCCGGGAGAACGAAAGTACAGACGGGGCGTCAATAAGGCATCGATCCGCCCGCGTGCCGAAGGCCAGGGCGTTCTCCTCCGCAGCATCTTTTTTGGGCGCGCGGCGCCTCTTCGATTGGTGCGAGAGGGGGGACTTGAACCCCCACGCCTTGCGGCACTGGATCCTAAGTCCAGCGCGTCTGCCATTCCGCCACTCTCGCGCGAGGTTTAAGCATAAGGTTTTAGCGCCTCCACGCAACCATTTGTCGCTCGACAGGCTCACTTTCAACGTAGTTTGGCGAGCCCAGTAGTTTGTCTGTCTAACCGGGCTCTTCGCTTATTTTGCGCTTTTTTCTTTGTCCGTTCCGAATTCTGCGCTGAGGGCTCTGAAATTTCGGAGCTAAGTCAAGTTTTGACTCAGCTCGCAAATTTTTGAGAGCGTCGATAAGCATGCGCGCTCATCATTATCAGAGCCGATTGTCTCGAAATGAAAACTTTTTCAATGGAGGAAATTAAATTGGATCAGGCTTGGTTTCATCGACTCAAAGCGGCTTCATCAATTCTTGTCAGGGGTCTGGCCGCAGCCTCAGCCGCAATGTTACTGGCGCCTCATATTGCGACAGCAGCAGGAGGGGGACTTTACGTGCCGAATCTCGCGAACGTCGCAGAATTTCAGGGGCGCATAAAGAATGGCAAAAAACCGCATCGAGTTAATCGCAGCGGCGATATCGCCAGCGGGAACGACGTTGCCTTCGATTCCAGTGGCAATCTATGGGTCACCAACTTTGACGGTGATAGCATTATCGCTTTCACCCGAGCGCAGTTCAGGGCCGCCAAGGGGAAACGCTCTGCACCACACGCCATCGTGACGATCTCTCAGGATGGCGGCGCCAATTTAGCTGGTCCTGAAGGTATAGCCTTCGATTCAGCCGGCACGATGTGGGTCGGGTCCGAGCACAGGCAGGAAGTTCTCGCCTATTCACCCGGGCAGTACGCCGCGAGCGGCAGTCCCACTCCGAACGTGATCCTGAACGCGAACAGTTTCAATTTCAGCTCGCCTTCAAACGTTGTAGTAGACTCAGCCGGCAACCTCTGGGTCGTCGATGAAAACATCGCGAATGGCAACGGCGGGACTGGGGAAATCTTCCGCTACAATCGCGCGCAGGTCAGCAGCCTTTCGCCAGGCACTCATCATATCGACCCGGCGTTCGGAATCGGCTTCCAGAATTTCGTGCACCTCGAGGGATTCGCTTTCGATAACAGCGGCAACGCATGGATCGCCGACGAGTCAACTGACTCGCTGTATCGTTTCTCCGCGAGTCAGCTTGGCGGGAGTGGTCTTTCAAACAATCTGTCGCCGACAGTGACACTTGGTTTCGCCGGGACTGGCGGTCCTTGCAACCACAGTATCGATAACCCGTATGGAGTTGCCGTTTCCAGCAGCGGCGATTTGATCGTGGCGAATGCCGTCAATGGCACCGCATGCCACGGCAGTCTCGCGGTATTCTCCGCCGCAGCGATCAATTCTGACGGCACTCCATCGCCGCGCGCGTTCATCAGCAACGGAGCGCTCAGCGCTCCTGGCTTTATCACGTTCGGACCCACGCTCTAGCCGTTCCCTCTGCCACGCTGGGCGCGATGAATACGTTCTGTCCATCGCGCCGACAAATGACTAGCCGGATTCCGCGAACAAATGACCCCCGCGACAGCCCACCGCGCCGCATGATAGTCTCGTGCGGCTAAGATCACCGAGGGAGAGTAAACGTCATTCGATGATATTTCCGAATTCAATCACATTTGCGAAGTTATCCGCCAATCGTTCACCGCAGTTGAGGCGAGTTCTGTTCGCTATCGCCGCGTCCGCTTTTTTCTATGCCGCTTTCACAGGTCCGGCGTACTATGCCGATGCCGATGATGCCGGCACAGTGGTCGCCACCGTGGGCGATCATAAGATTACTGCCGGCGAACTCGATCAAAAAGTAAAGCCGCAGGTCGATCAGCTCCGCGCCGCGCTGGCCAAGCGGGTCGAGGAACTGATGCGCGATCGCAGCTTCGAGATCCGGCGCAAGACGCTCGAGGACATGACCAACGACTATCTGATCGTTCAGGCGGCGCAGAAGGAGCATCTCAGCGTCGACGACTACATCAAGAAAGAATTTTCCGGCAAGAATGCCGTGACCGATGCAGACGCGCGCAAGTGGTACGACAAAAACAAGCAGCCTAACGCCGCACCCTACGAACAAATCAAGGCGCCGCTGGCGGAAATGCTGAATCGACAGGCGCTGCTCGAGCGCTTGCGCAAAACCGAGACCGTGAAAATCCTGCTCGACGCCAAGCGCGTCGCCGTGGACAGCAGCGGTCATCCGACGCTCGGCCCGAAGAATGCGCCGATCACGATCGTCGAGTTCACCGATTTTCAGTGCCCGTTTTGCAAGGCCTCGGAAGGCACCGTCAAGCAGCTGCGCGTCAAGTATGGTGACAAGGTCAAGGTGGTGCATATGGATTTCCCGCTTGCGTTCCATTCGCACGCGGTCGACGCCGCCAATGCCGCGCGATGCGCCGAGGATCAGGGCAAGTTCTGGGAATTCCACGACGCGCTGTTCGCGAATCAGGGCAAACTGGCGCCTGTGGATCTGAAGGCGACTGCGAAATCGGTGGGGCTCAACAGCACTGAGTTCGACGGATGCCTCGACAAGGCGAAGCATCAAGCCGCGGTGAAAAGTGATCAGGTTGCGGGTGAGAAGGCCGGCGTCGATGGAACCCCGGCGTTCTTTATCAACGGACGCCCGCTGGTAGGCGCGCAGCCGCTGCCGCAATTCGCACAGATTATCGACGAGGAACTCGCCTCGGGCGCTCAGAAGCAAGCGTCGGTGAAGTAACATATTTCGCCAAACGGCGGGCGTCGGCCGCTCGCCCTTTATCACCGATCGCGAGTGCGAAGAGTCGCAGTTCGTCCAGCATTTGCAGTGTATCGGAACGATACACCGCTCGTGCTTGCCTTCTTGACCCCTTTGCCTCTAACATCCGTTATACACCGACCAAATTTCTGGAGACCGGCAGGTTCGACGCACCATGATTAGCTTTCCTTCGACCGAATATTTTGAGGCGCTCAAGGGCCAAATGGCGGCCAGCGAGGATAAGTTTCGCCGGCTGGGCTTCATCGATACCACCTTCGCGGTCAGCGTCGGCGCCAACGGCAACGCGCGAAATTTCGTGCTCGAATTCGAAGTTTTCGATTTGAAAAACGTCAGCGAAATTCCCGCGCTCGATCTCAAGAAGATCGATTTCGCGATCCAGGGCGACGCGCCGGTGTGGCGCGAGATGATCGAGAATATCAAGCGCAACGGGCAGGCCGACTCGGCGCACGACCTCAATACCCTCGCGCATTTCGGCGAGCGCCTGAAAGTCGTTTACGACGATCCCGACGGCCACGACAAACTTTATCGATTCATGGAATCGATCCAGGAATTTTTCGATCTCTCGAGCAAGCTCGACGTCAGTTTCAATTAGGCGCGGAGGCGCGGCGAAGATGGCATACCTCTCCACCCGGAATTTCACCGAAGATAAAGATTTCATCGACAAGTGGCTGTACACGATCAGGACCGGCGAGATGGACCTGTCGTGGATGAATGCCGTCACTGAAAAAATCAGCCCGCAAGAAGCGAATCCGCGCCGCGGCCTGACCTATCGCGATCTCGACGTCGGCAGCTACGGCTTCACCGACGTGCCTGAGAAAGTGCGCTCCAATCGATCGTATGCGCCGCGCGGCGCCGAGATTCCAGACGGCGTGCCCGACGCGCAGCCGTGGGTATCGCGCAAGAGCGAGCTCTGGGCCTTCAACACCGAGAGCTATGACGAGGAAGCCATGAGCCGCCAGTGGAACGCCACCACTGACATTCCGTGGGAGCGGCTCGAAGGCGTCGAGATGCCCGAGGTGACCGGCAAGGCGCTCTCGCAGTTGATGACGTTCCTTACCGAAGTCGAGATGATCGCGACCGACACGCCCGCGATGTGGCTGCCGCGGCTCAATCCCGATTTCATCGAGGTTCGCGCGTTCATCGCCGCGCAAGCGATGGACGAAGCGCGCCACGCCGAAGTTTTCCGCAAACGCGCGCTCACCACAGGATGGGGCCTGATGCAGGCGAGTCCGCTCAACGAGATGGCGCTGAAGCATCTGCGCGATGCGGATTCGTTCAGCGAGATGTCAGTCGCGCTGCATCTGGTCGCGGAAGGCAACGTGCTGACGCTGTTCCGCTTCAGCGAATATCTTTCGCCGACCGATGTGGACAAGAAGATTTTCCGCCTCGTGATGCAGGATGAAGCGCGTCACGTCGGCTACGGCATGCAGCATTTCAAATACGTGCTCGAGCATTTCCCCGAGAAGCGCGAAGTTCTGCATGCGCATCTCGACGAAGCTGAAAACATTTCGTTCGCCGGCGCCGCCGCGACCGAACTGACCGAGGCGTTCATCATTCTGGCCGGCGGTGGCCTGAAGAAAGAGAACATCGAGCGAGGCGTTCGCATCACCACGCAATTCAACCTCAAGCAGATGCAGGAGCACTTCGAGCGCCTCGATAAGTGCGGGATGCCCGAGCGCAAGGATCGTTCGAAGCTCTACAAGATGTACGAGATGGGCCGCGCGGCCGCCGAATCCGCGGGCATCCAGTTGTAAGGCGGTAGCAGATTGGCATTCTACGCGGACAAGGATTACACCGAGGACGAAACCGTTCTCAACGCGGCCGCCCAGGTGATGCAGGGCAACCTCTCGTTGCACTGGTTCGACGCCAAGACCGAGCGCATCAAGGGACGCCCGTCGAACATGAATCGCGGGCTGACCTACCAGGACCTCGATATCGGCACCTACGGCTATACCAATATTCCGGAGAACGTCCGCACCAGCCAATCGATGGTCTCGCGCGGCAGCGAGAAGATCGGCAAGCTGCCCGACATGGGGTACGTCGTTAATCGCAAGTCCGACGTATGGTCCGACAACGTCACCGAGCTGTACGAGGAAAGCAAGGCGCGGCGCTGGGTGCCGGCCACCGACATCCCCTGGAAAGAGCTGCACGCAAGTCCGCTTGGGCCCGAGCTCGAGTGCGCCTACGCGCAGCTATATACGTTCCTGCAGGAATGCGAGATCGTCTCGCTCGATTTTCCGTCGCGATGGGTTCCGCTCATCAACCAGGATTTTCTCGAACAGAAGAGCTGGCTGTGCGCGCAGATGCTCGATGCGTCGCGGCTGCTCGAGGCGTTCCGCAAGCGCGCGCTCTATGGCGGCACTGGACTCGGACGCGCCAGCGTCACCGCGGAGCAGGGACTCAAGGAGTGGCTGTGGGCCGACAAGTTCCCGCAGGGCTCGGTGTCGATTAATCTTTCGCTCGCGGGATTGCTGCTCGTGATTTATCGGCATGTATCGGCATTCGCGACGACCACAGTCGATCGCAAGATCATGGGCTACGCGATGCAGGATGCGGGTCGGCAAGTCGCCTACGGCCTCAGCCAGCTTCGCTATCATCTGAAGCATCGCCCGCTAGAGGTGGCGGCGATGGAGGAATACGTCGACGATTCCGAGCACGCGATGATCGGAATCCTCGGCAGTCCCGAGCTGCTCGAACCGATGATCATCATAAGCGGCGGCGGTCTTGAACAAAGCCAGATCAACAAGGGCCGCAGCGCGACTGCGAAGTTCATCCGACTCGTCGTAAGTGAGTACATGGAACGCCTCGCCGTGGCGGGACTCGCTGGACATTCGAGGCGCAGCCGCATCCCCGCGCTGATCGATCGCATCCAGGCGACCGCCTGAGAATTCTCATTCGCCGTTGGCAGCAGCGCCGCACAGTGCGGCATTAGCTGAGTGCATATTTTCTGCGTTCAGCGCTACTGCTAACCTAGACCGATGCCAAATCGCAGTTCCGCATCGCTCACCGGGGCGCCGGTGACGGAATCCTCTACTCGGGAGCCGATCGAAGCACCCGACGAGCCCGACCAACCTGGCCGCGGGATTCTCGGCCGCATCGCCGGGCGAGTCTTCCCGCGTACCGCTCTGATTCGTTTTCTCGGTTACGTCCGGCCGCATCTATGGCTGGTCGCCGGCGGCTCCGTGATGGGTATTCTCAAGTTCACCTTGCCGCTCGCGTTTCCACTCGCATTCAAATACGTCTTCGACGTTTTGCTGGTGCCGCAGCCGCGCATCGAAAAAGTTGATCGCCTGATCGACGGATGGTGCGTCTCGCTCGCCTCGATGCTGCATTTCGGAACCGGCTCGGCCGCCAAGCTCGAGGCGCTCACCGCCGCGCTATTCGTACTGTTCTTCGTGCAGGCGATCGCAACTTACTTTCGCAACTACTGGGCGAGCATGGCGGGTCATCGCCTGATCTTCGATCTTCGCTATGCGCTGTTCCTCCACATGCAGCGCCTGTCGCATTCGTTTTTCGATCGCACGACTTCGGGCGCCGTCGTCTCGCGCTTCATCTCCGACATCTCGATGGCGCAAAACTTCGTCGGCTCCGCGATGATCAACATCTGGATGGACGGTGTCTCGCTCGGCTTCGTGGTCTGGCTGCTGTTCTATCTCAACACGCGCCTCGCGTGGATTTCCTTGATCGTGATTCCGTTCTACGTCGCCGTCATTCGCAGCCTGTCGCCCAAGATCAAGGAGACCAGCCACGATTTGCAGGAAGTGGTCGAGGAATTCTCAGGCGAGTTGCAGGAGCGGGTCGCGGGCATCGCGACGGTAAAATCGTTCGCGCGCGAGGCCGCCGAGGCCCGCCGCTTTCATCAGCGCACCACTGAACTGTACGACCTGACCATCGACAGCGTGAAACTCTCCGCGACCCATCAGATGCTCACCGAGTTCATCTCGCGCTCGGCGCCGCTGCTGGTCATCTGGGCAGGCGCCCTGATGATCATGCACGGCCAAATGACGATCGGAACCGTGGTCGCGTTTTTCGCATTTCTCGGCGCGCTCTACCTGCCGCTGCAGCGTTTCTCCGAACTGTCGGTGGTGGTCGCGACTTCGCTGGCCGCGATCGAGCGCATTTTCCAGTTCTTCGACGAGACGCCGGAAGTGACCGATATCGCCGGCGCGCCCGCGCTCCACGTTAAGCATGGCCGAGTCGAAATCGAACATCTGGGCTTCGGCTACAAGCCGCTCGACGGCGGACCGATGCGCGCTGTGCTGCACGACATAAACCTCGCGGTGCCGGCTGGTACTACCGTCGCGCTGGTTGGACGTTCGGGCGCGGGCAAGACCACGCTCGCCAGTCTGATTCCGCGCTTTTATGAATTGACCGCCGGCCGGATTCTGATCGACGGCACCGACATCTCGACCGTGACGCTCAAGTCGCTGCGCGATTCGATCGGGATCGTGCCCCAGGATGCGATCTTGTTCAGCGCCTCGATTCGCGAGAACGTCCAGTATGGACGCCCGGGTGCTGCGGACGCCGGCGTCTGGCGCGCGCTCGAGCAGGCGAACATCCGCGATTTCATCGAGTCGTTGCCGGATAAGCTGGACACCGCGATCGGCGAGGGCGGTGTGCGTCCTTCGACCGGCCAGCGTCAACGGCTCGCGCTCGCTCGCGTGTTCCTGAAAAATCCTCCGATCCTGATTCTCGACGAGGCGACTTCCGGTCTCGATTCGGAAGTCGAAAATCTGATTCACGACGCGGTGCGGCGCCTGATGAAGGGCCGCACTTCGTTCATGATTGCGCATCGGCTCGCGAGTGCGGTCGACGCGGACGTGATCGTCGTGCTCGATCAAGGCAGCGTCGTCGAAGTCGGCGCGCATTCTGAACTGGTGAAGCGGGCCGGCGATTACGCCCAGCTGTTCAATGAGCAGACGCGCAAGCTCCGCCTGACTCCGGAACATACTTCGCGCATCCCGGGTTCGCTGCGACCGGCGCGCGCGCCCGATCGCGAAACGAGCAACTAACTATTTCTGATACGGATAAAAGACATAGAACAAGATCGATAATCCGCACAGCAGCCAGAGGCCCGCGCGAACTTCGCGGGCGCGGCCGGCGGCGAGCTTGCACAGCGGATACAGTACGAGCCCGGCCGTTATCCCGACGCCGATATTGTAGGTGAAGCTCATCAGCGCGATGACCGTGAAGGCGGGAATCAGTTCGCTGTAATCGCTGAAATCGATCCTGACCACCGGCGCCATCATCATCGCGCCGACGATAATCAGCGCGGGCCCATAAGACGCCGACGGAATCGCGGCCACGATCGGCACGAAAAATAGCGATCCAGCGAAAAGTATCGCTACCACGAGCGCGGTAAGACCCGTGCGCCCGCCAACCTGAATGCCCGCCGCCGATTCGATGTACGCGCCGGCAGTCGTCGTGCCCGCAAGGCCTGCGAACATCGTGGCGATCGCATCCGCGAGCATCGGCCGCTCGATTTGCGGCAATTTGCCGTCGGCGTCGAGAAACCCGGCGCGCTCTGAAACTCCGATCAGCGAGCCCATCGTATCGACCAACGCCATCACGAAGATCGACAGCAACACGCCGAAGAATCCGACGCTGAATGCTCCGCGCAAATCTATTTGAAACATGATCGGCGCGGGACTCGGCGGGATGCTGACCCACGATGCGGGCGCTTGAGCGACGCCGGTGAGGAATGCGACTGCCGCGGAAAGGAGAATTCCAAGAAGAATCGCGCCGGGTACGCGCCGCAGTATCAACAGCGCAATCAGCACAAAACTGAGTATCGCTATTTGCACCGAGGGCGATGACAAGTCGCCCAGCCTGACCGGTGCGCCCGCGACACCCAGCGTGACCAAGCCGGATTCGTTCAGCCCGATGAAGGTCAGGAATAAACCGATCCCAACGCCGAAGCTGCAACTGAGCCCCGGTGGCAGCGCCTCGATCATCCATTGCCGCACACGCGCGATCGTTAGCGCCGAGAAAATCACGCCGGCGAGAAACACGGCCGCAAGCGCCGTTTGCCATCGGTAACCGAGCACTTTGACGACCGTGTACGCGACGAAAGCGTTCTCGCCCATGTAGGGTGCAATCGCGAACGGCCGGTTCGCATAGAGTCCCATCACAATCGTGCCGACCACCGCCGTCATTACGGTGGCGACCATCGACGGGCCTTCCGGGATTCCCGCCGCTTTCAGAATCGCCGGATTGACCGCGATGATGTACGACATCGTGACGAACGTTGTGAGACCGGCCAGGACTTCGCGCCTGATCGTGCTGCCGGCTTTTTCAATCCCGAAGAAATGTTCCACTCGTCCCGCCATCCCGCGCATGCCTCCTGGCAGGGTGTTGAAAAATGAAGGTCGTTGCCTGCTTTGATCTCCGATGCTTCAACACCCTGCGTAACAACTGGCTTCTTACCTAATCATCTCCCCCTTTGGGGGAGACAAGAGAGAGGGAGCAGGCGTTGAAAATTACTTTTTTCAACAGCCTGCTAGGTCAGCCCGGCGCCACGTCGGCATGCCACACAAATGCTTGCGAGAATGGACCAAGCTGTGAACGAATACAGCGAACGAATTTTGCGCGTACATCGAGCGAAGGAAAAGACCCGATGAAGAAAAATCCCGACAAAAATCTGGCGTCCAGAAAAACCGCGGCCGATAAACAGACGAACGGCGTGAAGACTCTCGCGGTGGACATCGGCGGGACCGGCATCAAGGCGGCGGTCCTGGATGAGAAGGGCAAGATGCTGACCGAGCGCGAGCGCATCAAGACCCCCGGCAATGCGACGCCGAAAAAAGTGCTCGCGATTGTCGCGAAGCTCGGCAAGAAACTCGGTGACTTCGAACGGGTGTCGGCGGGTTTCCCCGGCGTGATCAAGAAAGGCATCGTTTACAGCGCGCCGAATCTCGGCAAGGGATGGAAGGAGTTCGACCTCGAAGGCGGCCTTCGAAAAGAGCTCAAGCGACCGGTCCGGGTGGCGAACGACGCGGACGTGCAGGGCCTCGGAAGTGTCAGCGGCAAGGGCGACGAATTGGTGATCACGCTCGGCACCGGGTTCGGCTCCGTGCTGTTCGTCGATGGGCATCGAATTCATCTCGAACTCGGGCATCATCCATTTCACAACGGCAAGACCTACGAAGACGAGCTCGGCTACCGGGCGTTTAAGAAGAAGGGCAAAAAAAAGTGGAACAAGCATCTGCAAGAGGCCATCAGTGAACTCTCGCAGACGTTCAACTACGATCGGCTGTACATTGGCGGCGGCAATACCGAGCACATCGATTTCAAACTCCCGCCATCGGTAAAGGTGGTGAGCAATACCGACGGGCTGCTCGGAGGTATCAAGCTATGGGAGGCGCCCGCGCCGTCGGCTCCGTAGTGTCTGACGTCGATACCGCGAGAGTTGCGGCTGGCGATCAAGCTGTGGCAGGGAGTCGTCGGGGCGCGATAATCTTGAATTTACCGGAGGGGTGGCCGAGTGGTTGAAGGCACCGGTCTTGAAAACCGGCAGCGATGAGAGTCGCTCGTGGGTTCGAATCCCACCCCCTCCGCCGGTGAGCCTCCACCAGATAGGGAGTCGATCGATGCGCGTCGGTGACTCCCGTTCGTGTCGAATGCCAATGATGAGCCGGGTTCCGCGAGATCGTCGATGAGCTGGCGTCCCTGCTCACAGCGCCAGAGCGAGGCTAACGATCAGTCATTTCTGATCAGGCCAGTGATGCCGGCGATGAAGATCGCGCTCAACAGCCAGCCCGCGATGATCTGCGTCCAAAGGTAGTAACGCAACGCAGATCCCGTCACCGGGATCTTTCTGCCAAAAATGACACAGTGGCCCGTGGCAGCGGTCTGAGGCCACCAGTGATGCTCCTGATGTAGATCTACAAACGGCAGGAAGACGTCGAGCGAATATAGTAACGGATGTAGTTCTTCGTGTTCAGGCGCGAAATCGCTCGGTACGTTCTCGGGCCAGGTCGGCCGCATCACGCCCGCCCGCGAGCCGATAGCGACCATCAGCCAGCCAATCAAAATGACGGCGAGCGACCAGTAGATCGCGAGCAGCGGTTGATGCCCGTAGCCGATGATGCTCTTAAGGAACCCGCCCCAAGCTCGCCCGACGACTCCGTAGCGCGAGAACCGCGCGTCCTCCTGCGCGATCCGCACCTCCAGCGCACCGCGATCATCACCGCTCTCGCGAAGGACTTTGGCAAATTGACGATAGGGCTGCGGATAGAACCGGGACTGCAGATTTATCCAGCGGAGGCGCGCGCTGACGTCGGCGGGGTATATCCCCTGGTATGTTAAGCCATCGATGGTGAGCTGGCCCGGGAGCGGCCAACTATGTTGATCATCAATCAATGTGCCGACAGTTGATCCGCTGAGATTCAGTTGCGCGCCTTTGTCCACGACCACGTCGGTCCACACGAAGCCACCCTTTACGAAGATTCCTGGAGCCACGAAACCGTGGGCAACATCCGCCGCGCCGCTAAACTTGGCGTTGGTAACGACGAAATTCCCACCTACGCGTGCGGTCGTAAATTCCACCAGCCCGTCGGTTTGAAAGCCTGCAGAAATCCTCCCAAAGCTCGCGGCCGCCGCGGAGTTTTCGCCGATGGAGCGAGATCCAATCAACACGTTCCCTTTCACGTCGATACCGTCCGCAATGAGCGCGCTCTTGCCTTGATTATTGATTCGCGCGCCCATCAAATCGAGGTCGGCGCCGAGTACCGCATCATTCAGGTAGATCATCCCGTCGGATTGGAAACCATCCCACAGATAAATATCGCTTCTGACCTGGACCGCCTCGAGATTCAGCGCCTTGTTCAATCCGGCGCCCCAAACCTGCGGCTCGACTTTGGAGTGCGTGAAGTGGCCCGCACCGCAATCTATGTAGCCGTCGATCTTTGCGTCCTGAAGGATGACTTCGCCCGAAGCGTGAAAGCCGTATCCCAGAAATAACTCGCCGTGAACGCTTAGTCCCTCGCCATCGATTTCTCCCGTGTAGCTGCCGTTCAGATCAAGTTGGGGAATCTCGGCGGAATGAAGGCGGATGCGTTCCGGAATCGAGCAGTGGTTTAGCGCCAGTGCGAAGGGCAAACGCACGTAGGAGAGGTTGAGGCTGCCGACGATGCGCGCGCCGAGCAAGTGAATTCCTCCCGCGTCGGCCATTGCAATCGCGCGTGGCGCTACACATAACCAGCGGATGAGCGCCGCGCGCACTTGGCGGTCGGTGCCCCATTGGTCACCGTTTTTCGCGTCGTTTGAGGGATCGGCGGGGTATTCACTTGGACCGGCGAAAGCGAAGTCGCCGCGGTCGACGTTGTCGGCATCGGCAAACTTGAGCATCGCGCGCTCGGCCTTGGTCAGATCGTGGAACTGCGCTGACGCGAGCGCCACCAGATTGCTCGATTCGGACGCATCGCAGGTCCGGGCAACGATCGCAGCAGCAATGATTACGCCAGCGATCGAAAGTCGGAGAAACGTTCCAGCTAATCCTTTTGGAATCGCCTCGAGCCATCTCATTGTGACTCGGCAACGTATCGAATAGCGATCAAAAAGGAAATCGCCCGCTTGTGCACGAGCGAATTCACCGAACTCCTATGCTAGCTAACTTAGCCGCTACACAAACCCCACCCCCTCCGCGAGTCTTATGATATTGAGAAATACTGAGGAAGAATAACGATACCTTTCAGGCATCGGAGAATGGCACCATGAAATACACGCGCATCTATGCCGACCCCAGCGGCGAGACTCATCTGCAGGACGTTAATCCTGAAATGAAAGCGTCGGACTATGGCTCGACCATCTCGGAAATGATCGCCGCCAAAGGCGTGATCTTTCGCGCCACCAAAAGCGACGAGTACTTCATCGATTGGCACAACGCTCCGCGCCGCCAATTCGTTGTGAACCTCGCCGGCGAGGTGGAAATCACGGTTAGCGATGGTGA
Source organism: Deltaproteobacteria bacterium (assembly GCA_003135855.1). Lineage (GTDB taxonomy): Bacteria > Desulfobacterota > Binatia > Binatales > Binataceae > Binatus. The sequence continues at coordinate 67,492 of PNBD01000015.1, forward strand.
GAAACGCCACTTCGGACCGGGCACGATTCTTCTGGCTGAGGACGTCACCGGCAAGGGTCACATCTCCCGCGGTGTCGGAACTTCCGAGCGGATGACGCTGTTCATCCCGCTCGCGGAAGAGAAGTGACTTAGCGTGCAGACCCTTCTAGATCGGTAGCATGTACGCGCCTGATCGAAGCGCTCATATAGCTGGAGACGCTGCGCACTAGCCGGAACTGCTGGTCACGCAGTATCGTGGCGTCAATACGACTTGAGCCTTTCGCAATCCGCGGAGAAAAAATCGATGAGCGAATATCAATTCATCCAGGTCGAAGATCCCGAGCCCGGCGTCCGCCGCATCGCGCTCAACCGGCCGGAAAAGCGCAACGCGCTGTCCAACCCGCTACGCGGCGAACTATTCGACGCTCTGCGCAAGGCCGATCTCGATCCCGCTATCGGCGCCATCATCATCAAAGGCAACGGCAAATGCTTCAGCGCCGGCTACGATCTCGAGCAGCCTCCCGGAACGCCGCTCCCGCGTCACGTCTCGCCCGGCGAGGGTATCTGGCCGCGTCATCTTGTCGATGGATGGTTCGAGATGTGGGACATGGCGACACCCGTGATCGCGCAGGTCCACGGCTACTGCCTGGCCGGTGGCAGCGAGCTCGCCACCGCGTGCGATTTGGTGTACTGCGCCGAGGACGCGCAGATCGGTTATCCGCCGGTCCGCGCGATGTCCACCCCCGATTGCGCCTACCATCCGTGGCTGATGGGCATGCGCAACGCGATGGAAATGATGCTGACCGGTGATTCGATCAGTGGCATCGAGGCCGCGCAAATGGGCTACGCCAACCGCGCGTTTCCCGCCGACCGCCTGGAGGCCGAAGTGCTGAATGTTGCGCGCCGCGTCGCCAAGATTCCGCGCGACCTGCAGGCGCTCAACAAGCGTGTCGTCCATCGCGCGATGGAGATCATGGGCGCGCGCGCCGCAATTCGCTCCGCCACTGAAATCCAGGCGCTATGCTTCCATCAGCCCTCATCGCGCGAATATCTGAAGAAGATGGCGCAGGACGTCAAAAGCGCCCTGGACGAACGTGACTCCAAATTCCAGGACTATCGCACCGCTGAACGTGCCAAAAAGAAGTAGCTATGTAGGTTCCGCGCAGTTCGTCGAGATCCTCACTGCTCGTAGGCGCCGATGTCGATGCCGACTCCGCGGACTCGCGCGAATCCGGCCTGATCGATCGTTCCGACCGTCGAACTTCCGGGATTCGTGCCCGCGCTCACGGCAGGTGACGTCGCCTGGACCCACAACTGGGGCAAGACCGTGCTCAGGAACTGCGGATTCGCGAACTTCGAGTGCGCGTCCATCCCGGTGGCCAAGTGGTAGCTCGAGAACGTGTTGTACGACGTATTTCCGAACTGCCAGGTGTTGCTATTGGGATCTCCGTTGGGCGCGAAGTAGAGGTTGAAGTCGAGCGCGACGCCCGCCGCCGGCATCGTGAACGGGTTGGTGATCAGCACGCCCTGGCTGTTGGCGAACAGGATGTTGTTTTCGAAGAGGTTGTGCGTGGCGCTGCCGTCGCTCGGGAAGTGCTGCATCTGGAACTCGCCGCTGCCGTCGTTCGGAGTACTGTCGTTGTCGAGCAGCGTGTTGTTGATGATCGTGCAATGGTCGGTGCCGCCCGCCGACGCATCGAAGCCGCCAATCGAAATGCCCGGTCCCGTGTTCAGGTAGATCAGGTTGCTGCGCGCCGTTACCAGGCTGGTGGTCCGGCCACTGTGCTCGCTCGCGAGTTCCAGACCGATGTTGTTGTTGTGCGAGATGTTGCGTTCGATGATGATTCGCGTCCCGCCATCGACGTAGATGCCGCCGGCGCTGTTGTCGCCAGGTGGGTAAGCGGGATTGGTGTTGTCGTTGATGTTGAAAACGACGTTGCCGCTGATCAGTCCATCACGCGCCTGATCGACCGTCGGATCGGGCGCGGTTCCCTCAAAGCCGATCGCGTCGATCCCGATATTATTGCAGTCGTGAATGATGTTGTTGGTCACGCTCCAATGTTGCACGTTGCCGTTGAGCGCCATCGACTCGCTGGTCCCCAGCACGAGGCCGTAGAGTTCGTTGCCATCGACAATCACGTTGTTGAGTGAATTCAGCGCGCCCGTCCCGTACACCGCCAGCCCGTGCGCGCCATGGATGCCGTTGTTGATCACATGGATCCGGTTGTGGCGAATCTCGAGATGAGTGCCCGCTCCCGTGATCGAGATGCCGGCCGGAAAGAAACTGGAACTATTGCTGTTGTAGTTCCGGACCTCGATGCCCGACACGATGATGTAACTTCGGTTGGTAATCTGGATTAGCCCGATCGGCGTGCTGATTACCGGGGGCATCGCGAGTCCGCTGCCGTCAACGATCGCTTTCTCGCCGGGGAAGCCCTGGAACTGGATGTATCCGCCGGCGGCCGTACCGGATACTTTCACGACCACTCGCTCGTTGTAGACGCCGCCGCGAACGTAAACCGTGCTGCCAGGAGTGGCGATTGTCGCGGCCTTCGAGATCGTCCGCAACGGCGCGCCTATGGTGCCAGGATTCGAGTCATTGCCGCTGACGGAAACATAGAGCGAGCGGCCGAGCGGAACCGGGCTCGAGGTGCTGGTGACCGCGAGCGACTCATAGTCGAGACGGGCGTCACCTGCGATGTTGTTCGACAGCGTTCGCAGCACGATCTTGCCGTCGCCGATGCGCACGTAGTTGGCCAGGTTATTCCCACCGACGTTGAAGGTGAGAATCGTCCATGGCTTGGAGTTGGGTGCGAAATAGTTGTCGCCGATCGTAACGAAGCCATTGTTCACCCAGTCGAAGATTTGCCACGTCCACGTCTGCGTGGACTTGGCCGGTCCCAGGTAGTTGGCGCGGACCTGGATCGCGATTATGGAACCGGGAGAAATCGAACCCGGAAGCGTATAGGCTCTGGTACCGATGTAGGTTGCGCCGGCACTCGCAGCCTCGAATTCGACGTACTTGTTGGAATTGTTGATGAGACCCAACTCGTCCAGCAAATCCATGTTCGCGACCGGCTGACCGCCGTCGCCGCCGTGCGTCGTCGCGTACGAAGTCGGAACCAGTATCGTCGTGGTCGTGGTGGCGAACGCCTGCCCGTGGAGCACGAAAGCGACAACGAGCACGATGCCCAAACCGAGCACGACCGGCTTTTTCGGCATTCTGCTTACATATCACTTTGCCGGTCGAAGGGGAAAATCGACCCGACTATTGTTCTTACTGTACTAACTGCGCTAACTCTTCACCGGTACAAAATTCACCGGGCACAGTCGGAACATTAACGTTCGCCAACTAGAACTTTCATTCTTCGGCAGCTACAGTTTGATTCTTGCCAATTCTTGGTCCGATGTGAATTAGCGTGTGTGGAATTGCAGGAGTGATGATGGGCGAGGGTCGCGCCGCAGACCCCGCGATCCTTGACCGGCTGCAAGCCGCGATCGCGCATCGTGGCCCGGACGGAAGCGGCCGTCACATTTCTGGCCCGATTGGTTTGCTAAGCACCCGTCTCGCGATCGTCGATCTGCAAACCGGCAACCAGCCACTCTATGAGGCGCAAGGCGCGGTGCTGGTTGCCAACGGCGAGATCTACAATGACTTGGAGCTGCGAGCCCAACTGCGCGATGTTCGCTTCAGTACCGGATCGGATTGCGAATCGCCGCTTCATTTGTATCGTCGCAAGGGACTCGACTTCGTCGACGACCTTCGCGGCATGTATGCAATTGCCATATACGATCCGGTCGCATCAAGGTTAGTGCTTTCTCGCGATCCGTTCGGGATCAAGCCGCTCTACTATGTCGAAGCACCTACTTACTTCGCCTTTGCCTCCGAGCCTCAAGCTTTGATCGCAGCCGGACTCGCCGGCCGCACGATCCGACCGCGTGCGCGCGCAGAGCTTTTCCAAGTCAAGTTCACGACCGGTCGCGACACGATTTTCTCGCAAATCCATCGAGTGCTTCCCGGCGAGACCCTTGTCGTCGCCGATGGACGTATCGTCGAGCGGCGGCGGCGCAGCGCGCTACCTCCGGGCGGGACATCCACGATGAACTATCAGGACGCCTTGCAGCACCTGGACGAAGTCCTTCGCGATAGCGTGTCGCATCACCTTCGTTCCGACGTTCCTTATGGTCTCTTCCTATCGGGCGGAATTGACTCATCGACCCTGGTCGGACTTATGTCGCGCTTCTCGTCGGACCCGGTTGTTGCCTTGACCGCTGGCTTCCCCGATAGCCTTGCAGCCGACGAGCGGACCGACGCCGAACGGATCGCCCGGTCAGTAGGTGCCGAGCATCATGTCGTGGAACTAAGAGAACACGACTTCTGGAGCATCGCGCCAAGGGTTGCGGCGGCCGTTGACGATCCGACCACCGATGCGGCGATCGTTCCTACATTTGCTCTCGGCGAAGCCGCGAAAGACCGAGTCAAGGTCGTGCTAAGCGGAGAGGGCGGTGACGAAATGTTTTGCGGCTATAGCCGCTATCGCCGCGCCCGCTGGTTCTGGGGGCTGCTAACAGGCCATGCGCGCACTCATGGCGAGTTTGACGGCTTGGGAAACATGAACGGCGCATTCGACGGCTGGCGCGATGGACTGAACCTGACCGAGGGCCAGCAAGCTAGCACCGAGCGGACGTTCGCGCAGAAGTTGCAGGCTGTTGATTGCGCGGAATGGCTGCCCAACGATCTGCTGATCAAGCTCGACCGGTGTCTTATGGCGCATGGCGTTGAAGGCCGCACGCCTTTCCTCGATCCCGTGGTAGCCGATTTCGCCTTCCGACTGCCGGATGGTATGAAAGCAACGACTAAGATGGCGAAACGGATCCTTCGCGATTGGCTTTCCTCGAATGTGCCCGCCGCTTACCCCTACGCCCGGAAGACGGGCTTCAACCCGCCGGTCGGCGAATGGATTGCCGCCAGGAAATCGCTTATCCAACCACTTGTTGCGGGACAGCCTGGGATCGCCGAGACCTTCACGAGGGAGGATGTTGCTCGAGTGTTCTCCCACCTTGAGCAGAAGCCCCAGGCATCATGGAGCTTGCTCTTTTATGCGCTCTGGCACAGCCATCATGTACTGGGAGTCTCCGCCGAAGGTAGCGCTCGGGATGTTCTCGCCGCCGCCCAGCGCCTGGCTTGATCTGACCGGTTCCTATTGCGCTAGGTTCAGTCTGCTGTCACTTAGTTGGAGAGAGTTAAGATGGATGTGCCTGTCAATCGCTTCAAACGTGCCATCAAGGATGGCAACGCGCAAATCGGATTGTGGCTCGCGCTCGCCGATGCGGGATGCGCCGAGCTTTGCGCGGGTGCGGGCTTCGACTGGCTCTTACTGGATGCGGAGCACGGTCCCAATGATCTCCGCACGCTGCTGGCGCAGTTGCAAGCAGTCGCGCCGTACGATTCTCATCCAATAGTACGTCTGCGCGTCGGTGACACACACATGATAAAACAGACACTCGAGATCGGCGCGCAGACCTTGCTGATCCCGATGGTTGAAAGCAGTGAGCAAGCAGCCAGCCTGGTGGCGGCGATGCATTATCCGCCCGCCGGCGTCCGTGGAGTCGGCTCGGCGCTAGGACGATCATCGCGCTGGAACCGGATGCCCTCATATCTCAAGCAAGCCGGCGAGCAGATGTGCCTACTGGTACAGATTGAAACCCGCCGCGGCGTCGAGAACCTCAAGGCTATCGCCGCGGTGCCGGGCGTCGATGGTATCTTCATTGGTCCGGCGGATCTTTCCGCTTCGATGGGTCATCTCGGAAACATGACTCATCCCGAAGTGTTGGAAACCATCGAGCGGTGCATAGTAGACATCCGCGCCGCAGGCAAAGCAGCCGGGATCCTGATGGGCGATGAAGCTCTCGTGCGCCGCTATCTCGAGCTAGGATGCACCTTCATAGCGGTAGGTGCCGACGCCTTCTTGCTGTCGCAGGCCGTCGATCGATTGGCAACCAAGTTCAAGGGCTTGGTTTCTTGATTTGCAATACCGGACCGGCGGCACGTATCTCTTGAGGAAGGCGGAAATCCTGATCGTGGCTCTCGTGCTGCTTGCCGGATGCATGCTAGGCCCGAACTATAAGCGGCCACCGGCACCAGTCGCTGCCAAGTGGACTGAAGTTGGCAATAGCGCGGTGGAACCCGACCGCCAGGAGTACCGGGATTGGTGGACGCTCTTCAACGATCCTGACTTGACGGGATTGATCCAGGTTGCGTACCGGCAGAATCTCACGCTGCTGACTGCTGGCGTGCGGGTTCTCGAGGCGCGGGCGCAGCTAGGTATAGCTATTGGCGAGTTTTATCCTCAGCAACAGCTGCTAAGCGCCGGAGTCAGCTACAATCGAATCCCGATCTCGATTCCCTACAACATAATCAAGAACACCTACTGGACTGACCAGTTCGGCGCTCAGGCATCCTGGGAACTCGACCTCTGGGGCAAGATTCGCCGCGGGATCGAATCCGCGGACAGCGCTTTCCTGGCGTCGGTCGCCAACTATGACGACGTGCTGGTCACTCTGACGGGCGACGTCGCCAGTACCTATGTGCAGATTCGCACGCTGGAACAGCAGATCGCGATCGCTCGCCAAAATACCGTCAGACAGCGCACTGCATATAAGATTGCGCTCGCGAAATTTCAAGGCGGCGCCACCAGCAAGCGTGACGTGTACCAGGCCGAGAACATTTTGGGCGCGACCGAAGCGACGATTCCGCAGTTGAACATCCAGCTCGCTCAATCGCAAAATGCGCTGTCGGTGCTGCTCGGAATGCCTCCCGGTCAACTGGCGCAAATGCTCGCGGGCTCGTCGGACATCCCGACCGCGCCGGCCGAGGTTGCCGCTGGAATCCCGTCGGACTTGCTGATGCGCCGGCCTGATATCCGAAAGGCGGAACTGGATGCGGCCGCTCAGTGCGCGCAAATCGGGTTCGCCAAGGCCGATCTGCTTCCGACGTTCAGCCTGTTCGGCAGCGTCGGAACTATTTCCAGCAATATTGGATCGGCGAGCCTGGCCGATGTTTTCACGGCGAAGAGTCTTGCCTATAGTGTCGGGCCGACGTTGCAATGGAACATCCTCAACTACGGCCAAATCACCAACAATGTCCGTGTCCAGGACGCCAGGTTTCAGGAACTTCAGATCACTTATCAGAATGCCGTCCTCAAGGCTCAGCAGGAAGTCGAGGATGGTCTGGTGGTATTTGTCGAGTCCCGCAATCAGGTTCTATTCCTGAAAGAAAGTGTCGCGGCGGCGGAAGGCGCGCTTAGAATTGCATTGATTCAATATCGACAGGGCATCGCGGATTTCACGACTGTACTTACCGCGGAGCAGAACCTTTACTCAGCGCAAAACAATCTTGCCGTCGCGAAGGGAAACATACCGCTCGGCCTGATCGCGACCTATCGCGCGCTCGGCGGTGGATGGCAGATTCGAGAAGGTCGCGATTTCGTACCAGCGGAAACGAGGGACACGATGGCTAAGCGGACATACTGGGGCGGATTGCTGTCGCCCGACAAAGAGCTGCGGCCTAAGGCAGTGGGGCTGCCGGCACCTAGCGACGTGTCGCCGGCACCGGGACTGCCTGAATGGTGAGACTTGTGACAATAGTTTCGATATCCAGGCTTCGAACCACGATGACAGCATCGCCTTTTGCGACGAGACGCGCTTGCTCGGACGATGGATGGCCGCGGGCACTAGCGGCGCTTATCGTCATAGCCATAGCAGCGACAGTAAGCGCCTGCGGAGGCAAGGCGGGACCCACATCGCTGCCGCCGCTGGTAACGGTTGCAAGACCCTCCACTCAGCGAGTGACCGACTATATTGATTTCACCGGTAATACGGTCGCGATTGACTCGGTTACGCTGGTTGCGCGCGTCGAAGGATTCCTCGAGAAGATTCATTTCGCGGACGGTGAGAAGGTCAAGAAGGGCGACCTGCTATTTACCATCCAGCAAAGCCAATACAAGGCCCAACTGCAGCAGGCGCAGGCCCAGGTCGCTGCGCAGCAAGCCGCGCTGCTGCACGCCCGGACCGAGTATGCGCGCTACTCGGGTCTGCTCAAGGAGGACGCGGCTTCGCAGGTGGAAGTGGATAATTGGCGCTATCAAAGAGACAGTGCAGCCGCGGCGTTGCTCGCGGCCGAGGCGCAACTTCAAATCGCGCAGCTTAACCTCGGCTACACGGAGGTCAGAGCGCCGTTCAACGGAAGGATGGGCCGGCATCTGGTCAATCCCGGCAATGTCGTTGGTTCGGCGGGTCAACAGACGCAGCTGGCTCAGATCGATCAGATCGATCCCATCTACGCTTACTTCACAATCAACGAACGAGACCTGCTAGCGGTGCTTCACGGCGAACCCGATGCCGGCAGGCGCGGCAATCCAAGACCGCTCCCCGTGTTTTTTGGTCTCGCCAACGAAGAGGGTTTTCCGCATGAAGGGCGCCTCGACTTCGCATCGATCAGCGTCACGCCCACGACCGGTACCCTGCAGTTGCGAGGAATTTTTCCGAATCCAAACTTGACTGTGTTGCCAGGGTTGTTCGTGAGGGTTCGAGTGCCTGATCCGGAAAAACGCGATGCGCTGGTGATAACCGGCGATGCGGTGAGCTTCGACCAACAGGGAGAATACGTGCTGGTGGTTAACGACAAGAACGTAGTCGAGCGTCGCAGCGTCAAAACCGGCTTTCAGGTGGGCGAGTTGATGGTCATCGACAGCGGCCTTAAGCTCAACGATCGGGTGATCGTTGAAGGGCTCTTACAAGCTATTCCAGGCCGCGAAGTCAATCCGCAGCAAGCCGCGGCCAACTCGCACGCGCAAAAACAATCTTAGAGAGGCGACTCGGAGTCGAACTAGGGAACGCACTGAATCGTGTCAAAGTTTTTCATCGAACGGCCGATACTTGCCAACGTGATCGCGATCATCACGGTCCTGCTGGGCCTTGTCTGCCTGTTCAATCTACCGGTTGCGCAATATCCCGAAGTGGTGCCGCCGACGATCCAGGTGAGCACTAACTATCCCGGTGCTAGCGCCGATGTAGTAGCGACCACAGTCGGGATTCCTATCGAACAAGGTGTTAATGGGGTCGAGAACTCAATCTACATGCAATCGACCAGCGGTAGCGACGGCACCTACACGCTGACCGTGACGTTCGCTGTTGGCACCGATCTCAATGCGGCAATTGCGCTGGTGCAAAATGCCGTCAACGGCGCGCTCTCGCAGCTCCCTTCGGAAGTTCAGACGCAAGGCGTCACGGTGCAGAAGGTCAGCACCAACGTCCTGTTGATCGGGAGCCTTTACTCGGATGACAACCGTTTCGACGAAACGTTTCTCAGCAACTATGCGATCATCAACCTGCAGAATCCGATCGCGCGCTTGCCGGGAGTAGGACAGGTTCAGATTCTCGGCGCCGGGCCTTACAGCATGCGCATTTGGCTCGATCCGATCAAGCTGAAGGCCTATGGGCTGACAGTCCTCGCTGTCCAGAACGCGATCCAAAACCAGAACATTCAGGTGGCGGCGGGACAACTGGGCGGACCGCCTGTTCCTTCCGATCAGGTGTTTCAGTTTACCGTAAACACTCTCGGCCGTTTGTCCGACGTCAGTCAGTTCGAGAACATCATAATCAAGAGTCGTCCTCCATCGACCAACGAGAACGCCAAGACGACCCAATCTAGCGACATCGCGCAAACCGCTGCCATCGTTCGAATCAAGGACGTCGCTAAGGTCCAATTGAGTCAGGAGGCATACTCGAATTTTTCGGGATTGAACGGCAAGAAGGCGGCGCAGATGAACGTATACACGCTGCCCGGCGCCAACGCGCTCAAAGTCGCGCAGGAAGTCAAGGCGCTGATGGCGCAGATGAGCCGGAAGTTTCCGGAAGGGCTCAAGTACACCTCACTGCTGGATAGCTCACTATTCATTCAGGATTCGATTCATGGCGTTTACAAGGCGCTGATCGAGGCGGGCATCCTGGTGCTGATCGTCATCATGCTGTTTCTGCAAAACTTCCGCGCGATGCTGGTACCTGCTACGACCGTGCCGGTCACAATCATCGGCGCGTTCGCCGCGATGGCGGTGCTCGGATTTACCGTGAACCTGATGACGCTGTTCGCATTGATCCTCGCAATCGGCATCGTAGTGGACGACGCGATCGTCATCGTGGAAAACGCTTCTCACTACATCGAACAGGGACTGACACCCAAGGACGCCTCGATCAAGGCGATGGGTGAGCTAACCGGTCCTATCCTCGGTATTACGCTGGTCCTGACCTCGGTCTTCCTGCCAGCCTCTTTTCTGCCCGGCATCACGGGCCAGATGTTTCGGCAATTCGCACTGGTAATAGCAGCTACCGCGATCATAAGTGCCCTCAATGCATTGACGCTGAATCCAACGCAATGCGCTCTCTACATTAAGCCGATACCTAAGGACCGCAAGGTCAACCGCTTCTACCAGGGCTTCAATCGTGTGTATGGCGCGGTCGAGGACAGTTACATCGGCCTTGTCCGAAGGATGGCGCAGCAACCCGGCAAGATGGCCGGGATATTCTTCGCGGCGATCACAGTGGCGGGATTGTTGTTCGCCATGCATCCCACGGCATTCCTGCCAATCGAAGACCAGGGATACTGCCTGGTCTCGGCCGCGCTGCCGCCGGGAGCGTCGCAAGCGCGAGTGCGCGAAGTCTCCGCGAACATCGATAACGTTCTAAAGCAAACTCCTGGTCTCAAGGGCTGGGTCACAAGCGGAGGAGTTTCTGCGCTCGACTCGGCGAATTTGTCCAACGTGGTGACTGAGTACGTCATGTACCAGGACTGGGACAAACGTCCAGCGGGGCTTACCCAGGCGGAAATCGTCGCCAACCTTCGCGAGCGTCTGCAGACGATTCGGAAGGCGCAATTCGACGTGCTTATCCCGCCGCCGATCCCCGGCCTTGGGCAGGCGGGCGGCTTTCAGATGATGATCGAGGATCGCGTCGGAATAGGTCTCGGTGAGCTGCAGAAGGCGGTCCAGGGGATTTTGCGAAAGGCCGACGACGAGCCAAGCTTACGCGATGTTACTACCACGTTCAGCGCCAATAGTCCGCAGCTTGAACTGGAAATCAATCGCACGATGGCCGAATCGCTCGGTGTCACGATCAGCGATGTCTTTCAAACGCTGCAGACCTACCTCGGATCGACCTACGTTAATCTGTTTACCAAGTTCAATCAGAGCTTCCAGGTTCGTTTGCAGGCCGATGCCGACTCCCGCACGCGATTGGCGGATATCGGCAACCTCTATGTCGCCAACAAGAACGGACAGATGGTGCCACTGGGTGCTCTTCTCCACGTCCGTCGCGTGCTCGGCTCGGAACTGCTGACTCGTTACAACATGTATCCGGCGGCATCCGTAATCGGCAGCCCGGCGCCCGGATATAGCTCGGGCCAGGCGCTCGACGCTATGGAACGCATCGCGACTAGCAATCTACCGTTGGGGATGGGCTACGATTGGACTGGGTTGTCCTATCAGCAAAAGTTGATCAGCAACCAGTCCTATTTTATTTTCGCGCTCTCGATCACGCTTGTCTTCCTGGTGCTGGCCGCGCAGTACGAGAGCTGGACCGATCCGGCTGCGGTAGTGCTCACCGTGCCGATGGCGCTGGTAGGAGTCATCGTCGCGCTGATTGTGCGCGGTTTTCCGAGCGACCTATATACGCAGATTGGCCTGGTGCTGATGATCGCGCTGGCGGCCAAGAATGCGATCCTGGTGGTCGAGTTTGCCCGCGAACTCAAAGCGGAGGGCATGCCTACTGTCGAAGCGGCCGTCGAAGCGACACGCCGGCGCTTTCGCCCGATCGTGATGACGTCGATCGCGTTTATCCTCAGCGTGGTGCCGTTGTTGACCGCGACCGGCGCCGGCGCAGCCAGTCAGCAGGCGCTAGGCACGGTAGTGTTCGGCGGGATGCTCGCTTCGACCCTGGTTGCGATTCCTTTCGTGCCGGTCTTCTACATCCTGATGCAGGACTTCGCGGAGTGGGGGATGCGGCGCAGGGGAATCGAACCCGCCCCTCCTCAAGTCGCGGCGGAAAGATCCGCGGACTGATCGCGGGCTATACCTGGCATGTCCAAGTTCTTCATCGAACGGCCGATCCTGGCCAACGTGATCGCTATCATCACGGTCCTGCTGGGTGCCGTATGCCTGTACACCTTGCCGGTCTCTCAGTATCCGCAAATCGTACCGCCCACTATTCAAGTTAGTACGACCTATACGGGTGCGAATGCCGACGTAGTTGCTAACACGGTCGGCATCCCGATCGAGCAGGCAGTCAACGGCGTCGAAAATTCGATCTACATGCAATCGACCAGCGGTAGCGATGGCAGCTATGCGCTCACTGTGACCTTTGCCGTAGGCACCGATCTCACGACCTCACTGTCGCTGGTGCAGAATGCAGTCAACAGTGCGTTGCCGCAGCTTCCGCAGCAAGTGCGAGCGCAGGGAGTCAACGTCAAGAAGGTTAGTACCAATATACTACTGATTGAAAGTCTGTACTCAGACGATGACCGGTTCGATGAAGTCTTCCTGGCCAACTACGCAATCATCAATTTGCAGAATCCGATAGCTCGCTTGACCGGCGTCGGACAGGTGAACGTGCTGGGCGCCGGTCCCTACGGTATGCGCATCTGGCTCGACCCCGACAAGCTCAAGGCCTACGGGCTGACAGTTAGCGACGTGCAGAACGCGATCCAGTCACAGAACGCGCAGGTTGCCGCGGGAAAGATCGGCGGATCGCCGGCGCCCTCGAATCAGATCTTCCAGTTTACCGTCAACACTCTCGGGCGGCTCTCGGACGTCGAGCAGTTCGAGAACATCATCATCAAGAGCAGTCCCCCTTCAAGCAAGCCGATTCAAACCCCGACCAACAATCCAACCGCTGAACTGGTGCGGATCAAGGATGTCGCGAAGGTCCAGCTGAGCCAGGAGGTCTTCAGCGTGTTTTCCGGCTTGAGCGGCAAGAAGACAGCTCACGTCGCCGTCTATGCCCTGCCGGGTGCCAACGCATTGCAGGTTGCGACCGAGACTCGCCGGCTCATGAAGGACTTGAGTAAGGCGTTCCCGCAGGGGCTTAAGTACACCTCGCTGTACGACACGACCACCTTCATCAATCAGTCGATTGATGGCGTTTACTCGGCGCTGATCGAGGCGGGCATCCTGGTGCTGATCGTGATCATGCTGTTCCTGCAGAACTTCCGCGCAATGCTGGTGCCAGCTACGACCGTGCCTGTAACGATCGTCGGCGCGTTCGCCGCGATGGCGTTGCTCGGGTTTACCGTGAATCTGATGACGCTGTTTGCGCTGATTCTCGCCATCGGCATCGTTGTGGACGACGCAATCGTGATCGTCGAAAACGCCTCGCACTATATCGAGCAAGGACTTACTCCGAAGGACGCGGCGATTAAGGCGATGAGCGAGCTGACCGGTCCTATCCTGGGAATAACCCTGGTGCTGACGTCAGTGTTTGTGCCGGCCTCGTTCATGCCGGGCATCTCGGGCCAGATGTTCCGGCAGTTCGCACTAGTCATAGCGGCGACCGCGATCATCAGCGCGCTCAATGCGCTGACGTTGAAGCCAACCCAGTGCGCACTCTATCTAAGACCGCGGCCTAAGGACCGTAAGGTCAACTGGTTCTATCGCGGTTTCAATCGAGGCTACCAAGCCGTCGAGGATAGCTACGTCGGCCTGGTTGGCCGGATGGCGCATCATCCTAAGGTGATGGTCTGCGTGTTCTTTGTGGTAGTCGGCGCCGCGGGAGCGTTCTTCGCGATCTATCCGACCTCATTGATGCCGCTGGAGGACCAGGGTTATTGCATCGTCTCCGCACAACTCCCGCCCGGTGCGTCGCAGCCGCGGGTGCGCGAGGTAGCAGCCGACATCGACAACGTTCTCAAGCACACCGCGGGCCTCAAGGGCTGGGTGACGATCGGCGGTTATTCGGCGCTTGATACCGCAAAGCTCTCCAACCTCATTACCGCGTTCGTGATGTATGACGACTTTGACAAGCGCCCGCCGGGCTTTTCACAAAATAAAATCCTCGACGAGCTCGATGAGAAGTTCAAAGCCGTGCCTAAGGCGCAATTTGCAGTGTTGCCGCCGTCGCCAATTCCCGGACTCGGTAGCGCCTTCGGCTTTCAGATGATGATCGAGACGCGCGGCAATCTCGGGCTGGGCGAGCTGCAAAAGGTCACTCAGGAGGTACTGCGCAAGGCCAACGCTCATAAGGGGTTTCTGCTTGCTGGCTTCACGACTTTCAGCGCCAGCAGTCCGCAACTGTATCTCGATATCGATCGAACGCAGGCGCAGTCGCTGGGTGTTACTGTCAACGACGTCTTCAAGACGCTACAGACCTACTTGGGCTCGAGCTACGTCAATCTCTTTAACAAGTTCAATCAGAGCTTCCAGGTGCGGGTGCAAGCGGCTTCCGATTACCGGCGTCAGATGAACGACATCGGGAATCTCTACGTCACCAACAAGTCCGGGCAAATGGTGCCGTTGGGCGCGATTTTGAATATCAGGCGGACGCTCGGCTCGGAACTGGTCACGCGTTACAACCTTTACCCGGCAGCTTCGATCATCGGAATCCCTAACCCTCGTTATAGCTCGGGCCAGGCGCTCGGCCTGATGCGTCAAATAGCGTCCGAGACCCTGCCACAAGGGATGGACTACGAATGGACAGGACTCTCTTACCAGGAAAAGTTGATCGGCAATCAAGCATTCTTCATCTTTGCCCTTTCGATCACACTGGTCTTCCTGGTCCTCGCCGCGCAGTACGAGAGCTGGACCGACCCGGCCGCAGTCGTGCTGACCGTCCCGATGGCGCTCGTAGGTATCGTGATCGCCTTGTTCATCCGGCGCTTCCCGAGCGACCTGTACACCCAGATCGGACTGGTGTTGATGATTGCGCTCGCCGCCAAGAACGCAATCTTGATCGTCGAGTTTGCCCGCGAGCTCAAGGCCGATGGCATGACTCCGATCGACGCGGCGATCGAAGCGACGCGCCGGCGCTTCCGCCCGATCGTGATGACCTCGATCGCCTTCATCCTGAGCGTGGTGCCACTGATGACAGCGACCGGCGCCGGCTCCGCCAGTCAGCAAGCGCTCGGCACGGCGGTATTCGGCGGGATGCTCGCTTCGTCGCTACTCGCGATCCCGTTCGTGCCGGTTTTCTACATCGTGATGCAGAGTGTCAGCGAACGATTCGCCACGCACGAGGCGCCAGCCGCGTCCAAGCCGGCTCCCGTCAAGCCATCGCCGGCGCCAGCCGAGTAAGGCCCGCAACCGAAAATTTTTGTTCCGCATTGCATTCAGGACATTTGTCTTGTTTGATTTAAGCGTTCTTCAGGAGAGGCTTGTGTTTGCAGGACAGTGTAATCGATTGATCGCGCGCACGATTGCCGCCGGCGTTGCGTCGCTCGCACTACTCACGCTCGCATCGAGGCCTGCGCTCGCGGTCGACGACGCGCGTATCAACGTGGCCGTGTCATGCCAATGCACCGATCCAGTCGGGCAGGATCTTTGTAAGGCGATTCGACAGGACGTCCTCGCGTCGCCGGCGTATCGCCTGCAGGACGCGCCGAAGCAATACGGACTCGGCGTGCATTTGTCGTGCACCGACGCGTGGAAGGGAATCAACGCCGACCTGACCGGCCATATGTCGGCGGTTGCGATCGCTTTCACAATTTACTCCCAGGATTTGCCCGGCGAAGTTTACGAAGACTCGTCGGTGTTCCGCGTCGGTAAAGATGCGATCGACGATATGTCCGGAAAAATCACCGACGCGATCGCTCAGCTGATTAAAGCGAACGCGAAGTTCTTCGATCACGAACGCGCCGTCTCAGCGGCATCTCCAGCCAAGTCGTCCACGCCCGTGCCGTCGGCAGTCCCGACGATGCACGAAATGTCCACCATCCCTCCCTGATCCGCATCGATGTCGCCCGCTCGCTGCGGCACGTTTGCGACTTCGACGAATGCCTCGGTTCGTGGTAAACCCTCGATTGACGAGCTGATCGATATCGTCAATTTTGCGCCGGACACGCGCCAGGAGGTTTCATCGGAAATGGATTGTCCATTCGACCGGGCCGCAGAGGACCTCGGCAACATCGTCGAGCTCGAGCACGTCAACGTCACCGTCCCCGATCAGCAACTCGCGACGCTCTTCTATGTGGTCGGACTCGGGCTGACGCGCGATCCCTACCTGATGACCAGCATCAGCAATATGTGGGTGAACATCGGACGCAGCCAATTTCATTTGCCGACGAGCAAGCCCCAGGTGGTGCGCGGTCACGTCGGAATCGTCGTCCCCGATCGCGAGGCGCTGCTGATGCGATTGACTCGGCTGCGCAAGCGTCTCGACGGCACCAGCTTTGATTTCAAGGAACACGATTCGTTTGTCGAGACGACTTGCCCGTGGGGCAATCGTATCCGATGTCACGCGCCTTCCGAGCGCTTCAATCCGATCACGTTGGGCATCGCGTATGTCGAGTTCGACGTTCCGCTTGGAGCGGCGGAAGGCATTTCGCGCTTCTATCGACGCGTGATGGCGGCGCCGGCCGACGTCGCTCAGGACAGCGCCGGCAGCTACGCCCATGTGCAGGTCGGCATCGGCCAGCATTTGATCTTTCGTGAAACAGATCGCGCGCTGCCGCCCTACGACGGCCATCACGTCCAGGTTTATGTCGCCGATTTCTCCGGGCCGCATCGTCTGCTGCAGGAGAAGGGGCTGGTCTTCGAGGAGAGCGACCAGCATCAGTATCGATTCCGCGACATTGTCGATCCCGAGACCGGCGCCGTGCTGTTTACCATCGAGCACGAGGTGCGCAGCATGAAGCATCCGCTCTACATGCGGCCGTTGGTCAACCGCAATCCCGCGCAGAGCAACATGAACTACATGCCCGGTCACGACGCGTGGGTGTGAGCGATCCGTGCAAGGAGTGCGGCGATGAATCAGCTTAATACCGAGCGCGAGCAACGCTTCATCGATCTCGCCGCCGGACTGGCTGACGATTTTGCCCAGCGCGCCGCGCAGCACGATGAAGAAGCGTCGTTCCCGCACGAGAACTACGCGCGCCTGCGTGAGAGCGGCTACAGCGTGCTGACGGTTCCCGAGCGATTCGGCGGCCTCGGCGCGAGTCTGCTCGAGCGTTGCAAGGCGCAAGCACGGCTTGCCGAAGGATGCGGTCCCACGGCACTCGCGATCAACATGCATTTCAATGTGCTGGGCCTGATGATCGATCTGCATCGCAAGTTCAAAGCGCCGAACGTCGAGGCGATGCTCCAGCGGATCGGCAGCGAGCGGCTCATCTGCGGCGGCTCAGGGTCCGAGCCCGACAACGCCGTGATCAATCTGCGTCCGCACACGATCGCTCGCAGAGTCGAAGGTGGCTTCCTCGTCAACGGCAGAAAAATCTTCGGCACGCAAAGCATCGCGCTGGATTTGTTCTTCTTCGAGGCGGCTTGGGAGGACGCGCCGCAAGGCATCACGATCATCACGTGCTTTATTCCGCCGCGCGAAACTCCCGGTCTCACGTTCAAGGACGATTGGCACGTGATGGGCATGCGTGCGACGGCGTCGCGAAGTTCGGAACTGAAAGATGCGTTCGTGCCGGACGCGGCGGTGGCGCTGCAACGCCCGATCTCGCGCAGCGGCCGCGTCACCAAGGTTTTCGCCAAGGCGCCGTTCACGATTGGCGCACCCTACATCGGGATCGCTGTCGCCGCGCGCAACTTCGTCGTGGATTTCATGCGCGAGCGGCCGCGCTTTCCGCTCAAATTTCCGATGAGTCATCTGCCGAGCGTTTACAACAAGGTCGGCGAGATGGACCTGCTGATCGAGGGTGCGCGCGCCGTGATGTGGAAAGCCGCGGCGGAAGTGGATAGCGATCATCCGCAAAGCTGGTCGCGCAAGGCCGTCGCCGCGCGCATGATCGCCATCGAAAATTCGGTGCGCGTCGTCGATCTCGCGCTGCGCGCGGTCGGCGGTTCTTCCTATTTCAAGCGGTTGCCGCTCGAGCGATTCTTCCGCGACGTGCGAGCCGGGCTCTATCATCCATTCGACAGCGACGAGACGCTCGAATTTCTCGGCAAGAGCGCGTTCGGCCTGCCGCTGATGGAAGGTCTCGAGCCAGACTGACCCAATGGACTAAGAACCCAATATAGTCACTGGAAAACCTGCCGGCGGCTTGCCGATCGGTTTCGACTTTGAGATAAGAAACCTGTCAGTATGAGATAAGATCAGCGGTCAGGTGCATCTCACGTAACGGAACGCCCGGGGAGCAATTGCTTCGGCAAGCCGCGCTACTTCCCGACAACTGAGGAAAAATCATGGAATACGATCTGATCATTCGAGACGGTACGGTCATCGATGGTTCGGGTCAGCCGCGATTTCGCGCCGACGTCGGCATCGCGGATGGCAAGATAGCCAGTATCGGCAAGGTGAACGGTAGCGCCAGCGAAATCATCGACGCCGAGGGGCATGTGGTGTCGCCGGGCTTTATCGACGCGCACACCCACATGGACGCGCAGGT
>PNBD01000015.1:86098-112224 GCA_003135855.1 Deltaproteobacteria bacterium
CAGTACCTCGACGCCGTCGACCGGTTGCCCAAAGGCATCAACTACGCGGCCTACATGGGGCATTCGGCGCTTCGCACTTACGTCATGGGCGAGCGCGCGTTTACCGACGAAGCGACCGAACAGGATCTGCAGCGGATGAAGCGCGAAGTGCGCGAAGCGATCCGCGCCGGTGCGATTGGCTTCACGACCTCGCGGACTCGCAATCATCAGACGCCCGACGGTAATCCGGTCGCGAGCCGTCTCGCCAACTGGGAAGAAGTTCGCGAACTGGTCTCCGCGATGGGCGAAATGAAAGCGGGCATCTTCGAGATCGCGGGCGAAGACACCGGCACGGACCCTGAGCGCATCCAGGATTATTTGAATCGCCTCAAGGCGCTTGCGGTCGATCACAAAGTTCCAGTGACCTACGGGATGTTCAGTTCGCGTCGCGTGCCCGATTACTGGCGTCCATTTTTCAATCTCGCCGATGACACCGAAGCCGCCGGCGGCCGGATGTTCATCCAGGTGCATAGCCGCTCGCTCAACCTCGTGTACTCGTTCGAGTCCGCGATGCCGTTCGATCGGCTCCCGGTCTGGCGCGACATCCGCAAACTCCCTCTCGCGGAGCAGGAAGCGGCGCTGCGTAATCCTGAGATGCGGCGCAAGCTCGTCGCGGCGGTGAGCTCGGAGCCTCGCAACCACCAAACGCCGGTCGGCGCAGAGCCGCGCGGTGTCAATTACAAGTGGCTGTTCGTGATGGACAAGGCCAGCCCGCCGCATCGCTCGGTCGCCGAGATCGCGGACGAGCAGCACAAGGATCCGACGGACGTCGTGATCGATCTCGCGCTCGCGAAGGGCATGAAGCAGTTCTTCCTGCAGCCGCTCGCCAACGAGAATCAGGATCACGTGCTCCAGATGATGAAACATCCGAAGTCCGTCGTGACCTTCTCGGATTCGGGCGCGCACGTCTCGCAAATCATGGACTCATCGCTGCAAACGCATGTGCTCAGCTACTGGGTTCGCGACAAGCAAGCGCTGACGCTCGAACAAGCAGTCCGGATGCTGACTCTGGTACCCGCGACTCAATGGGGTTTGAAGGGACGCGGGCTGCTGCGCGAAGGCAACGCCGCCGACGTGACCGTTTTCAATCCGGACACGGTCGCAGCGACGCTGCCGCAGGTCGAGCACGATCTGCCGGCCGGTGCGCGCCGCCTGAAACAGAAGGCCAACGGCTTTCTCGCGAGCGTCGTCAACGGACAAGTGGTGCTGCGCAACAACGAGCACACCGGTGCGCTGCCCGGCCAGCTCCTGCGAGGCCCGCTGGCGTCGAAGTAAGTAAAAACACTTGCACTGAAACAACTGCACTGAAAACAACCGGCCTCTCGAAAGTAAATTCGAGCGGCCGGTTTTCATTTGTTGCGATCATTTGAACTTGGAAGTCGTCGCGGGTGTCGATGTAGGCGGAACGAACACCGACGCAGTCCTCGTCACTGACGAAGGGGGAATCCTGACGCTCACGGACTCGCGACAAATTGCGTTTCGAATTGTAAGGCAGATTCGAAGACGAAAGTTCGCGTGTTACAATGCCCAGTGACGGACATGTAACGACGAGGTTCGCCAGCACAGGGGAAGGACGCAGTTCGCCCGGGACTTTTTGCCATGGCAGTCTGGACAAGAATCACGGAGCAGAGGTCCGGTTTTCTATATGACCTCAGTGAGTCGCTGGCGATCATCGATTGGCGGTACCCAAACGTCCTGGTTCCGGTCGCTGACGGAGCCATGGTTATCGTCAGCGACTACTCTGGTCAACATAGACTAGCGAGACATGAGTCGTACTTGTTTCTTGTCACTACAGGTCGCTCGTTGAATGACTGGCTAGTTGTTCGACGTGAATTCCGAAATCGATGGCTGCCAGACGGTCGCCGCATTTCATTTAAAGACCTCAGAGAGCCCGTTCGATATCGGGCGCTTCTCCCATTTCTTAAAGCGGCCAGCGCCATTCCAGGAAACGTCCTAACTTTTCTGGTCGATCGCCGCATCGCTAGTTTCATAGAGGGCGGCGCGGCAGCGCTCGTTGAGGGAATTCCTGAGTGCTTTCCACGCGACATCAGGCCGGCGACCGCGGAGAAGATGTACAGACTGGCGAGTTTTGTATGTTGACAGCAGGCCTGAGGCGGGAGGATCAGCGTTCATTCTGGATCAGTGATCACGATGAAGCGTTGGATACTTTCGAACGTCGCGATTGCCTCGGGCGTCTTGTTAGCTACTTAACCTTCGGACTAACTGGTTGGCGAAAACCAGAAGAAATGGAGTTCGGAACGACAGCATCACCAAATGTGCCGGAGTCCGCAGAAGATGTCGCATCAATCCCGGACTTGATCGCGGGAGCTTCTTGCCAACTTAGTGGCATACTCCCCGGCTATTGCGGTACAGAGGTTTGGAGGAGGGTGGTCTCGCCGGGCGAGGTTAAAGACAGACGGGCGCTCACTGTGGGAAACTGGATGGCGACCACGCGAGGACGACTCCGCCAGATTCTTCTTCGCTTAGAGCTCGGAGACGACGGGAGCGTCCACTCATCCGCCCAGTTCTTCGCGGGCATTCTGCGTTCCTAACAAAGTCTAACAGCCGTAGAGCGTACTTTCCTCAAGGTTACTTAAAAATCGAGTCGAAATGCAGGTGCATCGAAAAATTTGCAGAAAGGGCCGCCGTATAGCCACGTGAATAGATCGTGAAAGACGTCCTGGGCGGATAGGGATCTCACAATGGACGTTGTCGCGGGTATCGATGTAGGCGGAACGAACACCGACGCGGTCCTCGTTAGCGTTGGCCGCATCGTCGCGTGGGCCAAAGTTCCCACCACCACCGACATTCGAAGCGGTATCGTGGACGCGCTCGCGCGGGTCGTTGGCACGTATCGCATCAAGCGCGTCCACATCGGCACCACCGCGTTCACCAACGCGCTGGTCGAGCGGCGCGAGTTGGCGCCCGCCGCCGCGATTCGCGTCGGCAAACCTGTATCCGAGTCGCTCCCGCCGATGAGCGATTGGCCCGATGACCTGCGTGGCGTCGCGCGCAATCCGATTTTCTTCGTCAGTGGCGGCCGCGAATTCGACGGTCGCGCGATCGGCGCGCTAAGTCGCGCGGAGATTGCCGAAGTCGCGAGAAATCTCGGCTCCGGCGGCGTCAATCAGGTCGCGGTGACTTCAGTCTTCGGAACCTCCTATCCAGATGACGAACTTCGCGTCGCCGAATGGTTGCGCGAAGAGAATCCGAAGCTCGAGGTCTCGCTCGCGCATCGCATCGGCCGTTTCGGAATTCTCGAGCGCGAAAATGCGACCCTGCTGAACGCGATGCTTCGTCCGCTGGCCGCGCGCACGATCGAGGCCTATCGCAGTGCGGTGCCCGCGAATTTGCTCATCAGCCAGAACGACGGGACCGTCTCGCACAGCGCCAATGCCGCCGAGTTGCCGATTTTCACCGTCGCCTCCGGACCCACCAACAGTCTGCGCGGCGCGGCGCTGCTTGGATCGCTCAGCGAAGCGATTGTCATCGACGTCGGCGGAACCACCACCGACGCAGGCAGTTTGCGCGCCGGTTATCCGCAGCCAGCCGGCCTCGATCTCAATATCGCCGGCGTCCGCACCAACTTCCGGATGCCCGATCTGAGCTCGATCGGCGTTGGCGGCGGCAGTTTGATCGATTCATCGACCGGCGCGGTCGGACCCCAAAGCGTCGGCCATCATCTGATGGAAGCAGCGTTGGCATTCGGCGGCTCGACTCTCACCTTGACGGACATCGCGCTCGCTGCCGGTCGAATCGATCTTGGCGATCGCTCGCGCGTGAAGCATCTCGCTCCCGAATTGATTGCGCGCGTCGATGCGCACCTGCGTGCTCGGCTCGCGCGACTGCTAGAGAACTACGAACGTACCGGGCAACAGCTTCCGATCATCCTTGTTGGCGGAGGTGCGCCGCTGATCGAGAGACTGCTGCTCGATCTCGTCCGCAACGTGGTGCAACCGGCGCACGCCAATGTCGCGAATGCGTACGGTGCCGCGATGGCGCAGGTCGGCGGCGAGGCCGACCTGACGTTCTCGAGCGCGGGCATCTCGCGCGGCGAAGCACTGACCAAGGCCGAACAGGAGGCGCATCGGCGTGCTCGCGAGGCTGGCGCATCTGCCGGATCGATCGTGACCGTCGAGTTGGAGGAAGCGGCGTTGTCGTATCTCGCCGGCGATGCGCTTCGTGTCCGTGCCAGGGCGATCGGCGATATCGAGGACTCGAGTCGATGAGTTTCGAAATTCGCCGATCCGATATCTCGGCGCTCGCGTTGGGCTCGACCGTGCTTGGATGCGGCGGTGGCGGCAATTCCTACTATGGGCAACTGGTCGCGAGTCGAGTACTGGCCGCCGATTCGTCGGTGCAAGTTATCGATATCGACGAAATGGATTCTCGTGCGTTCGCGATTACCTCGGCCGCCGTCGGCGCGCCGCTGATTTGTCTGGAGAAGCCGCCCAGCATGAACGCGCTGCGCGTCGGCGTCGATTCGGCCACCGCCAAGCTGCGCGGATCGATCGGAGCATTCTTCGCGGCTGAAATCGGCGGCCTGCAATGCATGTTTCCGCTGATGCTGGCTGCGCAAACCGGATTGCCGCTGCTCGACGGCGACGGCATGGGCCGCGCGTTTCCCGAACTCCAGATGTCGACGTTTGCGATCTACGGCACCACTCCCGGCCTGCCGACCGTGCTGAGCAGCGACCGCGGGATGCTCTTCGATAACGTTCCGGCGATGCTCAAGAACGCACCGCCCGCGGCTTCGGCGAAATCGAGCGACGTGCAATTCGAGCGCGCGGTGCGCAAAATCTGCGCCGATGAAGGCGGCCTGATCTATCTTACTGCGGTGTTCGATCAGCCGTCGCTGGCGCGCACGCTGGTTCGCGGCTCGATTCATCTCGCGCTGCGAATCGGCCGCGCAGTCGAATCTGCTCGCGCTGCCAACGCCGATCCGATCGCTGCCTTGCTCGATGCGGGCAATGGGAAACGCTTCATCAGTGGCAAGATCGTCGATGTCGAGCGGCACTTCCGCGGCGGCCACGATTGGGGCGAGGTGCGCCTCGAAGGGATCGACTACGATCGAGGGCGCACCGCTAAAATCGCTTTCAAAAATGAGTATCTGATTCTTTGGCGCGAGGGCGAAGTCGTCTTGACTGTTCCCGATCTGATCTCGCTCGCCGAAACTGAAACCGGCACGCCGGTAAGCACGGAGATTCTGCGACCCGGCTTGCGCGTCACGGTGCTCGGCTTGCCTTGCTCGCCGCTGCTCCGATCACCGGAAGCACTTGCGGCCGTTGGTCCTCGCGCATTCGGATACGATCTGCCCTACGTCGCGATTGAGCGAACCAGCTAGACGCTCCAGATTGATCGCGAGCGCTCCGTCACTTCCATCACTCTTCCGCTCTCGGCGCGACTTTGCTCGCGGACCATTCCTCGAACATGCTGTAGCCGACCGCGAGCAGCGTGGGCCCCAGGAACAAGCCGATCAATCCGAACGTCATCGCGCCGCCGATCACGCCGAAAATTACCAGGATCAGAGGAGTCGTTCCGCCGCCGCGGCTGATGAGAAACGGCCGCACCACGTTATCCAGCGTGCCGACGATGACACCCCACACCATGATGAAAATGGCCCAGCTCGATGAGCCTTGACGATACAACCAGAAGGCTGCAGGAGCGGCGACCAGCGCAGGACCGCCGGGAATTGTCGCGACGATGAAGGTTAGAAAACCCAGCAGCGCGGCGCCGGGCACTCTCGCGATCATGAATCCGATCGCCGCAAGCACGCCCTGCAGGAGTGCGGTGCCGAGGACTCCGTACACGACCGCGCGCGTCGTCGATGCGGCCACATCGAGTAGCCGGCTTCCTTCGTCGCCGCCGATCCGGCTCATCAGAGCACGCAAGCGCTCGGCGCCGGCCTCACCGTCGCGATAGAAAAGGAACACGAGCAGCAGGCTAAGAATTATTTGAACGATCCCTTCGCCGAGCGCGCGGCCTCCACCCAGTACGAGCCTCTGAGCCGTCGGGAGCAGCTTGGCAAGTTCCGCAAGCCGGTCAGAACTGCTTTCGCTGAGCAACGTCCAGTAAGATGCCAGACGTCCGCCGATCAGCGGAATCGACGCGACCCACTCAGGAGGCGCAGGCGGGCCTTGATGAATGAGTCTTTGCGTCGCGGCAAGTATTTCAGAAAGATTGCTTGAGAGTTTCTCCACCAGGAAAGCGACCGGCGCCACGATGATTGCCGATAACAGCAGCGTCGCGATCAAAGCGGAAAGCGTGCGCCTCTGACCGGTCAAACCTCGGAGCTTCGAGAACAGCGGCCACGTCGCGTAGCAGAGAATCGCGGCCCACAACCCGGCGGAAATGAACGGGCTAAGAATCAGCAGGCAGCCCAGCGCGAGCAGGGCGAGCGCCGCGATCCCAATCAAATTCTCGATTCGTCCGCGATTTTCTACGTCACTGTTCATCCGTGATCGACCATTCAAAGCCTGAGTCCTCTAGCCATCCCGCCATCTACACTTTATTGTTACGGGATGAAACCGATTGGACTTCGATCGTGCGATCGAGCAAGCCAATCAAGAGAGCAGTGCATCTGGGAGGGAAGAACGTCATGAGATCGAGACTACTAAATCTAATGTACATGTTGCTTGCGATCGCGATTGCCGGATGCGCCAGCGCCAAGGTCACTCAGGAAACTGCCTCGACGCCGATGACCGCCTCGCGCCCGACACAAATCTACGTCTATCCGTTCGCAGTCGATGCCGACGACGTAAAACTGAACTCGGGCATCGTCGCATCGACCTATCGCAACTGGTCAGGCGCGGATCAGACCGCCGGCCAGATGAAGATCGCGAAAGAAACCGCTCACAACGTCTGTGTGTCAGTCGCGGCGACGCTCTCGCAGAAGGGCTTCAACGCTGTATGCCAGGGACGCGGGCTGCCCGTCACCGTCACCAACATCGTCATCGTCGATGGAGAATTTACCAATATCAGCGAAGGTAACCGCTTGCGCAGGACGGTGATCGGTCTCGGCGCCGGTGCGTCGGTTCTCGACACTACCGTCCAGTTGAATCAGAAGACTGATAGTGGTTCGCGCCAGATATTGGAATTCACCACGCACGCGGATAGCGGCAAGATGCCGGGGGTAGGAATCACCGGACCTGCCGGCGCGGCCGCCGGCGGAGCCACTGCGGCGGCGAGCCTCGGCGTTAACGTCGCGGCGAGCGGAGCAAAGAATATCACTTCCTCGACTGGGTACCTGGCCGACAAAACCTCGACCCAGATCGTCCATCAGGTGAGCCAATACTACCAGCAGCAGGGTTGGGGCTCCTGAGTCTCTGAGAATCGCGCAGGCGTCGATAAGTCGGACCGGCGCCTGCGCTGCGAATCGTTCATCCATGCTAACCGACTGAGCACCAGCGCTTCTGGAGATGCGATTCGATGGCGATGGAAGCGCGCGGCTGGATTCCCCGAAGCGCAACGCCCGACGGCGTCAGGTTGTTGACGACTCGCGCGATCCGCGGTTTTGCCGACGGCGCTGTAAGCGTACTTCTGCCGAGCTACTTGATCACGATCGGCTTCACGTCGGGACAAGTCGGCGCGATCGTATTCGGCACGCTGCTCGGTTCGGCGGCGTTGACGCTGGTAGTAGGGCTGTTGAGTCATCGGTTGGGGCGCAAGCGAGTGCTGCTCGGCGCTTGCCTGTTGATGTTCGCGACTGGAATTGGCTTCGCGACCTTCCGCAGCTTCTGGACGCTCTTCGCAGTTGCGGTGGTAGGGACGCTGAACCCGTCAGCCGGCGACGTAAGCTTGTTCTTGCCGGTGGAACAAGCCGCGCTCACGGATACCGTGCAGGCGCGCGACTTCACCGCGATGTTCGCGTTGTACAACGTCGGGGGATCGTTCGCGGGAGCGCTGGGCGCCTTGGCGAGTGGCCTGCCGTTGATGCTCACGACGCGTTTCGCATGGACCGCAGCGTCATCGCAGCGTCTCGGATTCCTGGCGTACTCCGCGATCGCGATGCTGGCAGCGTTTTTGTACCTGTCACTGTCATCCGCGGTGGAAGCCGACCCGATGCCCGCGAATGCACGACCGCTCGCAAAATCACGCGCAGTCGTAATGAAGCTGTCGGCGCTGTTCAGTATCGACGCATTCGGCGGCGGCTTTGTCGTTCAATCGTTGCTGGCGCTGTGGCTTTTTCGCCGCTTCGGTATGTCGGTGCAGGCGGCGGGAGTGTTCTTTTTTGCGACCGGGCTCCTAGGCGCATTGTCACAACTTGTGTCGTCATCGCTGGCGGCCCGGATCGGACGCATCAATACGAT
This sequence comes from Deltaproteobacteria bacterium, assembly GCA_003135855.1. Taxonomy (GTDB): domain Bacteria; phylum Desulfobacterota; class Binatia; order Binatales; family Binataceae; genus Binatus. Next base: position 94,447 of record PNBD01000015.1, read on the forward strand.
GGTCTATACGCACGTGCCGGCGAATTTGTTTCTGATGCTCGCCGCGCTGATGCCGACTGCTCCGCTGGCGCTCGGATGCTTGCTGCTGCGCGCTTCGTTGTCCTCCATGGATGTGCCGGCGCGGCAATCCTACGTGATGGCGGTAGTGCCACCGGAAGAACGCGCTGCCGCCGCGAGCGTGACCAACGTGCCGCGCAGCCTTGCGTCGGCCTTTGCGCCGCTGCCCTCAGGCCTGTTGCTCGATTACTCGCTGTTCGGATGGCCGCTGCTGATCGGCGGCGGGCTGAAGGTGCTCTACGACGCTCTGCTGCTCATGCAATTCCGCAGTGTTCGACCCGCCGATGAGCAATCCGCCTGACGATCACCTCGTGGCTCCGTTCGCAAATCGGGACCGCAAGCCTGCGTCGCGGGCACTGTTGGAGGCGACGAAGTTGATACCCTGATCCGTACCATGCAGACCGCCGCGGAACTTGCTCCACTATCAACTCGAAAGTTCGCAGATTCGCTGAAAGGCGAGCTGATCCTGCCCGCCGATAAGCGCTACGGCCAGGCTCGCCGCGTTCACAATCGCGCATTCAATTTGCGCCCCGCGATTATCGTGCGATGCGCCAATCGCGAGGATGTCATCCGCTCCGTCGAATTTGCCCGCCTGAATAATTTGCTGACCGCGGTTCGGAGCGGCGGGCATAGCTACGCGGGTCACGGCGTTTGCGACGGCGGTATCGTGATCGATTTGTCATCTATGAAACGTGCGGCGATCGATCCGGTCGCGCAATTGGTCACGATCGAGCCGGGAGTGATCGAGGGCGAACTCGATTGCATCAGCCAGGCGTACAAAATGGCGGTGCCGCTCGGGTCGTGTCAGGCGGTAGGTGTCGCAGGATACTCGCTGGGCGGCGGTGAAAGTTCGCTTACCCCCAGGTTCGGCTACGCGTGCGACAATATCAGCCGTCTCGAAGTCGTAACGGCGAACGGTGAGATCCTGAACGCGAGCGAGACCGAGAACGCGGACCTGTTCTGGGCGATGCGTGGTGCGGGCGCGAATTTCGGAGTCGCGACCTCGCTCGAATTTCGTCTGCACCCGATCGACCGCGTGCTATCGGGTCATCTGAAGTATCCGATTCGGCAGGCGACCAGGGTCTTGAAATTTATCGAGGGTTGGGCGCCGACGCTCCCCGACGAACTCTTTTTGACGCTCGCCGTTTTGCCGCATCCGGGCGAACGGATGCTCGATATTAGGTTGGTGTGGTCGGGCGACGAGAAACAGGGCGAGCGAGTCTTGCGTCCGCTCCGCACTTTCTTGAAGCCGTTTGAGGACTCGATCAAAACCAGGGCCTACCTGGATGAACAGTGCGCCGGCTCCGACACACCGCGCGACGGCGACTACTCGAGTCACAGACGCGGCGGGCATTTCGAGCGGCTGACTGACGGCGCGATCGAGCTGATTACCGAGTACGCGTCGAATTCGCCGAGCGAGTCGAGCGGAATCACCATGATGCACTGGCACGGACCATGGTGCGCGAAGCCGCACGACAACGCGTTCGGCTTCCGGCGCGTCGGTTACGAATATTGGGTGCACTCATATTGGCTGAAGGTTGCGGAGCGAAAAAAATCGTGGGACTGGGTCGAGCGATTCTTCGCGGCGCTGCAACCGCAATCCACCGGCGCCGTCTACGTGAACGATCTCGAGAACGAAGGACTGGCTCGGGTCAGGGCGGCCTACGGCGATAAGTACGAACGCCTCGCGCTCCTCAAGCGGAAGTACGATCCGGACAACGTTTTTCGCGTGAATCAGAACATCATTCCGGCGCCGTAACGCGGATTCGGGTAATCATTCCGCGACGGGACGAGCCGTCGGGAATCGCCGCACGTATTGCAGAAAGCGCGCGAGTGCGCGATCGGCGTCGATCAGCAGGCCGTCGTGAAAGTGAATCGTCTTCATGATCGGTTCGTCTTCCTGAATCAGCCGTCGAAAAAACGCCTCGCCGATCTCGAGCCGACTCTGGCGCTCGATGTCAGTCCCTTCGTTTTTCGGCGTCGCCGTCACCGACCATCCGTGCGTGCGGCCGTCGGGCGTCGGCGTGCCCGTCGCCATCGAGAGGATGCCCATCCCGCTGAGCCGGCCCGCAAGCGCGATCGTGTTGGTGCCGGTTACGCGGATGCGCTGATCAAACACGCCGTAATTCGGGTCTTCGAAGCGCACGTCGTACTGGATGCGATAGTCGCCGACCTCGATCGCATCGGGGTCGCATTCGATTTTGAGTCCGTGCAGCACGCGCAGATGCTGAAAGTCCATCGAGTTGGTGAATGGCACCCACGGCTCGACCGGCAGATCGAAAGCCTCGGCGGTTCGGATGTCGAGATCGGCTTCGTCGTAGCCGACGAATTCGGGAACGTCGAACAGCGGCTTAATGCCGTTAAAGGCCCAGATCAAACCCCACTTCTCGACAGTGGGAAATTTGAAAATTCTGGCGGCTTTCGGAATTTTCTCTGACGCGGGAATTTTAGTGCATACGCCGTCCGCGCCGTATTGCCAATGATGAAACGCGCATTGGACATCGTTGCCGATCCCCTTGCCTAGACTCAGGTCCGCGCCGAGATGACGGCAGTATGCGTTCATCACGCTCGCCTGGCCGTTCTCGCCGCGGAGCACGATCGCGCGGCCTTCGAGGAAGTCGCGACCGATCACGCTGCCGGCGCCGACTTCGTCCGAGCGCGCGATCGCGTACCACGACTGATGGAATCCGCCGCTCGATTTGCCTTGCGCCTTCGCGGTGTGCGCTTTGCGCGGCGGACGGAGTGCGGTCGTCGATGCCATCTCGAAACCTCCAGCGATCAACTAGCCGCGATCACGCAAAGGGACCTGCGCCAAATTTAGGAAGCTGCACAAAGAACAGTTCGCAGTCTTCGACCGTTTCGATCGGGCGGCCCTCGTCGGCAGGATCGACGCGAAACGCCGAGTGAGTATCGAGCAGTTCGCCCGAGGTGACGTCGCGAATCGCGCCGCGAACAACAAACAGCAGCTCCGGCGAGCGATGGTGATCGATCAAGTGCCGCGCACCCTTCGACGAGTGAATCAATCCGATCGCGACGCCGCGTTCGCCGAAAGTGCCGAGATGCTTCAGCTCGAAGCCTTCGTCGTGGGTTGGAAGCCAGCTGAAATTCTCCGGATGGAACACGACCGGCTCTTCGTAGCGCGGCGGCGGATACTCGACCTCGCGTCCGTTGACGTGTTCCCAAATCGCCTCGTATCCATCTTTGCGGACTGGTTTGCCTTCGGTGGTCTGCCGCGTGAACACGCCGCGATCGAATTGCCCGAGGTCGCACATCCGCTCGTAGCCATTGTGCAACTGCTGATAACTCATGAAGCCGTAGCCGCCCGAGCCGCCCATCTGAAGTAATAGTACAATCGACTTGGTTGTCTCGGCCTGCGGACCATAGAACGTGCCTTCGGGAAAATATCCGACGGCGCCGGCTTTCAGATCCTTGCCAGGCGCGTAGTTCATCGCTCCTTCGATACAGAAGCGGACCTGATCGAAGTTGTGGCGATGGCGCGGCGTGAAGTAGTCACCCGCCGTGCGCACGATACTCAGTTCGAAGTTGTCCGGCGTACCGGGCGCGCCCTGCAGCAGCCGCTTGAAATCGATCCCGCCCGAGCGATGACCCGAAACGGGTCCAAACTCCACGTCGGTGGCATGAATCGTCTGCATAGATGCGCCATTAGCGCGCGCGTGCGCGCCGCGTCAAGTGAACCCTGTGACGTGCTGATCAATCGTACGAGGATTTCTTCCAGATGCCGCGCTGATGCATCAGGGCGATCTGCTTGTCGATCACTTCGCGCCGATACTCCTCATGCTTCATCGGCGCGCGCTCGAGGTAAAGATTCTTCGGATAGATCGCATCTTTGTACAAAATGCCGTATAGCTCGGTGCGCAAATCCTTCAGCCAGTTGTCCCATTGCGCGTGGTCGCGATGAAAGCGCATCGCCTCGATGTCGATCACGCCCGCGACATAGGTCGATACTCCGCCATACTCCTGCCGGCCAACGATCCATCCGCGATAGTCGATGATGAACGAGCGCCCGCCGAAAGTATCGATCGGGATGTCACTGTCCGCGTCTAGGTAGTAAGTGCCCATGTTGGGCGCGACGACGTACATGTTGTTGTCGAGTGCGCGCGCACGGCTCTGAATTTCAAACATCTCGTTGCCGGTCGCAGGATGTGGATACGATCCGCGATACACCACCTCGGCGCCGTTGAGCGCCAGCGCTCGCGCATTCTCAGGATACGAACCTTCGTTCGCCATCATGATGCCGAGTCTGCCGATCTCCGTATCGGCCACCGGCCAGAACGCATCGAGCGTCATGCCGTACTTCGCGACCCACCAATCCAGGATGTCGTGCGGGCAGACTGAATGCTCGACCGGGAACAGTGGCGACACCTTGTAATGCTTGAGGATGACCTCGCCCTTCGGGTCGAGGATGAAGCCGACGTTGAAGAAGCGATCCGGCCAATCAGGATGATGCGCCTTGGCTTGCGCCATAATGAATGCGTTGTACTGCTTTGCGATTGCGCCCAGCGCGTCGGTTTCGCGGCCGGGAATGTCGATTGCGCATTCACGCGCGAACGCGACGTGGTCGAGATCGAGTACCTCGTCGTTGAAGCCTTGCAACGCGCCTTCTGGTATCGCGATCAGACGCACCGGCAGCTCGAGGCTCGAAAGCCACGCCGCCGCCTTCACCATGTGCGCGATGTGTTCGAGGTTGATCGCGATGTCGTCGCGCTTGCGTATTCCGCGCACGGTCGGAATCAGGCCGACCACCGTGTAAGGCCTTACCATGGCGCCTCCTACGATCTCATGCGGGGTTGCGCGCGACTTTGGGAAGGTCGGCCAGGGCAGCTTGAATAGCCTCGTCGGGATATGAAGTGTCCTCGAGCTGTCCGGCGAAATAGCGATCGTAGGCACCCATGTCGAAATGACCGTGACCCGACAGCGTGAAGTAGATGGTCTTCGGCTCACCGGTGCGCTTCGACGCGAGCGCTTCGTCGATCGCGACCCGAATCGCATGATTGCTTTCGGGCGCGGGAATGATCCCCTCGGCGCGGGCGAAGGTAATGCCAGCCTCGAAGGTCGTGCGCTGCGGGACCGCGACGGCCTCGATCAATCCTTCATGATAGAGCTGCGACACCAGCGGCGAATCGCCGTGATAGCGAAGGCCGCCGGCGTGAATCGAAGGCGGTATGAAATTGCGCCCCAGCGTGTACATCAGCATCAGCGGAGTAAGACCTTCGGTATCGCCGGAATCATAAGCGTAGTGTCCGCGCGTCAAGGTCGGGCATGACTCCGGCTCTACGGCGACCAGTCGAACCTTTCGCCCCGCGGCCTTGTCGGCGAAGAACGGAAACGCGGAGCCGCCGAAGTTAGAACCTCCGCCGCAGCACGCGATGATCACGTCGGGATAGTCGCCGGCCTTTTCGAATTGCTTCTTCGTCTCGAGCCCAATCACCGTCTGATGAATCAGCACGTGGTTGAGAACCGATCCCAGCGCATAGTTAGTGTCGCTGCGCGAGACCGCCTCCTCGACCGCCTCGGAAATTGCGATGCCGAGCGAGCCCGGCGAATCAGGCTGCGAGTCCAGGATGCGCCTGCCCGACCTCGTTTCACTGCTGGGACTGGCGATCACCTCGGTGCCCCACGTCTCCATCATCGATCGCCGAAACGGCTTCTGCTCATAGCTGACGCGAACCATGAAGACGCGCACTTCGATGCCGAACATCTGGCCCGCCATCGCGAGTGCGCTGCCCCACTGGCCGGAGCCGGTCTCGGTCGTAAGACGGCGAACTCCGGCCTTGTGATTGAAGTAGGCCTGCGCGACGGCGGTGTTGGGCTTGTGCGATCCCGCGGGGCTAACGCCTTCGTACTTGTAGTAGATGCGCGCGGGAGTGCCGAGGGCCGCCTCTAGCCTGAGCGCCCGGTAAAGAGGAGTGGGGCGCCACATGCGATAGATGTCCCGCACCGGCTCCGGGATAGGAATCCAGCGCTCGCGCGACACCTCTTGCTCGATAATGGCGTCGGGAAAAATAGCCGCAAGGGCATCCGGCCCAATCGGATTGCCGTCCGGGCCTAAAGGCGGTGCGGGCGGGGTAGGCATATCCGCCACGACGTTGTACCAATGGCGCGGGATATCAGACTCATCGAGAAGAATTTTTACTTGTGACATTTTTTTTGGACAGGCGACAGTGTGTTGATGTTGCCTGACTCCTCTACTCCTTGTGAATCGGCTGCGGCTCGCATGATCTATCGTGCGAGCTTAGGTTTCAAGCGCTCCGCATACTGTCATCGAGGCATGAAAGACGGCAGTGCAAGCACGGACATAAGTGGCTATCTGGAAATGTCCGCGCGCGACGCCATCGCGTATAGTCGTGTTGTAGAAGCTATACAATTGGCGGTCGCGCGAGCTAGAGTATCGGCTGATAGCAGTAGCATCAGTGCTCCTATGAGCGCGACTGTGGCAGGGTGAGGCGCGGTCCTTTAACGTACAACACATTTTGATGGGGTGAAACTTGGATATATCGAAAATCGTAGGCGAGTTGAAAAAAGAAAGAGACCGACTGAGTCGCGCGATCACCGCGTTGGAGGCGGCAGGGACCGGCGCACAGCGGGCTGTCGCAAAGGGTCCAGGCAGAAGAAAACGGCGCGGCCGGCTCACTCCTGAGGGCAGGCGGCGGCTGTCAGAAGCGATGAAGAAGCGCTGGGCCGAACGCAGAAGGAAGGGCGCCTAATACAGTTTGCCAGATCCTAAGGTGCCTACTACTCCGGTAGGCACTTTAGTTTTTTCGGAAGTGCGATCCAGCGGCCAGCGTTGAGTCACTCCGATGCGACGCTAGATACCGACGACCATCTGCGCGTTATCGATCCGTAATTCTGCGCCGTTGATAAATCGCGACTCGTCCGAGACCAGAAACAACACCAGATTTGCCACATCCTTGGGATCGCAGAAGCGCGAGGCAGGATCGTTCTCGAGGCGCAGGCGCTCGATGTCGTTGCCGAGGAAGCCGAGCGTCATCGGAGTCAGGATGCCGTCGGGATGAATCGAGTTGCAGCGAATCCGATAACCATTGAGGCGGCAGTGAACCGCGACGCTACGCGTTAGTGCGGTAACCGATCCCTTCGCACCGCTGTATGCGCAAACTACTGGTATGCCAGTCAGTGCGGCGACCGAAGACATGTTGACGATCGACCCGCCGCCGCTATTCTTCATCATCGCGACCGCGTACTTGCAGCCAAGAAAGTAACCGTCCGCATTCACGCGATGCATCTTGCGCCAGTCCTCGAGCGAAGTGTCTTCGATTGAACCCATCATCAAGATAGCAGCGTTGTTGACCAGCGCGTCGAGGCGGCCGAAGCGATCGCCGACCGCTTTCATCACAGCTTTCCAATCGTCCTCCGAAGAAATGTCGTGACGCACAAAGATCGCGGACTCGCCAATCTGTTCGGCAGCCGCGCGTCCGCCTTCTTCGTTGATGTCGGTGAGGACCACGCGGGCACCTTCGCGCGCCAACATCAGCGCGTCCTCGCGGCCGACGCCACTCGCTGCACCGGTGACGATGACAACCTTGCCTTTGACACGATCCATTTCTTGCTTGAGTCCCTTTATTCGAAAAAAATGATTCGCGTTCGGCCTATGCGGTCGCGCGCACCTGCGAAGACGTATCGGTCGTTGCCTTCGACGCCGACCTGCCAGCGCGCCTCCCCGACCAGATGCAATCGGCGAGTGCGAGACCGCTCACGTAGTGATTTGACGCGATCCCAACTGCGGCGCGTCCAGCCGCATACAAGCCGGGAACGCACGCGCCGTTGGCTTGTTTGACGGCGCCGGTCTGCTCATCGACGCGAAGGCCGCCAAGCGTAATCGCCGGGCAAGGGAAGACGGGGCTGCCGACGGATACGTCGAGTGCGTAGAACGGCGGCGCGTCGATCAGTTGACGCATCGCCGGCGACTTTCCCATCGCGTCATCGCCGCCGCGCGCACCGGAATTGTAAGCGTCCCAGGTTTGCCGCATCAAAGACGGGTCTGCGCCGATCTTGTGGGCGAGTTGCTCGATCGTGCGGCCGCGTTTCGCCGCGAGCGTAAGCACGATCGCGGGTATGCTCTGGAACGTCCACAGGCCGCCGAACAGCGCCTCGCGAATTGCCTCGCCGCGAAGGCGCGAATCAATCACCAGCCAGGCCTTGCCGCCATGATGCTCGCACATTTCGTGGCCGAGCAGCGCGCCGTAAACTTCCTCATTGCAAAAACGCCGGCCTTGCGGATCGATTACCATGCCGCGCGCCCACGCGATCGGCGGATTGATGAAACGCCACGCCGAGATGCGCTCGAGATGAGCCGCGTCGCCACCCGCCGATTGCCCAAGACGGATGCCGCTGCCGTCGCATCCTGAAGTGCCGAGGCGGAAGTTGCGCAGATAGCCGGGCGCGTGCCGCGCGACCATCGCGCGATTGAAAATGAATCCACCGGTGCTCAGCACGACGCCGCCACGCGCTCGCACCAGGACTGGGCGCGCGCTCGAGAGCTCAATTGCGAGTGCGCGCCTCCGTACAAGATCGGAAATTCGCGCCGCGCCGTAGTTGAGTCGATCGGCCAATCGGCTGAGGCGCCGATGACGGCGCGCGTCTTTTGTGTCGCCCGGTATCTGCCAGACTTCGGCGCCGAGCACCGCGCCGCTGGAATCGACGACCAGCCGGCGAACTGCGGATTGCGTCATCACGGTGACGCCGGCGGCTGCCACTGCGGTCCGCATCGCCTTGAACATCACGGAGCCCGAAAGTCCCGCGCCTTTCACGCGATGGCCGCGCGGAGCAGGTGGATACTGGCCGGCGAATTGCGGCACGGCCTCGTTGCCGGAAAAGTAGAGATAGAAGCCGTCGGGCGGGTACGAAGTCTTCTTGGGCGGAACCGTCGAATCGAACTCGATTCCTAGCGACTCGAGCCAAGCGAGCATCGCGTTGCTCTGCGCGCAGAAATCGCGCAGCGTCGATTCGCTGACGGCGTCGCCAACCTCGTGGCCCAGATATTCGTGCATCGCCTCGGCGGTATCGTTGAATCCAGCGCGCTTCTGATACGCGGTGCCGCCGCCGGCATACACGACGCCGCCGCTTTTCGCGCTTGCGCCACCGCCGTCAAATCGATCGGTGATGCATACCCGTGCGCCGTGCTGCGACGCTTCGAGCGCTGCAGACGCGCCCGCCGCGCCAAATCCAACGACCAGCACATCGCATTCAGTGCTCCAGCCAATCGCGTCGGCATGCTCTGCGAGAATTGGTTTGTCGATCGGGAGCACGCCCGTTTTCAACGCGTCGGCGGTAACGTCGCTCGCGGTTGACGCGTTGCTCATCGTTATTCGACAACGGCGGACGAGTAGCTCGGCGGATCGCCCATGAATCCGCGTCCCGACGGCGGCTCGAAGCCGTTCAGATCCTTGACGCCGTAATGCTGCGCGAGTTCGGCAGCGAAAAAAACTTTGCCGCTTTGCTCGATTCGCTTCGGATCGTCGAACAACGCCTCGATGATGCGGCCGCCGTATTCCGTGGACTCGGCGAACGCCAAAAACGCTTCGTACTTTTTTGACTGGTCGCCAGTCATCGACATCACCTTTTCAGTCTTGACGAGCCCGAGCCAAAGCGAGACGACGGTGACGCCATGCGGTTTGAAATCGTGCGCCATGTCGTGCGCCATCTTGTCGACCGCGGCCTTGGCGCCGCCGTATGCGGGCCCGTGGACATAGCAAAAGCCGCCGGGCGACGAGATGTTGACGACGACTCCGCCCTCGCGAATCAGCATCGGCGCCGCGAGCCAGGTTGCGACGTACGTCGAGCGCGCACCGACGTCGAACAAGTCGGCGAAATCGAGCGGCTTGGTCCAGAACGCGCCGGGTTCCGTGAGGCCGTCGGGGATCGCGGTGGCGTTGTTGACCAGGATGTCGAGGCGGCCCGAGTCTTTCGCGATGCGATCGAACACCGCGCGCACTTGCGCATCATCTTTGTGATCGCACGCGATCGCGATTCCCTTGCCGCCGCGTCGCGTAACTTCCTCGGCGGTCGCGAACACCGTGCCGCCGAAAGGGCTGTCGCCGTCGCGAGTGCTGCGGCCCGTGACGTAAACCGTTGCGCCCGAGCTGCCCAGCGCGTGCGCGATTCCCTTTCCTACGCCGCGGCTCGCGCCGGTGACCAGAGCTACTCGTCCTGTGAGCATCGTCGAAACTCCCGTGATGACGCGGCGTCGATCAGCCGCTCATCTATTTTTCTCAAACTCCCGCGAGATGATGCGCCGCGACGAAACCGAACGTCATCGCGGGACCGATCGTCGAGCCTGCGCCGGGATAGCTCGGACCCATCACAGCCGCCGACGTATTGCCGATCGCGTACAAGCCGGGAATCGGCTGGCCGTCGTCGCGCAGCACGCGCGCGTGTTCGTCCGTGAGCAATCCGCCTTTGGTGCCGATATCGCCTGCGTCGATCCTGAGCGCATAGAACGGTGGCTTCGCGATCGGAGCGAGGCACGGATTCGGTTTCACATTAGAATCGCCGTAGTAGCGATCGAAAGTGTTGGCGCCCTTGGCGAAATCGCGATCGATGCCGGTTGCCGCATACGAATTCATCAAGCTGACAGTTTCGGCGAGCCCCGTCTCATCGATGCCGATTCGCTTCGCGAGCGCGTCGAGCGATTCGGCCTTGAAATAAACTTTGTCGGCCCAATCCTTCGGCAGCGAGGAATCCGACTGCACCATGCCGGGCAGCAGCGGTCCGCACGGATACTTGCGGCGAAAGTCCGCATCGAAAATCAGCCACGCGGGCAGGTTCGCGCCGCTTGCCTGATTGTCCGCGTACATCGCGGTCACGATATCGGAGTAGGGCGCCGCTTCATCGACGAAACGACGGCCCAACTTGTTGACCATCACGCACCCGGGCAGCGCTCGCTCGACGAACAGCGCGCGCCGTTTTTCCTTGCCGGGCACGAACACGGTCGGCGCCCACCACGCCATGTCCATCAGCGCCAACTGCGCGCCGATCTGCTGGCCGGCGCGGATCGCGTCGCCAGTGTTGGATTCCGGCGTCGTGGTCCATTCGGCGCTCGTCGGTTTCGGCAAGTATTGATCGCGCATCTGTTGGTTATGCTCGAATCCGCCCGCGCCAAGGATCACTCCGCGATTTGCCGCGATGCGAATTTGCGCGCCGCCTTGAATCGCGATCACGCCCGTGACGTGGCGCCCATCGGTGACGATTGTGTCGAGCGCGGTGTTTTGCCACAGCGGAATATTGCGATCCATCATCGAGCGCCTGAGCGCGCCGACCAGCGCGTTGCCGAGCGTCAAACGGCGATCGCGCCGGGTGCGTCTCCGCCAGCGCACGTCGAGCCAGTACTTGGCGAATCGACGGACGACCAACAGCATCCAACCGCGTTCTTTCGCGAGGATCGAATGCGCTTCTCCCGCAGTCATTCCGACCCGCCCGGCGATCAACGTGCCCGGCGACGGCGCGCGCAACGAATCAAATTCCTGGCCGAGCAGCGCCGCGTCGAAGGGCAATGGATCCATCGTGCGGCAGCCGGGCTTCGCGCCGGGAAGTTCGGGATAGTAATCCGAGTAGCCCGGCATCGCGCGGTAACGCATGCGCGTTTTCTCTTCGATATAACGAACCATCTGCGGCGCGTGCTCGAGGTAGGCGCGGAGGCGCGCCTCGCTGACCATTCCACGCGTGGCGGCTTTGAGATAGGTCATCGCGTCGTCGTAACTGTCGGTGCCGCCCTGCGCTTCGATCTGATGGTTGCATGGCACCCAGACTGCGCCACCGGAGATCGCAGTCGTGCCGCCGTACACGTTTGCCTTCTCGATCACCACCACTGATTGCCCGAGGTCGTGCGCGCAGATTGCGGCGACCATCGCGCCCGCGCCGGAGCCCACGACGACTACGTCGAAGCGATGATCCCATTGCGAGTCGCTGCGCGCGGAGGTGCCGCCGGTTTCGCTCATATGAATAGATCCGCGTTCTTCATTCCGAGCAGCACGCCGCCGTAGTTGCGGCCGAAGCGATCGGGATTGTTGGCGTAGTGCGCGCGCGCGGCGTGTATATCGGTGAAGAAGCGCGCGATTGGATTGCCGTTGAAGATTCCCGAACCGCCGCACGAGTGGAGCAGGCGATCGACGTGCTGCGCGCATCGCTCGGCGCACAGCGCGGATTGGTAGCGATAGTGGATGCGCGCTTCGACATCTAGCGGATGCCCGCGTTCGACCGTCGCGAGCATCGAATCGAAGCTGCGAAACAATTCGAGCTTCATATCGTCGATCGCGATTGCGGTGTCGGCGGCAGCGAGTTGCGCGGCCGGATCCTGCGCGGTGCTCGAAAAATCATTTGCGCTGACGCGCGTCGAGCCGAATGCGCGAAAAGCTTCGAGCGCGCCTTGCAGCGCGCCGATCGACGCAGCCGACACGGCGCGCACGAAGACCTGCCCGAACGGCAAGCGATAAAGCGGCGCGGGATTATCGACGAGCCCCCGGCTGGTGCCGCTGAAACCGTCCTTCACGCTGTGCGTGCGATATTCAGGCACGAACGCATTTTCGACGACGACGTCTTTGCTGCCGGTGCCCTTGAGACCGATCACGTGCCACGTATCGATCACTTTGAAGTCCGCGCGCGGCACCAGGAACGTGCGGAAGTCGGGCGAGCCGGGCGCGCTGCCCTCGGGCATTACAATTGCCCCGAGGAAAACCCAGTCTGCATGATCGACGCCGCTCGAGAAGCTCCATCGTCCGCTCAATTCGAAACCGCCAGCCACGCGCTTGACCTGCCCCTTCGGCATGTACGACGACGAGATGAGGACCGAATCGTCGCGCCGCCACACGTCGTCGGCCGCGCGCGAATCGAACAGCGCGATCTGCCAGTTGTGCACGCCCATCACGCCGAACACCCAGCCGGTCGAAGCGCAACCCTCGGCGAGCGTCATCTGCACTTCGTAAAAAACGTTTGGGTCGAGTTCGAATCCGCCGTGACGTTTCGGCTGCAGGATGCGGAACAAACCGGCTTTGCGAAAATCCTCGATTGTCTCGCCCGGTATGCGCCGTTCCGCTTCGGCGCGCGGTGCGCGTTCCGCGAGCACCGGAACCATCGCGCGTGCGCTCGCGACGAGCGATTTTTCCACTTCAGTCCTGGCCCGGACTTCGCGCTGCATTGGGAATCCCCCGATTTGCTTCAGGCGAAGCTATCACCGCGCGCCAATATTTCCATCACGATACTGCAGGTTCATCGTCCGAAAAGACTATGAAGATGCGACGCACTGTCAGCCCAGCCAGATCACGCTGCTCAGCAGCGTGCGGACCAGCGTGGTTTGGCGCGTGATGCCGATTTTCGAAAAGATCGATCGCAGATGAGCGCGCGCGGTGTTCTTGCGGATGCCAAGTTGCCCGGCTGCATCCTCGAGCGTGAAGCCGTTGGCGAGCGCGATCGCGAGCGACGCTTCCGCCGCCGTCAAATCGAACAATCGGCGCACCATCTCGACCGAAGCCTCCGAGCGGCGCTCCGGATCGCGGATGAACACGGCGACCGACGGACGCCGCTGACCCTCCGACCATTCGCCGAGCGGATTGCTGCGAATCAACACGCCAAGTTTGCCGCGACCCGAAGGACGGTTGATCGACATCGCCTCGATGATCGCGGGCGCATCTGCCGTGTTCCCGTTCAATGCCTGCTTGATCAGTCGCTGCAGCTCGCGATTCTCGGCGGCGCCCACGGCCTGAACTGCGCCATTGACTTCGCGGATACCGTCGCCCGCGCGCACCATCTCGCGCGCGATGTCGTTGGTCTTCAAGATCGCGCCGCGCTCGTCGAGGATGATCGTGCCGACCAGCATCCGATCGACTGTGCCCGCCAGCAGCTTCCGTTCCGATTCGATCAAATCGAGCTGCGAATGAATCTGCACGGCGCGCTTCAGATGCGGCAGCAGGGCGGTGCAAACTGCTTTGTCGCTTTCGTTGAAATTCACTTCCACGTGCGAACGCGCGACGCGAAACCGGCACTCGACGCCATCGTCGGTATGGATGTCCGCGCCGAGCGCGTGCGACACGTCCACGGGTTTCAGGAACTGCTGATAGATTTCACTTTCGCGCCATCGTCGGCCGAGTAATTCCTCGGCGGTGACAACGTGATCTGTCGGCAGTCCGACGAACACATCCAGCGCGTAGTAATAGTTGCTGTAATCAGCTTCGCGCTCGACCGGCCGATCGCCCGACGCGTTGACCATCAGGCCGGAGCGGCTGCTCGAGGGCGGGCGCAAAATCAGCGTGACGTAGTTAGCGCGGAGCCGCCGGCGAATCGATTCGAGCGCGCTCTTGAACGGCACCGACTCGAGCGGACCCTGGTAGATAAGTCCGACCAGCTCGCTGAACTCCGCGAGCGACAGCGGCATCGAAGCCGGCGCGCCACGGCGCGATTTGCTCCGAGTCTTCGGCGCAGTCTTCGTTTTCGCGATTCGGTCGATAGCTCAGCGTATAGCACAAATCCAGCGTTACCCGGATTCTTGCGAAAACGCTCAGACGCCTATCGTTCGAACACGTGATGAAGCGGCGGCGCGGTGCTGAGACCGCCGGGATTCAGCTCGACGACGCGATGCTCGCGTGCGGCGGCCGGAATCTCGGCCTCGTCCTGATAGAACTGCTGATACCATCGCCGCAAATGATAGATGGGTCCATCGCCTTCGCAGAGAAGGGGATTGTCGATGCGCACCTTGTTGTCCCAGATCGCGACGTCCTGGTAAAAGCCCTGCTGCGTGAACTTGATATAGGTCTTCGCCATCTCCTGGTTCTGCTCGTCGCTCAGGCCGGGAATTTTGCGGACCAGCATGCCGAACCGTAGATCGAAACTGTTCAGCGTGATCGGCACGTGGCAGTTGAGCAGAATCGAATCGATCGTGAAGCCGCCCATCTCACCTTTCATCTCGGTGATCTGGTACGCGGGACCATAATAAGTGGCGTAGGTCAGCAAGCCGCCTTCCATCGCGAGCTGCGAGCTCTTGCCGAGCATCACCTGCGTCGACTTGTGGCCCTCGAAAATGTTGGCGAAGTATTCGACCGGCACTCCGTGAACGGAAATGAAGTGCGCCATGTCCGAGACGTTGTCGATCAGCTCGCGGCAATTGGTATTGATCGTCCACTTCTCCATAACCCAGTCGGTCCAATCGTCGGAGAAGCACGCGTCGATGCGCGGGATGTCGAGTTCGGCGGACGGCGGCTTGCCGGTCGGATCGTGCCACACGAACAAGAGGCGGTTCTGTTCGTATGCCGGCCACGATCTGATGCGCGCGGTCGGTGGAATTGTTTTCGAATATGGAATTGCGTTGCAGATGCCGTCGCCGCCCCAACTCCAATTGTGAAACGGGCACACCAGCGAATTGTTGCGCACCGTGGCGCGACTCAAGTCCGCACCCATGTGCGGGCAATGCGAGTCGAGCACGCGGACGTGTTCGTCCTCACCGCGGAAACATACGAGCCGAGTGCCGAAAGCATTGACCGCGTGTGGGTTCCCGTCGCCGAACTCCGACGCAAGACCCAGGCAATGCCAGCCGCGCGCGTAGCGGTTTTCGATCGGCTTGGCCTCGATAGTTCGCATTGATGGCATAGTCACTCACCCCTTGCGCGAGTGCTTGCGATTTTCACGCGCCGGCGCCCCGCGCTGCATCGTCCCTTTGGACGATAGCCGCCACTAGCGGGGTGTTGAAAAACGAAAGCTCCCTGTTTTGATCTCCGGGGCTTCAACACCCCGCGTAAAAACATTCGGAGCGTAAGCGCGTTTCGTATCGACTCGAAGTTGATCGACACCTTGCCACATGCGTGCACATTGGGAAGATTGCTAACGGGTCATCGAATCGCAGGGAGGGCAAACGCAATGGGGGCACCGTCGGCGAACGGTTCAATCGTGATGCTGGTGCTGGGCGATTCGGTGGCGTGGGGGCAGGGTCATCTGCCGCATAACAAGTTCCATCAGTTGGTTTGCGATCAACTGCAGTATCGGGACGGCTACCAGCAGATTGCGCCGGTGATGCGCGCGCATTCGGGCGCGGTCATTGGCGCTCGAACCGATCAGCAGTGGACCGCGAAAAATGGCGAGATACCGATGTCGGGTCCGACCATCCTCGCTCAATGCAAGCATTACGACGACGATCCGGACGCGGTGCGGGTGGTGCTGCTCGACGGCGGCATCAATGACGTCGGGGTCGGAACCATCGTGAATCCTTCGACCTCGAGCACGGAACTTCAACAACTCATCGACGACTACTGCTACACCGACATGCTGCAATTGCTCGGCGAGGTTGCAGCGAAATTCTCGAATCCCAAGTGCCGCATAATCCTGACCGGCTACTATCAGATACTTAGCCGCGCCAGCGATCGGACCTGCGCCATCAAATATATGGAGACTAGAGGTGTCGCCGATGCGGCGCGTCTCCTTGCCTCGACGCAGGGTCTTAGCGATGTGACCGAGAATTGCGAACAATTTTATCAGCAGTCCGATCAAGCGTTCGTCAAGGCCGTGGCGAAGGCGAACGAATCCGCGGGCGGGAGAATCACCTTCGTTCCTTCCGGATTCACCGACCAGGATGCGCTTTTCCAGCGCGAGTCGATGCTCTGGGGACTGACGTTTCTGCAGCCGCAGGATCCGCTCGAAGACTATCGCGACGAGGTTTGTCCCAATATTTTTCGCGACAGTCAGCTTGATTGTGTGAAATGCCGCTACGCGTCGGTGGGTCATCCCAACGGATCGGGTGCGATCAAATTTTACCAGGCGATCATGAATGCGTTTCCGTGATCGCAGCCGCCAGTTGCCCGACTGTTACAAATTCGCGATCACGGCGCCGGCGAATTCACGGGTCCTCGCGTTGCCGCCCTGATCGGGCGTGAGCACGCGACCTTCCGCGTAAACTTTGCGCACGGCGCGGTCGAGGCGCAGTGCTGCCTGGTCGAAGCCGAGATACTCGAGCATCAGCGCCGCTGACAGCATCGTCGCCGACGGATTGATGATGCCCATGCCCATGATGTCCGGCGCGGTGCCGTGCACCGACTCGAAGTAGGCGTAGTGCTCGCCGTAGCATCCGCTCGGCGCGAGTCCGAGACCGCCGATAATCCCCGCGGCCGCATCGGATAGGATGTCGCCGTACAGATTCGGCGCGACCACCACGTCGAGATCGTGCGGCGATTGCACGAGGCGGCGCGCGAAGTCATCGACGATGAACTGCTCGTATTTAATTTCTGGGTACTTGGCCGCCGTCTCCTCGACGATCTTGCGAAAGAGTCCGTCGGATTCGCGCAGCATGTTGTACTTCGAGGTGCAGGTGAGCTTGCCTTTGCCACCGGCCCGCTTGCGCCGAAGCGTCAACTGGCAGGCGAACTCGGCGACGCGACGCGTCGCGTGTTCAGTGATCACTTTGATCGCGTAGATTCCGCGCGCGGAAGTATCGAGCGGTGCGCGCAGAATTTTGCTGATGAGTTTCAACGGCGCGAGATCCGCGAGCGGACCTTCGAGTCCGAGATAAAGGTCCTCGAGATTCTCGCGCACGATCACGAAATCGATTCCCTCGGGCTTGGCCAGCGGACTGTGAAAGCCCTTCGAGTAGCGCGCCGGCCTGACGTTCGCGAACGTCTGCTTGCCCCATCGGAGGTACGTGATCGCCGTCGTCTTCCCCGACGTCGAGCCGAAGAGCGTCGTATCTGACGCGTCGATCTCCTTGCGCGCGAG
>PNBD01000015.1:112263-227206 GCA_003135855.1 Deltaproteobacteria bacterium
ATCTCTTGTTCGCCATCGCGATCTCAGATTCTCACCCGCCGTAATTCCAGCCGGTCTCTTTCATCGTGAGCGGCTCGGCGGAGCGCTTCAAGTTAGCCTGGGTGACTTCGCCGACCACCACGCTGTGATCGCCGAGTTCATAGAAGCCCACCACCCGGCATTCGATCGAGGCCGGCGCCGCGCCGATGATCGGTGCGCCGTTGGCGCCGAGCTCGAAAGCGATATCGCCGAACTTTCCGTCTTTGGGTTCAACGTGGCGGAAGAAAAATCCGGCGATCGATTTTTGCCCGGCCTCCAGAATCGAAAGCGCGAAAACTTTCGACTCCTTCACCAGTGCATGCGATCCCGAATCCTTCTTGATTCCGACCACCACCAGCGGCGGCGCAAAGCTGGCCTGCGTTACCCAGTTGACGGTCGCGGCCGTGGCGATGCTGCCGTGCGCGGCGCCGAGCACGAACAATCCGTACGGAATCATCAAGAGAACTTCTTTTTTTGCTTTCTCGTCCATGAACCTGGTCTCCTTAATAATTTCAAAAATGCCTTCCAAAATATTTTCTAAAGACGCGGCGTGCGCGTGCGAGCCGGAATAATTCGCTCTGCCCAGCAGTCAAGATCGCGCGAGGCGCTCGGAAATAACATCTCCCAAGTCCCGATGGCGCGCGATACAATTGTCAAAGAGAGACTGCACATATGGCTCTTATCAAGTCAAAGACACCGAAGATCAAGGGACTCCACGAAGTCGGCCGCTACGCGATCGGCGTGCAATGGATCGACGGCCACGACAGCATCTTCCCGCTCGAAAATCTGCGCCGTCTGTGCCCGTGCGAATCGTGCAACGGCAACGTCGCCGGCGAAATCCCGGCCGCCAGCCAGCGCCTGAAACAATTCTCGCGATTGGGCGAAGCGGCAGTGTTCTTGGGATGGGCGGACGCGCACGAGACGATTTTCACGATGCGGCAATTGCGCGACGCCTGCCGATGCGCCTACTGCGTCGGCGAGCCCGAGCGGCCAATCACCGGGAGCTGAAGCGCCGATGTCTGGACCGGGGAGAACCAAATTAATGCACAAGACACCTGCAGGTCTGAGCGCATCGGCAGCGATTCTAGCGACGGTGATCGCGTCAACCGCGTGGGCGTTTTCGGTGGGCGGAATCGGAGGGGGCGGGTTCAGTTCAGGGGGAATCGGTGGCGCCTCGCCCAACAACCTGGTCATTCCGAATCTACCCGGTCCGCAGCAGCGCTTCCGGCAATTGAAGCTCGCGGGCCGGATACCGACCGATCCGGCGAAAGAGCCTGCCGGCGCGAGAATCGTGCGACTCCGCGTGAACGGCGAGATCGTGCCGATGGCGCTCGACACGGAAACGGCCAGCGGCGAGCTGCAGTTCGATCCCGACTCCAACTACGGACGCCAGCTCTACCAGGCGATCCTGACGAAGCCGATCACGGTGGTCGGCGACGAGCGAATGCGCAGCCAGATTATCGAGGCCGCATCGAATCCAACGAACCCGCGAGTAATGAAAATCGATGGCTACGTGTTCGATCGCTTGGGCCCCTACATGGTCCTGCGTTCCGTCGAGTCCGCCAACTAAGCGGCTCGCCTGCCCCTTCCGTTATCCTGGGATGCAAGCCGCCGTCCTATACCATTCTCTCGCGCAACTATTCACAGGCCGTAAGGCCGCATCTTATCACGGACGGGAAGTCCGAAACCTGCGTGAGGTTTCGGTGATTCTTTCTTGCTGTCTTCTAGTAGCGCGATCGAGCGGGCGCGGCGCGCACCTAATCGTCGTTTGATGGTGCTGGCGGCGGCGGCGGGGCGGCGTGCTTCGCGATCGAGCCGCGGCCGGTTTGCCCACCATTGAGCGCCGCGAGATTGGCCTTGGCGACTGCGAGCTCAGGGTCGTTCTTCACGGCCTTCTCGAAAGCTTCTTCGGCCTCGTCGGGACGATGCGAATCGCTCAGCGCCAAACCTTTCGCGTTGTAGAGGCGCGCATTCTGCGGATCCTTGACCAGACCGGCGTTGGCCGCCATGAGCGCGTCCCCCGGCTGGCCCATCCGCAGATAGACGTCGGCTAACTCGAGGAAATTTCCCGGCGACGCATTGATCTTGGTCGCCTGCGTGTACATGTCGACCGCGGTTGGCCCATCGTGGAGCAGCCCGTAGCAAAAACCAAGGTCAACGTAGGCGTCGTCGTTGCGCGGCTCGATGCGCAGTGCCTGATGCAGTTTATCGATTGCCAGGTGCACCATCTTGGTGTCCAGCGGTTTCACTGCGCCCGCCTGTCGAATCATTCGCTCGGCCTCGGTGACCATCGCGTCCGAGGCGATCCGATTCGGCGAGGCGGCATAGCTCGAGGAAGCGATCGCGGCGGCAATGATAATCAGCACGATCGCGAGCATCCCGCTCCGGCGTTCACCGCCGGCGACACGCGGCGCCGGCATAGAATCGGTTTCACTATCTTCGGAGGTGCGTCGATTGATGCGCCGCCCGATCAACACGAGCATCGCCGGCAGCACCAGCAGCGTCGCCACCAGAATAAATGTGACGCCGACGCTCAGCACCCAGCCGAGGCTCGAGATTCCGCGATGGGTCGCGCACATCAGCGCGGCGAAACCCGCGATCGTCGTGAGCGACGCGATCGTCACCGATTTGCCCACCGACTTGTCGAGAATCAGTTGCGACTTGTCGCGTTCCTCGCGCCACCGGTAAACCATATTCACGCCGTTATCCACTCCCGTCCCGATGATAATAGGCACCGCGAATAAATTGGCAAGATTGAATTCCCAGCCGAACAGGCCCATCGCTTCGAGCAGCCACGCGGCGCCGAAGATCAGCGGCACGGTCGCGAGCACGGTGTCGCGCAAGTTTCGGAAATCGGCGAACACGAAAATGAATACCGCGATCAGCGCGAGGACGGCGGCGCGCTGGTAGCCGCGGCGCATCACGGTCGCGATTGCATAGGTCTGCACCGGCGGTCCCGTCACGTCGGGATCGACCGTGCGCAGCGCGGTCACAAAACGATGCAGCGGGGCGTCGTCCCACACGTCGCCCTTCGGATAAATCTGAACCAGGTAGCGTCCCGATTTGCTGATAAATCGATCGCGCAAAATGGCGGGCAGATTGGCCTCCGTCACTTCGCCCGGCGACAGGTCGCGCTGGAACTCGGTCAATTTCTGCGCGAGCCCGGCTGCCATCGCTTTTTCATATTCGGCGAACGCATCCGGATTGGTCTTGAGCTCGGTGAGCGAGTCGTCGAGCAGGTCAACCGTCCGCTCGATCGCGCCGGACGGATCGACCCCCTTGGCGCTGCCCAGCTTGAAGCGGAGCGATTCGAGTTCGCGGGCCACGCTTGCCGGATCGCCAGGATGCGTGAGCGCGTTCACCTTGATCGCGTCGAGCTCGTGCGCCATCGACGCAAGAATCGCGCGCTTCTCGGCCTGCTTATCGGGAATGTAAGTGGCGATCGTTTCGGCGTCCGACACCTCCGCCAGCTTGCGGAACGACGCGGCTTTCCGCTCCGCATCGATTCGCGAGTTGGCCAGCGCCACCGCGAACCACGACGAGCGGCCCGAATCCTTCAGCAGCTTGCCCTCGAACTTCACCGCTTCAGTACCCTCGGCCTGCAGCTTGAGCAGATTCTGATCGAAGCGGACGCGAATCGTGAACACCGCCAGCGCGAGCGTGATCGCGACGCTGGCGCCGACGACATAGCCCGGACGGCTGAAGAAACGTTTCAGAATCGATTCGCGCTTGACGAGTTTCAGAGCCGGCGCGGGCTTCACGATGCGCTTGCGATCGCGCAGCACGACCAGCGCGGGGAAGACCAGCATCGCGGACAGCAGGCAGAAGAAAATTCCCGCGGCGGAAACCAGGCCAAGCTCGGCGATTCCGCGAAAATCGGACAACACCGGCATCAGGAATGCCAGCGCCATGATCATCGCCGATGCGACCACGCCGGCGCCCGTATTGACCACCGCCAGCTCGACCCCCTCGGCCATCGTGCGTCCGGATTTTCGCGCTTCGTCGTAACGAGCCATCACGTGAATCGGAAAGTTGATCCCGATGCCCGCCAGCACGCTGGTGAAAACCGCGGAGAGTAAATTCAGATGACCCACCGCTATCGTCGTGAAGCCGAACGACCAGGCCACGCCGACCAGCAAGGCGGCGAGCGCGAAGGCCGGCTCGACGATCCCGCCAAACGGAATCACCAGCAGCAGCACGTTGCTGACGATCGCGAGAATCGAGGCGAGCGCGATATCGTGCGCGGTGGAACTCTCCTCGCTATGCGCGAGCGCGGGACCGCCGGTCATGCCGGCGACGACGTCGGGGAACTGCGCGCGGACCTGATCGAGGTCGCGCTGGATTACATCGACGGCGTCGGGTCCATGCGCAACTCCGTCGCCGGGCGCCACCTGCATCAGCAGGTACTTGCCGTTGTCGGAGGCGACATAGCCGTCGCGCAGCACGCTGTTCTCGTCACCGATACTCGTGGTCAGCCGGTCCCATGGCAGGCGCGTGCGGTTCCCGCCGGACGGAACCATCCCGCTCAAAATCGCTTCGACAAATCCGAGATCGAGCTGCCCCGAGCCGAGCTGCCCCGAGCCGAGCTGCCCCGAACTGGCGGCCGGCGCCGGCTTGGTATTCGAGCCGAGCATGCCGCCGAGCATCTGCGACATCATCGCGCGGTTAGCTTCATCGTTGATGAGCTTGAAGAGGTTTGCGAGATCGGGCCGCGATGCATAACCGTCCAGCAGCGTGCGATTGTCGCGGATTTTGCTTGCCAGCTCGTTCAGTTCCGGCACGCTCATGTAGAGCAGCGCGCCGCCGGAGAGCATCCCGCGTTCGAACTGATAGAAAACGCTTTTGACGTTCGCGTGATCGGGGATCAGGCGCCCGGCCAGAGTATCGGCGAACAGTTCGGCGCGCGCCGGACTCGGGGCGGCCTGCACCACCACGATCAAGCCGTCGAGATCGGGAAATTCACTCGAGTAGATGTGATAGTTGCGAGTGTCGCGGCTGTGGCCGGAAACCAGGTCATCCTGACCGACGTGAAATTCGAGGCGCGCCTTGGTGTAAAAGATCGAGGCGATCGCGAGCGCGATGCAGATAAGAAGAACCAGCGCGGGCCGCTCGATAGTCAGCCGCGCGACCCGGCGGAACATTCGATAACGCAGGCTCTCGCCGTAGCGCGGGCTGATATCGGGTCGATTAGGTTCGGTCATTTAAGTTCTGACCAGGTTCAGCCCGCGTGATGATTCGACCGGGCTTTGCATTTGCGCATTCGAAGGCGCGGGCGCGCGATAGAGAAATAGTGAATTGGTTTATATCCTGTGAATCGGCGCGATTAACGCCGGAAAAGACTCTCGCATAATGGGTTCATACTGCGCCTCAACCTCTCTCCTCAACCTGCCAAAACAACCGCCCACACGATAGCAAGATCGCCAACTTCATGGAACGAACGGGCTAGCGTCGGTACTGTCTGAATTAAGACACTGAGGGCGGGAAATTAAGACAGTCAGCGGGCGAGTCTCACCAAACCAGTAACACCGTCGTAAACGAGAAGAACGTCATCGAGAACTTTGCGGCCGAGCAATGCTCTATGAAACTGTCCTCCGGCTTGCAAATGAACGCCGGTAAACTGACCGTACTCCGTCACCAAGTTCGGAATCGAGATATGCGCTAAGTACATGTTCAAGGTCACCGAACCACTAATTCCGCTTCTGACGGTCGTGTTGATCAGTGGTAGTTGAAGCTGCTGAGCAAGTTGCTCATCGATGCAACTTTCTGCGGCTCCGGTATCGATCAACGCCGGTACTTGAACGGATGGAATAGATACGGGCGTTCCCGTCGTTCCTGGTATTGTCGGTAGTGTGGTGCCAAAAAAAGCAGGATCGAACCCAATATCAACGATAATCGTCGGACCGTGAATCGAGAGCGCATCTTTACCGCTGAGGGTTGGTTGACCTTGTACAGCCAGCCCCGCAGGAAAACCGCACTCGACGATCGGCATTTCGATTTCAGATGGGCAAGCCGATCTTCGCGGCAAGCGACGCCGACATGGGTGGAACTGGTACTCCCACTTGTCGGATCAAATATGGACCGCGTCCGAAAAGCCTTACCGCCTCAGCCGCCGCATTTTTGAAATCATCGTACGCGCCAATAAAATCCTCGCCATGGAAGACTACGAATTTGCCTTTGTAGTGGCGTTCCAATTCCTCGCGCCTCGCTTCGTACGCGCGAATTTCACTCTCCAAGGCCATGCCTTGCCTTCTCCTCGCGGTCTGGATGCGCACAGAATTGTGCGCGCGTAGACCGTACCAATATTGTACCCGATAGTGCTAGCGACGAAATCCCCCGGAAATTCCCGTTGGTTCAGGGTTTGTTCGTTCCCTTCCCGCCGCGTCCGACGATCAATCTGAATCGCCACATACCTTGGTCGCATCGGCACTCGCCCCACGTTGTTTCGCGCCCGCTCCTGCGATTAGTATAGCGCCTGTGCCACGGGACTCCTTTAATCGCGAAATAGACTACCTACGCATCTCGGTGACCGACCGCTGTAATCTGCGATGCGTCTACTGCATGCCGCTCGAAGGCCTCCGCTTTCTGCCGAATGCGGAACTGCTCACCCCGGCCGAGTTGGAGACGGTTACCCGCGCCGCAGTGAGTATCGGTTTTCGAAAGTTTCGATTGACCGGCGGCGAGCCGACGCTGCGCCTTGACCTGATCGAAATCATCGAGCGAATCACCAATGTCCCGGGCGTCAAAGGACTTGCGCTCACCACCAATGCGCTGCTGCTTCCTGAGCTCGCCGCACCGCTGAAGCGCGCGGGCCTGAGCCGCATCAATGTGCATATCGACAGCCTTGACCCGGCCACCGTCGAGCGGCAGATGCGATGGGGCAGCTTCGACAAGATCTGGCGCGGGATCATGGCGGCCGAAGCAGCGGGACTGACGCCGATCAAGCTCAATTCGGTGGTGACCGCGGGGTTCAACGAAGCGGATGTGGTCGAGCTCGCGCGGCTCACGATCGAACGCGATTGGCACGTGCGATTTATCGAATTGATGCCGCTCGGCGGCGGCGAATGCGCAACGCTTTCGGTCAAGCGCTACGTCTCGAACATTGAGACGCGGCGCCGGATCGAAGCGGTGCTCGGCGCGCTCACCGAACTACCGTCGGAGAACGCCGCGGATGAAGCGCGCAACTACCAACTGCCGAACGCGCGCGGAGTGGTGGGCTTCATCAGCCCGGTCAGCGAGCCCTATTGCGGAACCTGCAATCGGATGCGCCTCACGGCCGACGGCAAATTCCACCTGTGCCTGCTCAATGACGATGAACTCGACGTGCGCAAAGCGATTCGCTCGAACGCAAGCGAGGGCGATCGGATCGAGGCGGTCGCGCGAATTTTGCGGCGCGCCGTCGATCTCAAACCAACCGGTCATCATCTGCTGGAAGGGCGCTCGACTCAGGAGCGCTCGATGTATCAAATCGGGGGATAATCTTCGTTCTCGGGGGGAAGTGTCGCCTGCGCATCGCCCGGCGAACTTAAAGCTAGAGATTGATTCAGTATCCTGAAATCGGTTTGGTCCCGCTGACCGCCTTTTTGGTTGCGTGGGCGCTGGTGCCGCTGGCGAAACGGATAGCGGTTCGGATGGGCGCGTTCGCGCGGCCCTCGAGCGACCGGACTCACTCGAAGGCGACCCCACAGCTTGGCGGAATTGCGATTATCGGCGGCTTCGTCGTGTCGATCGGATTGCTGTGCAATCTGTCGAACTGGCCGCAAGACAAATTGCTCTGGCTGACGGCCTTTTCGTTCGCGATGTTTTGTGTCGGCTTGCTCGACGACCTGATCGATCTGCGGCCGCGTTACAAGCTGGTATTGGAGCTCGCGGCCATCAGCCTGCTCGGCGCATGGGGACCGCAGCTCGATTTTCTGCCATCTCAATCGGCCAATGTCGCGCTCACGATCCTGTGGTTGCTGGCTGCGACCAACGCGTTCAACTTGATCGACGGGCTGGACGGGTTGGCCGCGGGCGTTTGCATCGTTGCGGCCACCAGCATCGCGATCGTCGCGGCCCTGCATCAGCATCAGGCGACCATGGTCGCGGCGCTGGCCCTCAGCGGTGCGATGGCGGGGTTCCTGGTATTCAATTTTCCGCCGGCTTCGATGTTCATGGGCGACGAGGGCGCGCTCACCGTCGGTTTGATTTTGGGGGTCCTGTCGATCCAGGCGAGTCATGCCGGTGAGGGATCGATGCCGGCGCGGCTCGCGATGCCGCTGCTCGCGCTGGCGGTGCCGCTGCTGGATACGATCACGGTGACGATCACCCGGTTGGCGCTGGGGAAACCGGTCTCCAAGCGCGGACTCGACCATTCGCATCATCGGCTGGCGCGCCTCGGACTCTCGCAATTCAGCGCGACCGCGACGTTGATTGGTTTGCAAGCGCTGGCGGGTGCCTGCGCAATCGCGATCAGCGTGGTGCCCGGCTACGACGCGGTGCTGCTGCTCCCGTTTGTAGTTTTGTTCTTCGCGCTGGTGACCCTGTTCCTGATGGACAAATCGTTCGACGCGGAGTCGCCGGGGCAGGCCGCCGATCTGCCGTTGATCGCCCGGGTGATCCTGAGTTTCGGATATAAGCGGCGGCTGGTCGAATTGGTGCTCGACCTGGCGCTCGTGATGGCCGCGTACTTCGGTGCGATGAGCCTGCGCTACGACTTCGCCCTGGGTCCGGATCAGGTTGGGCAAATGCTGATCGGCCTGCCGTGGGTGATTCTGTTGACTTGCGGCGCGTTTTGGATCGCCGGCGTTTATCGGGGTATCTGGCGCTACACCGGCGTCGCAGACGCGGTGCGCTTCGCGGCGGCGGCGATTTTGGGCGGGGTGATGGTGGTGGTTGCGGCGACCGTACTCCCGATTTCGATTTCGTATTCGACGGCGGCAGTCTTCGTGTTGCTGCTTTTCAATTTTCTGATGGCGACCCGCTGGTCATTTCACCTGTTTGGCCGAATTGCGCAATTGCTCGCATCTTCGCCGCGCCGCGCGGTCGTGGTGGGCGCCAATCCGCGCGGGCAGGCGGCCATGCAACACTGGCAGGCAAGCGTCGGGAACAATATCGAACTGCTGGGGTTGATCGACGACGATCGTTTCAAGCACGGCAAACTGTTTCACGGATATCCGGTGCTGGGCGCAATTACTGATTTGTCCGAGATCCTCGCCCGCAAGCCGTTTCACGAGATAGTGATCGCGCAGTCATTGTCGTCTGAACAAGTTGACGCACTACAAGCGTTTGCGTTGAGCAATCGAATGATTGTGCGCCGCTTCTGGCTGGGCGTTACCGACGTGAATTCGGCGAACGGTGAAAATTGGGAAGCCGTCGAGTTGAACGCTTCAATCTCAACGGCAGCGATCGACAAATTTCCAGGGCCGGTCGGCTCGTAAATCAATCAGCCACCAACTCCCACAGGAAGTTGATTCGGCCGCAATGTCTGTTCACCGCCTGATAGGTCAGCACTCGGTCCGCAATCCAGAAGCAATCGCGCTTCTTGCGCCCGGCCGCGCGCCGATTACCTATGGGCATCTGCAGTGGCATTGCGAGGCGATCGCGGCGCGGCTGAATCGGGCAGGGATCGCGCGCGGCGATCGGGTGGCGGTCGTGCTGCCGAACGGG
Organism: Deltaproteobacteria bacterium; assembly: GCA_003135855.1. Classification (GTDB taxonomy): domain Bacteria; phylum Desulfobacterota; class Binatia; order Binatales; family Binataceae; genus Binatus. Next base: position 121,927 of record PNBD01000015.1, read on the forward strand.
CCGGAGCTGGCCGCGGCTTTTCTCGCCGTTTCGATGACTGCCTCGTGCGCACCGCTGAATCCCGGATATCGCGCGAGCGAGTATGAATTCTATCTCACCGCACTTGCGCCCAAGGCGTTGATCGTTGAAGACGGCGAGGATTCGCCGGCGGTCGGAGTGGCCGAGGCGCGCGGTATCCGCGTTATTCGAATGCGCCGCGAGACCGACTCGCCGTCGGGAATCTTCTCGCTGGACCTCGGCGAAGCGGAAGTATCGGCGACGCCGATGCTTGCGGAACCCGATGACGAAGCGCTCGTGCTGTTTACGTCGGGGACGACCGCGCGGCCCAAGATGGTTGCGCTGACGCACGCAAACCTTGCGGCGTCGGTCGAGAATATCGTCGCGTCGATGTCGCTTACGTCGCGCGATCGATCGCTCAACGTGATGCCGCTCTTTCACGTGAGCGGAATCGTCGGAGTGTTGCTCGCGTCGCTCGCATCGGGCGGGAGCGTGGTGTGCACACCGGGCTTCTACGCGCCGCGCTTTTTCGATTGGTGTCATGAATTCGCGCCGAGTTGGTACTTCGCAGTCCCGACGATGCATCAGTCGGTGCTCGCGCGCGCGCACGAGAATCCGAGCGTGCTGTCGAATCTAAGCCTGCGCTTCATCCGCTCGGGCGCCGCGCCGCTCCCGCCGCAATTGATGAATGAGATGGAGCGAGTGTTCGAGGTGCCGGTGGTCGAAGGATACGGTCTCACCGAAACCTCGATGCAGGTCTCGATCAATCCGTTGCCGCCGGGTGTGCGAAAGGCGGGTTCAGTCGGCATCGCAGGTGCAACCCGGGTCGCGGTGCTCGATCAAGATGGCAGCTTGTTGCCATCGGGCGAGACCGGCGAGATTGCGGTTCGCGGGCCCGCGGTGTTCGCCGGCTATGCGAACGATCGGGATGCCAGTAGGGAATCGTTCGCGAATGGATGGTTTCGCACCGGTGACCGGGGCCGGCTGGACGCCGACGGCTATTTGTACGTGACCGGCAGAATCAAGGAGATCATCATCCGTGGCGGGCAGAAAATCTCGCCGCGCGAAATCGACGAAGTGCTCGGCGCTCATCCCGCGGTTGCGCAAGCGGTCGCGTTTGCAATTCCCGACGAACGGCTCGGCGAGGACATCGTTGCGGCGGTCGTCCTGAAACGATCGGAGGCGGTGTCGGAGCATGCGCTGCGGAGTTTCGCTGCCGAGCGGCTGGCCGATTTCAAGGTGCCGGGCCGGATCGTTTTTCTCGATGAAATCCCGATTGGGTCAACGGGCAAAGTCCAGCGGAGGGAAATGGCGGCGCGATTCGGCATCCGCCTTGAAACAACAGAAACTTTAACCGAGTCGCCGTTCGTAGGGCCGGAAACTGCCACACAAAAGTTGCTCGCGGAAGTGTGGCGCACGGTGCTGGGAGTCGAGCAGGTAGGAATCCACGATCATTTTCTTGCACTCGGCGGCGACTCGCTGCTGCTGGCGCAAGTGATTTCGCGACTACGCGAGCTGGGCGGACCGCCAATCACGATGTTGACTTTTTTCGAGCGGCCCACAGTCGCAGGATTGGCATCGTTGATCGATTCCGAATCGGGTCTCTTGCTGTCGTCGTCGGTGTCGGTCGTGCAGGCGCGACCAACGCCAAACGGCCGGGGGATCGATCAACCAACGCGAACATCGACAGTCGAAGCCACTCCGGTGGCTGCTAGCGCCAGTCGCCGCGCGGCGCGCTCGCACTGGCCAATTCAGCCGCACGGAGCGCGACCGCCGCTTTATGTCGTAGGAAGCTTCAACGCGTTTGTGCCGTTGGCGCAGAGGCTGGGGCCCGATCAACCGGTGTTGGGAGTGGCGGTCCCGGACGAGCTGAAGCTCCAGATTCCTTACCGCCTCGAAGAGTTGGCCGCATCTCAGGTGGACTCGATCCTCGAAGCGCAGGCAAACGGCCCGTATTTTCTCGCGGGATTCAGCGCGGAGGGAGTGCTCGCCTACGAAGTCGCGCAGCAACTAGCGGCGAAAGGGCATCCGGTAGAATTGCTGGTGATGATCGACAGTGCGTGTCCTTCAGTGCACGATCCATTCGTCCTCAGAATGATGCGCAATGCACGGATCCACGCGGGTCATGTTGCGCGCGGCGGATTGCAGCAGTTGCGCTATACCGCGACCGGGATTTGGCGCCGATTCAGTCTCAGAATGAAGATACACGGCTGGCGACTAGGGCGGCCGATCGGAATTCCAATTAGCCGGCCATCGCCGCGTGAGCCGATGGATGTGATCCTAGCGAACGTGATCGCAAGCCGCGCCTATGTGCCCAGGCCGTATGCGGGGCGAGTGCTGTTATTCAAGCGCACCGAGGAACTTATCGGACGGTATCGTCTGCAGGACAACGGGTGGCGACGCGTGGTGCGGGGCGGACTCGAAGTCGTCAACGTTGCCGGCGGGCATCTGGCGTTGCTGGCCGAACCAGGCGTCGCGCGAGTAGCAACAGAGTTGGCGGCTGCAATGCGCGCTCCCAACGAAGCGCGGACCAACCTCGAGTCGTCGTCGGCGGCCGCATGGTAAGAGTCTCGATGCGAGCTCAAGCCGAGTTCACGTCATAGTGCCTCAATAGTTTCTCAGATCGTTAATTCACTCGTCCTTACTTCTCCGGACTTTATTGCTCCGGACTTTATTTCATCATTTCACCGCTCTTTCGCCCTGAACTGTTCAGCCTTATGCGAGGCGGCTTCGCGTGTAAAATTACGCGTCGATGATCAATCCGCCCTCATCGGCGCGGGCCACTATCGATGCGCGGTGCTGGCCGTGACTAAATAGACCGACCGGCAGGTTCAGCGAATGCAGTTGACAGGTACTTCCATGAGGGCGAAAGCGCTCGGAGCGGCAGCGCTGATTGCGATACTCGCGACCGGCCTGACGGTCGATGCGCAGGGGCCTCCGAATTTGCCGCCGCCCGGCGCATACAGGCCGATTCCAAATTTTACCGGGGCCGGGGCGGGTCTCCAGTTTCGCAGCGCGATCAACGATCGTCTGTCGGGCGTGCAACCGGTATCGCCGACACTGGTCAGTTTGGCCTTTAGCGACTTGCCGAGTGCGCAGGACGGTCTGCTGCTCTATTGCAATGACTGCAAGCGGAGCGCGCCCTGCACCGCCAACGGCAGTGGAGCATGGGCGCTCGCATCGCGCGGCGCATGGTCGTGCGCGACCACGCCGCTGGAGGAAAACCTCAACGCCAACGGCAACAAGCTGACCAATCTCGCGATCGGAGCTGCGAGCGGCGACGCGCTGGTATTTGGTCAGAACGCGGGCAGCGATCTGGCGGGGCAGTTGCCGAACCCCACGGTGCAGACCGTACTGGGCGGGCAGACGCCGCTATTTTTGAACGAGGCCAAGGCGATGCTCGCCGATTCGCCGCCACCGGCGGTCGCGTGCGCGAGCACCGGCACCGTCGCCGGGGGCGCTTCGATTACGTTCAACAAGCCGGCCTGTCTCGGCGCGGGGATGCTCGAAGTCGCCGCGTTTTTCATCCAGGGTGGTCCCACCATCACGCCGCCGTCGGGATGGACGGTGATCCGTTCAGACTCCGCGGGCGGATTGCTGATCGAGTATTACCACGTAGCGGGCAGCAGCGAGCCGTCGAGTTATCAATGGTCGTGGGCCGGTGGACAGTATGCGGTCGGCGGAATCGTGGCGATCAGCGGCGCGAATATCGCCGCTCCGATCGATAGTTCGACTTTCACCAGCAGCGGCGCCACGTCAGTCACCTTGTCGCCGCTGACGATCGTGGCGCCGAGCGAATTGGTGCTGATGTTTGGCGCCGGCTCGAACGGCTCCGCGCAGGCGGTTTCGTTCAACAAGGGCAGTCTCGCGTGGCAGCAAACACCGGGCGGTAATCTGCCGCACTCGGCCGGTTACTATACCCAGGCGTACCCGGCCGGCTCGAGCGTGGTGGCGACCACGTCATTCTGCTGCGGTGGCGGCGCGACCTTCTCCGCCAGCCAGATCGCGATCAAGGCGGCGACGACCACGATCAGTTCGCCGATTCTTCAGGGCGACAGCTATGCGGAAGTGAACGCGCTGACGGGGTCGTCGAGCGGTGGTACGCCGTCGATCAGCGGGTTCAATAGCGAGGGACTGTTCAACGTGAAGAATTCCGCTTACGCGGGCGGCGCGAGGGGCGACAATCTGACCGATGACACGGTGGCGATCCAGACGGCATACAATGCGGCGTGCAGTGCGGCGACGAGCAATCCAATCCAGGCGCCGACAGTATATTTTCCGGCGGGACGCTATCGTACGACGTTCCCGATCATCATGAATTGCGGATCGCCGATCAACGTAAGAGGAGACGGCGAACAGACTTCGTTCATCACCACGGTGGTGCCCGGAGTCGGACCCGGGCAGTTCCCGATTTTCTACGTCGAGGCCCCACAGAACATCACCAACCTGGGCGCGTTCACCGCGCCTTCGCTGGCGACCGGAGCGGGGAATTCGCTGAACTTTCCCGGGAGCAAGTTCTGGTACGTAAATTTGAAGGACGCCAGCCAGGGCAACAATGGGTCGGCGGCTTTTCACAACGCGCAGCCGATCAACGGGATGTCGGCGATCAGCGTCGAGTTATTTGCGAAAATGACCGGCACGGGCCTCGGCCAGCCGTACATCATGGCGAGCTTCGGCGACGACCTGTATCGGGTCAATGGAATCAACAGCGCGGTCGATATCCATGTGCAGCCGGGAACCCCGAACACGCTTACCGGATGCCTGACGACGAGCGGCAGCGGGCAGGTGTGCGTTTCGACGGCGGGAAATTTCACGATGAATGTGGTTCACGCAATTGAGCTGAACTACGACGGTTCGTTCGTGCGGCTTTACCTGGACGGGACGCAGATAGGATCCGCGCAGTCAGCGAGCGGGACGATCGTGCAGAATCCGGCCGAGAATTTTGTGCTTGGCAACAGGGCGCAGTTCAACGGGATCAACGTAAACAGTCAGTGGCAGGGACAGTTGGACTCGGTGCGGATTTCGGACATCGCGCGCCATACCGCGAACTTTGCGGCGCCGACCGCCAAGTTCGGCTCGGACGGCGACACGATGTTTCTGATGAACATGTCGGCGATCAGCGACACGCTGATCGCGGTTGATACGGTCACGGGCGCGGGCCCGGTGCCGAAATGGATACCGATTCACAATTTTGAGTTGGTGGGCGGTTCCGCAAGAAATCGAATCAGCGATCTGGGTTTCAATGGCGGCAGCTACAGCGTGCTTGCGGTGGGATCGCTCTATTTGAACCTGGAGCATCTGTCGGTGAGCGGCCTGGTTTGCCCGATCCGCATCTACAACAATTCTTACGGCGCGCATCTTCATCATGTGTTTCTGAATGCGGCGGCATTCGGCGAGGCGGCGCTCGAAATCTCCGGCGCATCGGGCCTCGTGAAAGCGGACTGGCTTACGGTATCTCCAGGTTATTACGGTCTGATACTCACGGACGCTGGCGGAGTTTATTCGGAGCTGTTCATCTCGCCCGGCAGTCAGACGCTCAACGGCGTGAATGCCGCCTCGAGTGTGACCTTCCACGACTACATTTTTGAGGACATCGCGATCGACTTTGAGAGCGGTGGAAACCAAGTGCCAGTTAAGGTGGCGCAGGCCGGATCCTACGAGTTCATCGGCGGCGATTTGCAGGACGGCTCGCAGAACGCGATTCAAATCAATCCCAAGGACAACGGGATTGCCGTCACGCTGATCGGAACTCACGCCGAGACAAGTGCCAGCCCAGCTCCCCTGATCGGTTTTATAGGGACTACACCGCCGGGCAATCCGGTCACCTGGATAAATCCGGTGGTCAATGGACGCTCGCTCGGCACGTCCGGAGTTGCGCTGGCGAACGACATGACCAAGGCCCAGGCGCTCGCGGATCAGAGTTCGCTCAAAGCGCTAAGTCTGGGCAACGGCGGCGTCCTATCGTCGGTGACCAATGGGGTCGCAAACACCACGCCGACCGTGTCGGCGTGCGGCTCGTCGCCAAGCGGATCAGTGGTGGCGGGCGGTACGAATAACGCGTTCGTCGTGATCATCGGCGGCGGAACGCAGACGAGTTGTGCAGTCGCGATGGGCAGCGCCACGCCGTTTGCGAATCAGCCGGTATGCACTGCCGAGGACATCACGGCCGGGTCGGTGATGAAGCAGACCTGGGCCGATGCGAATCACGTGACGCTGACTCAAGCTGCGGGTGCTGATATGCACGGCGATACCATCAACGTCGATTGCATCGGCAAGTGAACCGGCGGACAGCTTAGAACCTGTCGGTCTTTACTTGCACAGGATCCCGAAGAATTTTCGATCAACATACAAGGTGTGGACATCTTCCGTAGAAACGTTCGGTAGCGGGTAGTTAAAGCACGGCTTCATCGCGTCGATATCCAAGTACTTCCGAAGATCGTCGATTTGAGGAGCATTGGCGAACACGAAGGCAGGCGACCGCTCGGCGCATGCCTTGATGCGATCGACAAATCGCATGGCAGCCCAATCGCGTCCTCCTACCAATCCACCGATGTCGCAGATCTGCGCCTGTGAAAAAAATCCGATCATGCCGATTTCTGCCGCGACGCCCGTGGACGATGCCAACGCTTCCAGGTGCTCGCTACGCATCGCGAGGAATGAATGCGCGCGGGTCTCGCCGATATGGTAAACGCGCGCTGTCTCCGGAACATAAGCCAGAATCGCCAGCATCAGAAATCCTGCGATAGCAGGAGCAACCCATCTTTGAACCCGGTCGGCTTGGCGCGGACTAACTCTGTCCAGCGAAGTTGCTTTGTCCAGCGAAGTTAGATTCCAGACGATTGCGAATATCAGGCTCGCGAGAAAGTATCGGATCTGAGCTTCTTGACCGCGCGACCACGCGACGAGCCAAAGTGTCGGAAACGGCAGATTGCCAGCCAAGATAGCGAGCTTTTCACCGGTCGAGTTTTGAGCAACATACGCGAGTGCGGCGGAACCAGCTGCAAGGACGATGAGTCCGATACCCAGCGTGAAACTTCCACCGACTGCATGCGCGAAGTAGATCAGATGTCCGAGCGTAAAGGCACTGGACTTTACCGATTTCGCCGCGGCCGTGTCGGGAAGAATTGCGCCATATTTCAATATTACGATCGCCAATCCAACCATCGCGCCGACGGAAAGATGGCTCGCTGACAAAACTTTGTTGATGATCGGAGCTCGCGCGCCACGCTTTTCACTTGAAATGCTGCGAACGAGCAAACCGATCGAAGCTGAAGCGACGAGTAATGATGCTTCGACGCGCAGTAGAACTGCCGCGAGCCCGAGTATGGTCAGCAGCGCAAATCGAGGCCATGGTCGCTCATAAGTTGTCGTTGCCGACGCCGAACAGGCGATCGCGTAGGCCAAGAGGCAGTGGAAACTGGTTTCCATACCGTCGGTGAGCCATCTGAATCCCATCGGGCTCAAGATCACGACCAGAAGGGCTAACCAGAGTGCGGCGGCCGCATCCGATTTCGCGCGAAAAAAGCGAAAGAATATCGCGGCGCTCAAAATCGCATCGAACATGACCGACAGGAATTTTGTATCGAGCGGAGACGGATAGAGCGAGTAAACGAGCGCTACTACATAAGTGTAGAGCAGAGATGAATTACCCCTGCTCGGCAAATGCGGGTTGAAAGCTAGCTCCCCAGATTGGACCAGATGCTGCGCGTAGCGCAGCGTGATGAACGCGTCGTCCAACTGATGATACCGCAGGGTCCACGTCCAGAAGGCCCACCAACCCAGCGCAAGCGCAACGAGCGACGTCCATCCCTTACGATTTGTGCGCAGAAATTCAATAAATCCTTCGCTATCTGCACGGACTACGGGAGTCTGGACGGGTGAGGCCATCTATTCCTATCTACAACACGATTTCGGTGCCGCACTCCACAGCAGAGCATTGAAGACCAAACCCGTTGTAATGGACGCTATCTGACAATACAATTCCCTTTGGCGGGTGTAAGCTCTTTCGCGACATCGTGACGAAACACCGGCAGTTTCAGGACGTGCGTGAATGCGCGCGATCCGAAGGTGGTCGTAACGTACAGGTCTGAGCATACCCATTGTAAAGGGGTGCGTGACCTTGAGATTTTTCCATCCCAGGGACGGCGGACGCATACTCACGAGAGTATCTATCGAGAGTTTCTGACTGAATTCGTTCAAGGCCTGAGTCGGGCGCCAACGATCATCAATTGAAAAAGCCCAATCTGATAAGGCACGCGGTTCATGGCGCGGGAACGATGCTACTCGCGATCGCATTGAGCGCTTGCGCGAGTGCGCCGGCGCCATCGCTACCGCCCGAACCAACGGCGGCAGCGATTCCAGCATCGGATCCCCGAGTGCCAAGCGTGGCGACCTCCGAGGTCAACCTGGAAAGATTGAAGGCGCTTTGGGAGAAGAGGTCGAAGGCCACGGATTCGACTGACTATCCAATTGGACCCGGCGACGTGATCGAAATCACGGCGCCCGGGGTGGACGATCTAAAAGAGCGAACCGTCCGTGTGAGCGGCAACGGTGAAGTGGAACTGCCGTTGATCGGGATCGTGCAAGCGTCGGGGGAGACCGAATCGGGATTTCGCGATCGGCTCAAGGCGGCACTCGGCAAGTATATGTACGATCCGCAAGTAGATGTTTTCGTCAAGGAATATCACAGCCGCCAGGTTGCTGTGGTGGGAGCGGTTCGCAATCCGGGCCTGGTCGTTTTGACCGGCGCGGGTGAGAGTATTCTCGACGTTATCACGCAAGCGGGCGGAATGTCTCCGGAGGCCGCGGACGAGATCGTAGTGCTGCCGGAAGTAAAAGGCGATCGCGGAAAATTGCAGGAAATCGCCACCGCGATTGCCGAATCGAAGCCGGTGGCCGGCGCGGATGCTCATCCGGCGAAAGACAGCATGGATCATCACGCGGCCAATTCTTCATCGGCGCCGGCAGTAGTGGACGTCGCGACCGTCGAGCAGGACATGAGCAATGGTTCCGCAGTCGTAATCCAGCTCAAGACGGCGATGACGGGCGCCAGGAAATACGTCAACATGCCGGCCAGTCCGGGCGACATTATCGTGGTGCCGGGCGGCGGCAACGTGATGGTGACCGGTTGGGTATATAAGGCAGGATATTTCCAGGTCGGATCGGGCCTGTCAGTGCTCGGTGCGGTTGGAGCGGCTGGTGGAGCGATGTACGCGGCCGATCCCTCGCAGGCCACCTTGATTCGCAACGACGGAACCGGGAACAAGGTCTCGATTCCAGTAAATCTCGACAAGATTGCCAAGGGCGAGGAGCCCGATATCCCGGTGCGCGCCAACGACGTAATCGACGTGCCGTTCTCGGATGTGAAGATCCTGCCTTACGTCGCTTACAACCTCCTGACTCGGGTTCCGGTACCGGGCTACAGTTTCTAGGGCAGAAATCCTGATGACGCAACCTTCGCCATATTTCATCCGGCGCACCGCGCCCCTCGATGAAGTCGATCAGAACGACAATCGAATTCACTTCTTCGACGACGATGAAGGGCGGATAGATTTCACTCAATACGGGCGGACGATCAGGAAGCATCTGGCGCTGATCATCGCGATCTGCGTCGGCATCACGACGCTCAAGACCATCAGCGTGCTGATCGAGACGCCGCTCTACACGTCGAGTGCAACAATCCTGATCAAACCGGGAACGCCGCAGGTATTCGGCAACCAGGTACAGGGCGACAACGCGAACGCGGATCAGTACGACTACTACGAGAATTTCAACAAGACCCAGTATGAAATTCTCAAGAGCCGGAGCCTCGCCGTCAGCGCGATCAAGTACAACGGGTTGGAAAAACGCCTGACCTCGAGGCCGCACGTCAAGATCGGTTGGTACGGCTCGGCCAAGCACGCGATCGGACGCTGGATTCACGGCGGCGCTGGAAAATCCGCGACGATGAAAACCGCTGGCGGTCCGGCATCGTCGGATGTGGATTCGGATGGAGTAAGCGCCGCAGCCGTCGGCATTTACATGGGTGGTCTCTCGGTGAGGCCGGTACTGGATACCAATCTGGTCAGGATCGAATTCACGACACCCGACCCGGAACTGTCTGCACGATTGGCCAACGCGCACGCCCACGCCTACATCCGGCAGGGAATCGAGCTGCACAGCCAGGCCAACGAAGAAGCGCAGAAGTTTCTGCAAGTGAAGCTCGTGCAACTGAAAGAAAAGCTGCAGAAGTCTGAATACGCGCTCAATCGTTATCGCCGCGAGCAGGGAATCGTGCCCGGGTTGATGTCGCTCGACGGCAAGGAAACGATCGTACTCGACCGGCTCGCGGTACTCAGCAAGGACCTGACCGAAGCGCAGGTAGCCAGGCTCGAAATGGAATCGCAGGTCCAGATGATCCGCAATCATCAGGACGACGTGCTGCCGCAGTTGCATGAGGACAAGATGCTGCAGCAATTGCGCGCCGACTACGATCAGCTATCGACCGAATACGCCGGGATGGCCAAGCAGTTCAAGCCTGACTATCCGCCACTGGCACGGTTGCAGGCGAGGCGCGACGACATTCAGCGGAATATCAATGAGGAGATCGGGCACGTCAAGTCGAGTATCGAGTCCGGGTACGGGGAAGCGCAGGTCAAGGAGCAGAAGCTCCAGCAAGAGATGGACAAGGATCGCGCACACGCGCTCGGACTCAACGATGCGGCGGTCGAGTATGCGATTCTGCAACGCGAAGTCGACACCAATCGCGATCTGTACAACAGCGTCCTGCAGCGGATGAAAGACGTGGGGCTGGCCGCTGAGGCCCGCGCGTCGAATGTAGTTGTGATCGATGGCGCCGAGGTGCCGAGCTGGCCGTCCAGCCCGCGCATATCACAGAGCGTCATGGAGAGCGCGGTTATCTCGCTGATCGCGGCAATCGCGCTGGCGTTCCTGATCGAATTTTTGAACAACCGGCTGAAGACGCCGGAAGAAGTCGAGTCCTATCTGCGAGTGCCGAACCTTGCTGTGGTGCCGCTATTTTCACAGTCGGACAACGAGAATCGCAACGGCCGGCAGAAATTAAAGAATGCGATCGCGACCGTGATCAACAGCAGTTCGCGGACGCCGGCGATTTCGCCGCCAAAGATCCTCGCCGTGAACGGTCATCCGAGGGAATTGATCGGCGCATTCAGTCCCTACTCGGTGCACGGCGAAGCGTATCGGACGTTGCGCACAGGAATCCTGCTGTCGCGGGCGGGCGCGCCGCCCAAAGTGATCCTGATGACCAGCACTACCAGCGGCGAGGGCAAGACCGTCACCTCGACCAACTCGGCCGTGTTGTTCGCGCACACGGGTGCGAAGGTGCTGCTGATCGACGCCGACTTGCGCAAGCCGCGCGTTCATCGCGTATTCGCGATGGACAAGGAGCCCGGGCTAACCGAAGTGCTCACGGGTCGCCGGGATCCTTTCGAAATGATCCGGCAGACCGAGGTGGAAGGGTTATCGGTGCTCACGTCGGGATCGCTGCCGCCCAACCCCACCGAGTTACTCGGCTCCGAAAAGATGAAGCAGGTGATCGGCGAGGCGGCCACCCACTTCGATTTCGTGATCGTGGACTCGCCGCCGATACTGCCGGTGAGTGATTCGATCGTGCTGTCGACGATGGTCGATGGCGTGGTGGTGGTGGTCAATAGCGCGACCACCGCCAAGCAGCAGATTCGGGTCGCGTGCGCGCGACTTAGATATGCGCGCGCGAAAATATTCGGCGTCCTGCTGAACAAAGTGAATCTGCAGAGTCCCGAATACAAGTACTACAAGAATTACTACTACCATTACACGAATGAGATCCTGGAAGGCTCGGCCGAATTGGAGATGCCCGACTCCACGGACTTCATGAGCAAGTAATCGCGCGCTGATTTTTCCCGCCCCGGTTGCGCAAATCGCTCGCAGGTCGAAAACATTTCGCGTTTCCGTCTTAACCTCGACAGAGCATTTGAGGTAGCAACATGCTGCCTCGTTTTTTTCAGCCCGCTACTGTTCGGGTCGGTTTATCCGTGGGCATACAAGCTTGCGGAGTCACTATGCTTCGCACTTTTCGCGCTGTGGCTATTGAAGCTGCGAATGATCGAGACGGAGGGCGACGCGTCCGCACGAATCGATACCGGTCTCGCGCGGATACTGGCGCTTCCGGTCGGGCTGTTAATTCTTTTCATCCTGGCGCAGTCGATACCGCTGCCGCCGGCAGCGCTCCATGCGATCTCGCCCGCCACCTATCGATTCTACTCGCGCGCCTATCCTGATTGGCCACGAGGCGCACCATACGAAATTTTCAATACGGTTGCGCATGAGACGTCGCCGTTGCCGGGGTTCAGAGCCCCAGACACACTCCCGAGCAAGGCCGAAGTTCTGCATGAATCGAAGGTTCCATTCGCGCCGCCGGCAAACGTGCCCACGCTATTCGCCCAGCGCTGGCGGCCACTATCAATCGCATGGCCCCTGACAACGACCGCCTTGATCGGCGCGGTCGCACTAGCCGCGCTCCTGTTCGCGATGGTCTTTTATCCTGCGGGAACCGGCCGCGGCGTGAGAGAACAGCTCGCGCTCACGCGGGTAGTAATGATCGCGATACTCGTTACAGGACTAGTCGTCGCACTAGTAGGCCTGGTTCAGTGGGCGACCTGGAACGGCAAGATACTGTGGGTGATGGTTCCGTACGATTGGGGCGTACCGAACCTGAGCGAGGCGGCCCGGCGCGCGTGCGGACCATTCGTCAATCCCGATCATTTCGCGGGCTACCTGGCGATGATCTTTCCGCTGATGCTGTCGGGGCTGATTTTCGGCGGCTTTCCGGCGCGCTCAAACAGCGGCCTCGCGGTTCGCGTGGCGTATGGCTTCGCAACTTTTCTGATCTTCACTGCGGTGGCGCTCAGCCAATCGCGCGCCGGTTGGATCGGACTCGCAGTCGGCGCGTTGCTGCTGATTACGTTTGTCCAATGGTATGCGAGCGAGAGCCCACTTTCGCGTGCAAAAATCCGGAAGGTAAATCCACTCAGCGTATCGGTGGCGATTCTAGCGGCGTTGCTGGTGCTCGCGCTGATGTTTGTCGGAACGCAGGGACGCGAGCAGACCGCGGGTCGAGTCGGTGACACGGTCCTGCGCGGCGGAATCGATCTGCATGAACGTTTTACCGTGTGGGCCAGCACGCCGCGGATCTTTCGCGAATTTCCACTGTTCGGAGTTGGAATGGGGGCGTGGCCGGAGATTTTCTTTCGCTTCCAGCCAACGCCTCGATCTGATCTGATCAACAATGCCGCGCACAACGACTATTTCGAGTTGCTGGTTGACGCCGGCCTGATCGGCGTCGGTTTGCTTGGATGGTTGATCCTCGGAATTGGCGCGCGCCTCAGAAAAGCAATGCGTTCGCTGCCGGCGCATCTGGTACCGGCGCTAGCGGCGATTATCTCGGGACTGATCGTGATGGGGATAATCGAGCTAGTCGATTTCGATCTACACATTCCAGCAAATCTGATCCTGTTCACGTTGCTGGCAGCACTCGGGTTACGCATGAGTGCGCGTCAGCCGACCGAAGCGGGACCAGAGTCAGAACGCCGATTCGGACGATTGCTCTACCTGCCGGTGGGTGCTGCGATTTTGCTGGCGGTCGGTGCGCTCAGGCAAACGGGAGCGCCTTATCCGTATGACATCGTCGAGCCGCGAACATTGGCCGACGCGCGAAACCTGTTGCTCACGTATCCGGCCAATCCGGCGATTCACAGATCGATACTGCGCCAGTTCGGGACGATCATGAGCCCGGGGGCACGATCGCGCGAAATCGAGACGTGGCTGTGGCTCGATCCGACCAACCCGAATGCGCGCGATATCTACGCGGCGGACCTAGTCGAGCGCGGCCGTCGCGCCGACGCGATGAATCAAATCAGTCAATCGACATATGTGTCACCCGATGCGCGGACGCATCCTTATATGAGTCCGCGAATCCTGCCCTTGTTGGCCGACGATCAGAAACGCGCAATTGAGAACGGTCTTACGCGTGCGGTCGCCGAGCGATTCGACGGAGCAGTGATCGCGCTAAGCGATTTTTACGACACGCTCGGTAGAACCAGCGATCGGGCCAGGCTGCTCACGCAAGCTGCGGCGCACGAACAACAGCCGCAACGTCGCGCGCAATACCTTCGCGAAGGCGCCGACGCGTATCTCGCGATCGGAGATTCGCGCAAGGCCGGCGAATTTCTGCAGCGTGCGATCGATACCGACCCTGGAGATGCGCGGAACTACACTGATTTGATCGCGAAAGTGCTGGTCCCGCACGAGGAGTACGATCAGGCGCGCCGGGTAATCGATCAGGGAATCGAAAACGATGCTGACGCCTGCCGACTTGCGCTCAGCATGGCTCCAGGAGCGGCGCAGCGCGGCCGTCGCGACATCGCGGAGCAAGCGCTGAGTCACGCCCTGGAAACCGATCCGGCATCCTATGACTGCACGGTCGAGCTCAGCAGGCTTTACAATGGTGAGGGCAGATACGCGCGGGCGATGTTGATGATGGAAACCGCCACGCGTCTGAGACCCGATTCCGCGCAGGCGTACCTGGAGCTAGCCACCGCTGCCGAGCGAAACTACGACTACTCTGCGGCCGAGAAGGCATACGATCGCGCGGCCTCGCTGGCGCCGCAAAATCCCGCGGTCGCTGAAAGCGTTGCGGCATTCAAGCGTAAACTCTCCGAAGCCGGCGCCGATTCCGAACAGTCGAAATGACGGGCTGGACTTCGGATTGTAGCGCGCGGATCCAGTGCGTCTAGTGCTCAAGTATCTGACGAGTAGATAAAACCGAAATGTGCGGCATCGGGGGATTGATCGGAGTTCGCGACGAGGGCGGTGTGCTTTCGCGGCGCCTGCTCGCTGCATTGCGGCATCGCGGTCCCGACGACGAGGGATTCGTTCAGCCCGCGCCGACGGTGTCTATGGTGCATACGCGTCTTTCGATTTTCGATCTATCGGCGGCGGGTCATCAGCCGATGTCTGATCGGCCGACGGGCGATCCGGCCGGGTTGTGGGTGACATTCAACGGCGAGATCTACAATTTCAAACAGCTCGAATCTGAACTCGCCGCCAAGGGTTACCGGTTTCGCACTCGATGCGACACGGAAGCGCTGCTGCACAGCTACCGGGCATTCGGCGAGCAAGCGGTCGAGCGATGGCGCGGTATGTTCGCGCTATGCCTGGTCGATCCGGCGCAAGGCGTCGGCTACCTGGTGCGCGATCGACTCGGTATTAAGCCACTCTATCTTTGCCGATTGCCTGGCGGCGGCGTCGTATTCGCGAGCGAATTGCGTGCGCTGCTCGCGCTCGGATCGGAAATCGTTGCGTGCGCGATCGATCCGGCGGCGGTCGAGAGTTTCCTCGCGCAGGGCGCAGTGCAGGGCTACGCGAGTCTGGTGAAGGGCGTCGAGATGGTTCGGCCGGGCGAGATGATTCGCTTCGAGCTTGCGACCGGCAGAGAAACGAATCGCAAGCGTTATTGGCGGNNGACTCGACACCTCGCGCCGACGCCGTCGAGCGGTTGCGAGAAGTTGTCAGCGAAACGGTACGGCTTCATCTCGCGAGCGATGCGCCGCTCGGGCTATTTCTCAGCGGAGGGATCGATTCGTCCGCGCTGCTCGCGCTCGCGTCGGCTGAATGCATCGGAACGCTGAAGACGCTGACGATTGGTTTCGATTTTCCCGAGCTCGATGAGAGCAAAATATCAGCCGCAACGGCGTCGCGCTTCGCGGTCGATCATCAAAACATCCGCCTAGGGGGATCTGAAGTTCTCGGTCAATTGGAAAATGCCTTGGCCGCAATCGATCAGCCGACCGTGGACGGCTTCAATACTTATTTCGTCAGTAGGGCGGCGCGGCAGGCTGAACTGACGGTTGCATTGTCGGGACTCGGCGCTGACGAATTGTTCGGCGGATACGCAACCTTCAAAGATGTGCCGCGGGCGATCGCGCTCAGAAAAAATCCGCTGCTCCGGCTGGGCGCGCGGCTCGCGAGCAGGATGATCCCAAACCGGACCGGAACCAAGCTGGCGGAGACTTGCCGGCGGCCGCCCGACGCGCTTGCGATGTACCTGCTCCGGCGCGAGTTGTTTCTTCCGACGGAGCGTCGCGCGCTGATGCCGCTGCCTGCGGGAGCCGATTCGCTAACCGGGGTGGGTTCGGAATTGCTCGATGAGTTGCGTGCGGAGTCGCGCGATCTCGGCGCGACCAATCGAATCAGTTACTTCGAATTGAACTTGTACATGCGGCACATGCTGCTCCGAGATTCGGATGCTTTCAGCATGGCGGCGCCGATCGAGTATCGCGTGCCATTTCTGGATCATCGATTAGTCGAGGAGGTGTTCGCGCTTCCCGACAAGTGGAAGACCCCGGATCCGCGGCCCAAGCCGCTGTTGCTCGACGTCGCGGGCGATCGAGTTCCATCCGCAGTATGGCAGCGCGCGAAACGCGGATTCACGTTTCCATGGCAGCAGTGGCTCGCACACGGCGGCGCACTTCATTCGGTTGCGCGCGATGCGGCGAACGATACGGCGAAGTGGCGAGACCTCGCGCTCGATCCCGACGCGGTGGCGCACACCTGGAATCGATTTGAGCGCGGCGACCGGCGCGTGAGTCCGCTGCAGATTCTCGCACTCGTCGTGCTGCGCGATTTTTCGACACGGCACAGTCTCTGCGCGGCATGAAGGTAATCTATCTCAACCCTGACGGACAGCTTGGCGGCGCCGAGCGGAGCCTGCTGTTGTTGATGTCGAGTATCGGAGCGGCGAGGCCGAACTGGCACCTGAATTTGATCGCCGGCGCGGAAGGACCGTTGATCGAACGCGCGAAGGAGCTTGGGATTCGTGCGAATGCGATTCCGTTTCCGCGATCGCTCGCGCGGCTGGGGGATTGGGGCGCCGCAGCGTCCAACGGCAATCAATTGAAGCGACTCGCATTGGCGGGCGGCTTTGGGCGTGCTGGAGTTCCGGGAGTCGCGTATCTGCATCGACTACGCCGAGCGATCGCGCAGTGCGCTCCCGACGTGATCCATACCAACGGATTCAAGATGCACATTCTTGGCGCGTGGGCGCGTCCGGCGGACTGTCCGCTGATTTGGCATATCCGCGACTACGTTCGCGCACGACCGGTGATGTCGCGGCTGATCCGCGCCAATGCGCATCGATGCACGGCGGCGGTGGTGAACTCGAAGAGCGTGGCGGCCGATCTCAGATCGGTCTGCGGCGATCAGCTGCGTATCCATCAAGTGTATAACGGGGTGGATCTCAACAATTTCAATCCGCGCGGCGATACGGCGAATCTCGACGCGATGTCGGGAATGGATGCGCCTGCGGGCGGCACGATCAGGGTCGGAATCGTTGCGACGATGGCGCGCTGGAAGGGTCACGAAGTTTTTTTGCGCGCGCTTGCGAAGCTGAAGGACAAAGTCCCGCTGCGTGGGTACGTGATCGGTGGCGCGCTTTATCAAACTGAAGGCAGCCAATACCGGGTCGAAGAGCTGCGCGAGATGGCGGCGGAACTCGGCGTCGAGAAGATGGTCGGGTACACCGGGTTTATCGACGACCCGGCGTCGGCGATTCGCGCGTTGGACATCGTCGTGCATGCGAGCACCGAGCCAGAGCCGTTCGGACTCGCGATCGCGGAAGGGATGGCATGCGGCAAGCCAGTGATCGTGAGCGTGGCAGGCGGTGCCGCGGAAATCGTCACGCCGAACGTCGATGCGCTGACGTATCAGCCGGGTGACGTTGACGCGTTGGCGGAGTGCATCTTGAAGCTTGCGTCAGATGACGAGCTTCGTCGCACAATCGGAGCAGCCGCGCGGGCCGCGGCGGAGCAGCGGTTCGATCACGAACGTCTGGTTGGCGAAATACTGCCGATCTACGAGGGACTGGCGAGTGCCGCCGCCTGATGATTCGCGACGGTGGAATGCAAACACGATGGCTGTTCCCGTGTCTGCTGATTTCATTTTGTGCGATCTACGCGCTCTATTACCCGGCCACGTACGGAATCGAAGACGAGTGCAATATCCTGCAACTGTCGTACGGCCTGAGCCACGGAACGATCTTTCCCGATCACGCCGGACCGGGCGCCGGGCTACCGGTGAATGGTCACAAGGTATCGAAGTTTTCGGTGTTTCATGCGGCGTTGATCGCGCCTGCATGGAAATTCGATTGGCGGCTCAGCTTTCTGGTGGCGGCGGCATTTTTCGTCATCGGAGCTTTCGTGATTCGCGCGTGGCTGCGGCGGGAAAAAATGAACGGCGATTGGAGCGCGCTCTATTTCCTGCTGGCCGGCGCGCTCTACTACACGCAAAGCGTGATGGCGGCGGTGCCGGCCGCGAGCGCCGGGTTGATCGGAGCGTCGCTGCTGATGCGCGAATCGCCGCGAGCATTGTTGGCCGGCGTCGCGTTGGGTGCGAGCGTACTATTGCATCCGTGGATGGCGCCATTCGTTGCGATGCTGAGCGTCGTCTGGCTGCTCGAACGCCCCAGCGTCGATCGGATAGAGAACGCACGCTGGCTGCTGGCGGGAGCGCTGGGACCGATCGTGCTGCTGGCGCTTTACAATTTTGCAACGACCGGAAATCCGGTTCGCAACGTGTACACGATGCTGGAGCATCAGGCCTCGTTCACAGGATCGCGCTTCCTGAGTTTCTTCCCGTTTTATCTGGCATCCCTCGCGATCTTTCCGCTCGCGGGATGGGCAGTGTTTTCACCGAAGTGGGCATCAGGATGGGCGATTCCGGCGGCGAGCGCGACCGCGCTGCTGCTCGCGTCAATGTACTACTATCGCGATGGGCTCAACGTTTCGTCGGCGCATGCGGGAAGCCTCGCGGCATTTGTTGCGGGTGCGATCCCCGGCCAGCGATTTCTGATTCCGGTATCGATTGTCGCGTGCATTCCGGCGGCACGATTTCTAGATTCGTACTCCGAAGTCGCGCCGCGCTGGGTTATCGACTGCGCAAGACCGCTGGCATTGGTGGGATTCATTTCGGGATTCAGTTTGCTGAGCGCCGCCCATCAGAGTTACTTGCGAGCGCATGCGGCCGTTCAAACGGCGCTCTGCCAGGCGATTCCCGCCAGCGCGCGCGTGACGATTTCCGATGAAGTGCTGAAACATATGGCGCCGAGTTGCAAGGTCTTTCAACGGGTCGAGAGCGAGCGCGCTGATCAGATACCGCCGGCCGACTCGTTCACGGTCTGGCTCGGAGAGCCGGGGATACCTCCACCGCAGAAATGGATCGCGCAGCGCGAATCCAAATCATTTCAAATCAGATCGTGGATTTGGAATCGCGATTTATGGATCTCGATGCCAGCTCAGGCGTCGGCGGTCACCAATGGCAATCCGGGATGATTCGAGCGCTGCACATCGTGAGCGGCAAACTCTACGGCGGCGTGGAGACGCTCCTGGTGACGCTTGCGAGATACCGCAAGTCTTGTCCGACGCTCGATCAGCAATTCGCGGTCTGCTTCGACGGCCGGCTTCGCGAGGAAATGGTTGCCGCCGGGGCAGTCGTGCACGATCTCGGTACGGTGCGAGTGCGGCAGCCGATCTCGATTTGGCGGGCGCGCAATCGACTCCGGAAATTGCTCGAGCAACATAAAATCGACGTGGTCGTTTGTCACATGGCGTGGGCGCACGCGATTTTTGCGCCTGTGGTCCGCGCCGCGGACAAGTCGCTGGTATTCTGGCTGCACATGGCCACCGACGGCCAGCATTGGCTCGAGCGGTGGGCGAGAATGACGGAGCCGGACCTCGCGATCGCGCCCAGCCGCTTCACCGCCGAGAGCATGGCTGCCATGTTTCCGCGGATCGAATCGCGAGTAGTGCATTACGCCGTCGCGCCGCCTGACGATTCGTTGCGCAATGAGCGATCCGTAGTGCGCGAAGAGTTTGAAACTTCGCTGGATGCGATCGTGATCGTGCAAGCATGTCGGATGGAAACGTGGAAGGGGCATAGCGTCCATCTGGATGCGCTGGCAGATTTGCGTGAGGTGCCCGGCTGGATCTGCTGGATGGTAGGCGGTGCACAGCGGGTGCATGAAGTGCAGTACCTGGAATCGCTCAAGCAGCTAGCGTCGCGTCTGGGAATAGCAGATCGCATCCGTTTCGCCGGGCAGCGCGCCGATGTCCCGCGAATACTCGCGGCCGCCGACATCTATTGTCAGCCGAATACTGGACTTGAGGGTTTGCCAATCGTGTTTACCGAGGCGCTCGATGCGGGGCTGCCGATCATCACCAGTGACCTTGGCGGATTCCAGGAAATCGTGGATCAATCGTGCGGAATTCGAGTGGCGGCCGGAGACGCTCGGGGAGTCGCGGCGGCGTTGCGTCGTCTAATAATCGACGGATCATTGAGGCGGCAACTCGGGAGCGCAGGGCCTGCGAAGGCACGCGCGCTCAGCGATCCGGAAGCGCAGATTCGACTGATGGGCGCTCTGTTTGAGGGGCTCGTGCAGAGCAAGCATGCAGTTGCAGCAGCGCATCGCATTTGACGTTGTGAAATACCCGGCGCATTTGAGTGCATTGCTGGAAGAGGACATCAGGTAAGTCGATCGTAACGAGCGGGCGCATCATGTCATCGGCGGTAGAGATCCGAAATGGAAAGGCATTGATTCCGAGAGTGCTGGAGGCTGCCTCGTTTCGCTTCAACCGGCTGTCAGAACGGATGCTGAGGGCGTGGATGGTTCGCATAGGCTGGGAGCCATCAGGGCGATCGCCAGTAAACGGCCTGCAGATTGATAGCTGCTTTGACTACGAAGATGAAGAGGCGCTCAAGAAGGCATCGTCGATGGTGATGGATCACACGATGGTTTCGTTCCCTCGGTTGGCATCGCTATGGTCGCAGCTCAGGTACCTGGATCGTTACTCGCTTACGGGATCGATGGTCGAGTGCGGGGTCTGGAAGGGTGGCGCAGCCGGATTGATGGCGCTGGCGCATATGCATCATCGGAATCCGCCGAGTCGCGATTTACATTTGTTCGACAGTTGGGAAGGCTTGCCCGAGCCGCAGGCATCGATCGACGGAAGTTCGGCGGTGGAGTACGCGAACGGTCGCGCTTCGGGAGTACTCAAGCCGATCGGTCAATGTGTCAGTTCAATCGAGGAGGCATCCGACCTGCTCGAGTCGAAGATCGGCTATCCGCGGCATCTGCTTCACTATCAAAAGGGTTGGTTTCAGGACACGGTGATCGCCAGCGCCGCGTCGCTCGGTGAGATAGCTCTCCTGCGGCTCGATGGCGACTGGTATGAATCGACCAAGGTCTGCCTGCAAGCGTTGTATCCCGGAGTGCGAAAATACGGTGTGGTCGTTATCGACGACTATGGTCATTGGGAAGGATGCCGGGCGGCGGTGGATGAGTTCATTGGTACGCTTGCCGAACCGATCATGCTTCATCGCGTCGATTACAGTTGCCGGTATTGGATCAAGCCGGATTGAACGAAACTTCGCACCGCAAAAGCCCGCACCGATCGATACGATCAATCGAAATCAGATGACGACGCTTTCGATCTGAATACCCTGCAGACAATTCCAGTGACCAGGACCGCATGATTGCTCTTTTATTTTGCGTTGTGGCGTTTGTCAGCGTATTCGTCGCGGCGCGACGATCGCTGTCCGCCGGCGTCGGCATGGCGCTGACTTTCGGCTACATGTACGGGATTATCCGCGCCAACTTTCCGCAGCCGACTTCTCACTTCATCTTCGACGCGGCCTTGGCCGGGCTCTACCTGGCACTGTTCATCCGACGGAAGACGCCCATCGAGCGTCGGCAGATCAGGAGAATCGCGCCGTGGGCGCTAGGATTGTTCGCGTGGCCGGCGGTACTGGCTCTCATACCGATCCAGGATCCTTTGATTCAGCTGGTCGGACTCCGGGGCGAGGTTTTTTTTCTGCCTTTCCTGCTGCTGGGAGCAATGTTCGACGATCGCGAGCTCAGAAAGCTTGCATTCTGGATTGCGGCGCTTGACGTCGTGGCGTTCGCGTTCGCATGCGGTGAGTACCTGCTGGGAGTTCCGAGATTCTATCCGCGCAATATGGCCACCGAGATAATTTACATGTCGCGCGATACGGCGAATTACATGGCGTTTCGGATTCCGGCGACTTTCGTCAATCCAGCGGGTTATGGCGGAGTGATGGTTTTGGGAATGCCGCTGCTGGTTGGTGCGTGGGCGCGAAAGAGAGAGAACACCTGGACCCGTCTATTCATTGCATCTGCGCTTGCGATGGCAGTGCTGGGCGTCTTTCTGTGCGCATCGCGTACGCAAGCCGCAACCTTGATCGTCCTTGCGATCGTCGTCACGCTGTCGTTCCGAGTTCGGATGACAGCATACCTCGGATGGGCACTGATCATCAGCGGGATCGCGGTGTTAGTCGCAACTTCGCCGCGTCTACAGCGATTCACCACCTTGCAGGATACCAGCTTCGTCGAGAATCGCATCCGCGGGAGTGTGAATTCGACTTTCCTTGAACACGCCGAGAGCTATCCGCTCGGAAGCGGGCTCGGCGGCGGTGGCACCAGCATCCCGTATTTTCTCCAGGACCGTCTCGTGGACCAGGTGATTCTCGAAAACGAGTACGCGCGAATCGTGATCGAGGAGGGTATTCCGGGTCTATTTCTGTGGATTGCATTCATCATTTGGGTGCTGACTCGGGCCGCGCCGCAACGATCCGATCCATGGTTCCTCGGCCGGCGGCTTGCGTACGTTGCCAGCCTGGTTTTTCTCGGGACCGGGCTGATCGGCTTGGGTCTGTTTACGTGGATACCAGGTACGGCGCTGCTGTTGTTTTTGATGGGATGGGTGGCAGTTCCGAACAAAGCGCGAGTAGCGGTGGTCGATCCGTTTGCGCCCGCCGTGATGCGCGGCGAACTAGTCACTTCGCGCGCCGGGACCTGATGTCGTCTCCTGCGATCGAAATGCCGAGTGCCGTGCGGGCCCGCAACTGGGTGCTGATCGCCGGCGGATTCCATCGCGGGGCTGGAATGGACTCGGCCAATGCGGCACTCGCGATGTACCTCGCGGATTGCGGCTGCCAGGTCCATCTCGTTGGCCATCGCGTCGATGACGAATTGGAGCGTCATCCAATGATCGACGTTAGTCGAGTCGCGCGGCCGGCTGGATCATTCTTCCTCGGTCAGTGGCTCATCAACGCTCGCGGCCGACGAGTCGCCGCACAGACGATCGCGCGTGACGCTGGCGCACGGGTGGTCGTGAACGGCGGCAATTGCGCGTGGCCCGATATCAATTGGGTCCACTATGTACAACACGCGTGGCATGACTCGGGCGGCACGTGGCTGCAACGCCGGAAAAATCGAGTTGACAAATCGGTTGCTCGAGTTCGCGAAAAAGTTGCGCTAGCGCGCGCGAAAATCGTGATTGCCAATTCCAATCGGACCAAGCGGGATCTGATCGACCTGTTGAATGTTCCGGCCGAGCGGGTCCATACCGTTTATCTCGGCAGCGAACCGCATTGGACGGCGATTAACGCAGAGCGTCGGATGGCCGCGCGCGAGTGGCTGGGCAAAGCCAGCGGACGCCGGCTGATCACGTTCGTCGGGTCGCTGGGATTCGATTCGCGAAAGGGTTTCGACACGCTGTGGAGTGCGTGGCAAAAACTGTGTGCGTTGCCAAGCTGGGATGCTGATTTGATTGTCGCGGGAGGCGGCCGCGCGCTGCCTATCTGGCAATCGCGGATCGCTGCGTCGCGACTGGCAGATCGAGTAACGCTGCTGGGGCATACCGATCGAATCTCAGATGTGCTTGCCGCCGCCGACTTGCTCGTAAGTCCGGCGCGTTACGAGCCGTACGGACTGAATGTGCATGAGGCGCTTTGTTGCGGGTTGCCGGCGATGGTCAGCGCCAGCGCAGGTGTAGCCGAACGTTACTCCGATGAAATGACCGAACTTCTGATACCCAATCCTGACGATGCTGACGGCTTGGTCGCGCGGCTGCTCGCTTGGAGGTCGGCGCCTGAATTGTGGCAGGAACGTGTGCAGCCGGTTGCGCGAGAGCTTCGGCGGCGTACGTGGGAAGCAATGTCACGCGAAATTGTCGAGATCGTTGAACAATCAGTTCCGCGTATTTCCAAGACCCCATCCTTTGCCTGAATTCGAGAATGGAACTTGGCTTCCGCACTGACTAAAGAAATCCTGCCGCCTGAAACGCAAACCTCGGCGCCGACCTTGCACGATCGAGAGCGGCCCGTGATCACGATCGAGGCGGGCGGCAAATGGGCGGGGTTCGAGCTGGCCGACTTATGGCTGCATCGCGATCTCTTTTTGTTCCTGGTCTGGCGCGACGTTAAGGTACGCTACAAGCAGACGCTGCTCGGCGCGGGTTGGGCCATCCTTCAGCCGTTTCTTACGATGGTGCTGTTCACATTGATTTTCGGCAAACTCGCGAAAGTGCCGTCGGACGGGATCCCCTATCCGATCTTTGCATACGCGGGATTGCTGCCGTGGACTTTTTTTTCCAACGCCGTCACCAATAGCAGCAATAGCCTGGTTGGCAATGCAGCGCTGATCACAAAAGTCTACTTCCCTCGAATGGTAATCCCCGGCGCCGCCGTGGGAGCGGGGCTGGTCGATCTCGCGATTGCCGCGGTGATCCTGGTTGCGATGATGGCATGGTACGGCATCGGCATCGGGTTCGCGGTCTTGATGCTGATTCCGCTGGTGGTACTTACCGCGGTCTTCGCACTCGCGGTCGGGATGTGGATGTCGGGGCTCAACGTGAAGTATAGGGACATCCGATATGCGCTGCCATTTTTCGTGCAAATCTGGATGTACGCGACGCCGATCATATACCCGATCGATTTTGTGCCTGAGCGGTGGCGCTGGCTGCTCGTGCTGAATCCGCTGACGGGAATCATCGAAGGATATCGTGCCGCACTTTTTGGACGACGATTCGCCTGGGGTCATCTCGCGGTGTCGGCGGTGCTGAGCATCGCAGCGCTGGTTTACGCCGCGTACTCGTTCAAGCAGATGGAGCGTGATTTTGCCGACGTCATCTGAAACGACAGCGGGGTACCGCGTGGCGAGCGAAATCGAACTGCGGAGCGGCGCCGATCCGACCATCGTGCGCGCCTTCCGATGAGACCGATAATTCAAATCCGCGGGTTGGGGAAGCAATATCGGCTAGGTACGCGTCGCCCCTATCGTACGCTGCGCGAGACGATGGCGGGTGCGATCGCGTCGCCGGTCCGTCACGCGAAATCGGTGCTGAAGCGCATTAACGCCCGGCCGGCGAATCCGCGAGAGCGCGAAACGATCTGGGCGCTGCGCGACCTCGATCTTGACGTCGGAGAGGGCGAAGTGCTCGGCGTAATCGGACGCAACGGCGCCGGCAAATCGACGCTGCTAAAAATTCTCTCGCGGATTACCGAACCCACGACCGGTCGTGCCGAACTGTATGGTCGAGTTGGAAGTCTGCTTGAAGTGGGAACCGGATTTCATCCCGAGCTGACCGGCCGCGACAACATCTACTTGAGCGGAGCAATTCTCGGCATGCGGCGCGCCGAGATCGAGCGCAAGTTCGACGAGATTGTCGCGTTTGCGGAACTCGACAAATTCGTTGACACCACGGTCAAGCATTATTCGAGCGGGATGTACGTGCGGCTTGCGTTCGCGGTCGCGGCGCATCTCGAGCCCGAGATTTTGCTGGTCGACGAAGTGCTTGCCGTCGGCGACGCCGAGTTCCAGAAGAAATGCCTCGGTAAGATGGGCGACGTGGCGCGGCAGGGCCGAACGATCCTGTTCATTAGCCACAACATGCCCGCGATCGAAGGACTTTGCACTTCATGTCTGCTGCTGACGGGCGGAAAAATGGAGGGTAAGGGAACTCCGTCCGAGGTAATCTCCAAGTATCTGAACTCGGTGTTGAGACCTGACGCCGGGCGTCGGTCGCTGAAGACTCATCCGGGGCGGCGCGCAGGTTCGATTCCGATCATGGAGTGGGTGGAGCTTCAGTCTGGAGTTGAACGGCCGATAGGCGCGGTAAGGATGGATTCACAGTTTACCGTGCACGTTGGATTTAGCTGCCCATCCCGCCCGCTGCGTCCGGTTCTTGGTGTCACGGTCCGCACCGCTCAGGGCGCGACCGTATTTAACGTGAACAACAAGTTTATCGGCGGATATGACTTTGATAGATGCAAGGCGGGCACGATCAGTTGCACATTCGACAACCTGCCGCTGATGCCGGGAACGTATACCTTGGACCTGTGGTTCAACGATCGCGCGTCGGACCTCGACGTAATCTTCGACGCGATTTCATTTGAGGTTATTCCGGCCGATGTTTTCGGCACCGCTCAATTGCCGTGGGCATACCTGGGTCCGATATTTTGTCGTGCTCGATTTGGGCTCGAACCTGACTCGCGAAACTAACGAAATCTCGAAATGCTACGATTGCGTCAACACATCACCCCGCCGAGACTTGTGTACGAGTTGCGGCGTGCCTTGATTCGACGCCCGCTATGGGCGATTTACCGCAAGTACCGCGACAGCACTCTGATCCCGGGTCTTAGGTACGTGCGGAACCTTGAACTAGTACGTCGTTCTTTGCGGGCGCCGGGCTGTGTGGTCGAATGCGGAGTCTGGCGCGGGGGAATGAGCGCGGGCCTCGCGGAGTTGTTGGGTCCGAGTCGGGAATACTTTCTATTCGACAGTTTCGAAGGACTGCCGCCCGCCGCGGAAATCGATGGGCCCGCGGCGAAAGAGTGGCAAAGGCCTGAAAACTCGCAAAAGAATTTCAACAACGTGAAGGCACCGATCGAGGCGGCCGAATCCGCGATGAAGAAGTCGGGGATGCCCAGGTATCACATCGTCAAGGGATGGTTCCGCGATACGCTGCCGAGCTTTGTACCGTCCGAAAGAATCGCCTTGCTGCGCCTCGACGCCGATCTCTACGACTCGACCATGACCTGTCTCGAAAAGCTCTATCCGCTGCTGGCGGATGACGCGATCGTAATCATCGACGACTATTACGACTGGGAAGGGTGCGCGCGCGCGGTCAATGATTTTCTCTCACGCGCACAAGTGGGCTCACCGGTTCCGCACCTCAGGCAGTTCGATGACGATGTCTGCTACTTCATGAAGCCCCTTACAACATTGGCGCCTGCCCAATCCAATCGGTGAGTCGGCCGCGAAACAAATCATCTTCCGTGCGAATCTCAGTAATCATTCCAGTTTTCAACGGCGAGCGTACGATCCGCGCCGCGATCGACAGCGCACTCGCACAAGAGTTTGAAGGCAGCGAAGTGGTGGTCGTCAATGACGGATCGACGGATTCAACTCAGCGCATTCTCGAAGGCTACGGCGATCGCATCAAGCTGGTGACGCAGGCCAATCGTGGGGTGTGCGTAGCGCGCAACGTTTGCGTGGCAGCGTCGTCGGGCAAGTACCTGGCATTTCTGGATGCCGACGATGAATTCCTGCCCGGCAAGCTGGAACGGAGCTATCGTGCGCTGGAGCAAAATCCGGGCGCGGCGCTGGTCTTCTCGGACCTCGTGACCATCGACTCTCGCGGAGACGAAATCGACATTCCGCCGATTGGTCATGCTCCGACCATGGAGGAAATGCTTTCGCGCGGGTGGCCAATTTTGCCGACCGGCGCCGTGATGCCAAGGGCAGTGTTCGATCGGTGCGGCGGCTTTTGCGAGGATTTTGAACGGCCTGGCGGAGACGATGCTTACTTGTGGCTGCTGGGGCGGGAGCAAGGAGAATTCATCTACATCGCTGAGCAGCTCGCGCTTCATCGCAATGCGTCGGCGCTCGTGCTCGCGAAAAAGTACCAGCCAGGATTTCGAATCTTTCATCGCCTGGTACGCGCGCGTTACGGTTCGCAGGCGGATGGCTTGATTCGCGACGGACGCCATTTTCTGTCGGCGTTGTATATCGCCGGCGCGATGAACTTGATGGACGAGGGTGATATGCGGGGAGCTCTCTCCGCGTGGATGAGCGCGACGCGGCATCGGCCGGCGATGCTGCTCGATCATTCGATGCTCTCGCGTTTTTTCGTCGCCAGGAACTTGCGCCGTCTGGTGAAGGGGATCGGAATCGCGGTGACGCGTCGTGCGTGACCCTGATTCTCGTGCTTGATGACATCATGGAACATCATCACCGGTGAATATCCGCCTCAAACGGGCGGCGTCAGCGACTACACTCGACTGGTCGCGCAGGGTCTCTCGAAGGCTGGCGACAACGTGACGGTGTGGTCATCGCCGACGGATAGGACGGAGGAACCGCTCGACGGGGTACGGGTGAATCGCCTGCCGGATCGTTTCGGGAGACATGGGCTCGCGATTCTCAACCGGGAATTTCATCGCAATCGCAACGCGCGAGTGCTGATCGAATACGTACCGCACGCATTCGGCATGAAGGCGATGAACATTCCGCTCTGCCTGTTGATCCTTCGGCACAGACAAAACGATATCACGGTGATGTTTCACGAAGTTGCGTATCCGGTCAGCCTGGGCCGGCCGCTTCGTCACAATGCGTTGGGCGTGGTCAATCGCGCTATGGCAGCGATACTCGCGCGCGCGGCATCGCGAATGTTTGTGGCTGCGGAAGCGTGGAAGCAAGAGATTGCGCGTTACGCGCCGGCCGGATGTCACATCGGATGGCTGCCAGTATCGAGTACTATCCCGCTCGCTGACAAGTGCGCGATTCTAAACGAGCGCGCCCGCCACGCGATACCCGGAACGACGCTGATAGGGCATTTTGGCACCTACGGTTCGCTCGTTGCTGAACGACTGAAGCCGGTCTTGATGTCGATCCTTTCTGCGCGACGCGACGTCCGAGTGTTGCTAATTGGGCGCAACAGCGAAAAATTCCGCGACGCCTTCGCTGTGCAGCATCGATCGCTTGCCGAGAGAGTCATGGCGACGGCAACGCTTGCGGCGCCGGACGTCGCAGCGAGCATCGGTGCGTGCGATCTGATGATCCAGCCATATCCCGACGGGATTACGTCGCGTAACACCAGCGCGCTGGCTTCCCTCCAGCAAGGAAAAGCGATCGCAACAACCGTTGGCCGTTGGTCCGAGGATTTCTGGAGCAAGAGCGGCGCGGTGATGCTTGCGCCAGATGGCGATGCGGACGCGCTTTCGCGATGCACAATCGAGCTGATCGACAACCGCGAACGCGCGCACGCGATGGGCTGCGCAGCAATCAAGCTGTACGCCGACGTCTTCGATCTACGGCATACGATAAGCGCGTTGCGGATGGCGTGATGCGAGTCGCGATCGCAAACTGGAATCGCCGCATCGCGGGCGGCTCCGAATCGTATTTGAAGGCGGCGATTGGCGGGCTCGAACGCGCAGGCGTCGAATGCGCATTGCTCAGCGAAATCGACGCACCCGTTGATCGCGAGGCGCTGGAAACTTCGATGGGAGCGCCGCGACTATGCATCAGCGAGATGGGCGTGACGAAAGCGCTGGACGCGCTGCGCGCCTGGAGTCCCGATCTCGTTTTTGTTCACATCCTCAAAGATGTGGAGTTGCAAGCCAAGCTGCTCGAACTCGCACCGAACGTTTTGTTTGCACATTCTCATCAGGGGATGTGCATCAGTGGCGAGAAGACCTTCAAATTTCCCGAAGTGCATCCGTGTGGCCGGCGCTTCGGATGGCAGTGTGTTTTTCAATTTTATCCGCATCGCTGCGGCGGCTTGAATCCGCTAACGATGTGGCGCGACTTCAGGACGCAGAGTACCAGGCACTCGATGCTGTCGAGCTATTCGGCGATCGTCACGGCGTCCAAATACCTGGCGCATGAGCTCGAAAAAAACGGAATCGTCGCCGAACGCATTCATACGCTCCCGATGCCGATGAACGAAGTCTCGCCACGCGGCGATCGAGCTTCGTCCAACGGGCGAGCGATCTCGCGCAGTAGATCGCAGGCTTGGAGATTGCTGTTCGTTGGGCGGTTGGCGCGGCTTAAGGGCGGGTCAGTATTGTTGGATGCGATTCCGATCGCGGCTGAGAACTTGGGAACGCGGATCGAGGTTGCGTTCGTGGGCGACGGGCCGAATCGCGCGGCATGGGAGGAGCAGGCAAGAGTTGTGGAATCGCGCGATCGCCGCGTCAGTGTTCGATTTGAAGGATGGATGCGCGCGGCCGACCTCGACAATTTGTACGAGCAAACCGACTTGGTTGTTGTGCCGAGTCTAGGCCCTGAGACTTTTGGACTAGTCGGAATCGAGGCGGGCAAGTCGGGAGTGCCGGCGGCCGCATTTGATGTCGGCGGCATCTCGGAGTGGCTGATCGACGGGGTCAACGGCTTTCTCGCTGCGGGCGATCCTCCACGAGCGGAGGGGCTTGCCGACGCGATCGTCCGATGCCTGCGCGATCCCGAGACCTACGAGCGCCTCTGTCGTGGCGCGAGCGAAACTTCGCGCAGATTCAACTCGGCGGCGCACATCGAATCTCTGCTGGCGATATTCAGGCAGGTATCCGGTTGTCCGCGACCAGCCGCCGCACATTCCATTGAACTATTGGCGTCCGCGGGACATCTGCCGAGATGACAATCGTAGCTCGCGCGATCCGGATGATGCCGCCGTCGTGGATCGAGTTCGCGTCGGGCATCGCCGTGAAGCATCCGTTGGTTGCAGGGTTGCTGCGACAGGTGGGGAGTGCGGTGCACGGTCGCGATCAGGTGATCGTGAGAGGCTTCGGCAAGGGGCTCAAGATCAACATCGGCTTTTCGCATGTCGGCTATGTGCTTGGGACGACCGAGTCCGAAGTGCAAGCGGCGCTGGACTTTCTGCTCCGTCCGGACATGACGATTTACGATGTCGGCGCGAATGTCGGGTTCCATGCCCTCGGCGCCGCGCGGCGGGTCGGTGTGCGCGGGAGCGTGATTTGCTTCGAGCCGCTCGCGGAGAATGCAAAAAGAATCGAGTACAACGCGGCGGCCAATGGGCTGACAAATATCAAGACCGTCACAATCGCGCTCGGAAGTTCCGCGGGCGAAGCTGCATTCTGGACGTCGGAGAAACCGACCTGGGGCAAACTCGCGTCAGTAGGAAAAAAGCCGGATCGCTACGCCGGCGAGGTCACGGTCAAGATAGAGCGCCTTGATTCGATCGTCGACGAGCTGCGGTTGGCGCCGCCAGAACTGATCAAGATAGACGTCGAGGGTGCGGAACTCGACGTTCTTGAAGGGGCGCGGGAGACGCTTGAGCGTTACCGGCCGACGATGCTGATCGAGGCGCACGGCACCAACGCGGCGATCGCGAACTTCCTCGCGGCGATGGGCTATCGCGTCGGCGTGCTGGGCAAGCGGGTCACGGTCGCGGAATCGTATTGGAACGCCCACCTCTTCGCCGTCGCGGAGGAACGGGCGGGCGCAGACGACATTTTCGACAAGCTGAGGAATATTCCGGCGTGACGTATTCGCCTGCAGCGGCTGCGCCACAGGCTGAGGCTATCGTACCAAGTGGGCCTATCTCCGCGCGAGCGAAGCGGCGTCCGCGTCGGCTGCTCACAGTGGGACATTCATATTGCGTGGCGGTGAATCGACGCCTCGCGCACGAGATGGCGCGCGCGGGTGGCGACGATTGGGAGGTGACGGTGGCGGCGCCGGAATTTTTTCACGGTGACCTGCGTCCGATTCACACCGAGAATATGCCGGGCGAATTGTGCCGTCTCGAAAAGGTGCCGGCGTTTCTGACCAATCGAATTCACATTTTTTTCTATGGACGAAGGCTGCGGCAGATTTTGCGAGGCGGCTGGGATTTGGTGCATTGCTGGGAGGAGCCGTACATCGTGGCCGGCGGCCAGATTGCGTGGTGGACGCCGCGCGACACGCCGCTCGTGTTCTGGACCGGTCAGACCATCGCGAAGAACTATCCGCCGCCGTTTTCCGCGATCGAGAGGTACAGCCTGGCAAGATGCGCCGGATGGATGGCGCGCGGAGAAAGTGGCGTCGCCGCACTGCTACCGCGCGGTTACGATCGAAAGCCGCATTGCGTCATGCCACTGGGCGTGGACCTCGATTTGTTTTTTCCCCATCGAAGCGCGGGCGATCGAATCCGCACACAGCTCAGCTGGAACGCGGGACTGCCGGTGGTCGGATTCCTAGGACGATTCGTCGAGGAAAAAGGACTCCGCGTGCTGACTGCCGCGCTGGATAAGGTCGAAGCCTCGTGGCGGGCGATGTTCGTCGGCGGCGGACCGCTTGAACAATATCTACGAAGCTGGGGCGCCCGATACGGCGACCGCGTTCGCATCGTCACCGGCGTTCCGCATGACCGGGTGCCGGGATATCTCAACGCGATGGATATGATGTGCGCGCCGAGTGAAACCGCGTCCAACTGGCGCGAGGTGTTCGGTCGCATGCTGGTCGAGGCGTTTGCTTGCGGCGTGCCGGTGATCGCTTCCGACAGTGGCGAGATTCCCCAGGTTGTCGGCGACGCGGCGCGAACCGTGCGGGAAGGCGATGCGAACGAATTGGCACACGCGCTGACGGAATTTCTGGCGAATGAGGCGCTTCGACGTGATTACGCGGCGCGCGGAATCGAGCGGGTCAGAACGACTTACGCGTGGCCGATAGTGGCGCGCCGGCATCTCGATTTCTTCGACCAATTGCTGGAGCGCGGCGCCGGCTAGCGTGTCCAATTCGATTTTCGAATCGAAACAGATGAGCAGGCTGAAGGTCGCGATACTCGCAGACTATGTCGAAGAACGGTGGCCGAGCATGGACCTGGTCGCGCAGATGCTGGTGACGGAACTGCAAAGCGCGCATTGCGCGGCGATCGACGCGAAACTGATTCGTCCGCGATTCATCAGGTTCAACTCGGTTGCCCGATTTGCGGAAAGCACGCGCACCAAATCGGCGTTCAATGTTGAGCGCGCATTGAATCGGTATCTTCGCTACCCTTGGTGGCTGCGAGGCCAGCGCGAGCAGTACGATTTGTTTCACATCATCGATCACAGCTACAGCCATCTGGCGAATTATCTTTCGCCGGCGAAGACCGTCATTACCTGCCACGATCTCGATGCGTTCAAATGCGTTCTCGATCGTCAAGCGGAGCCTGCGAGATCGGCGGTGTTTCGCGCGATGACGCGTCATGTGCTCAAGGGTTTTCGGCGCGCCGCGATCGTTACATGCGTGAGTCGGGCTACTCGCGATGCCATCGTCGCGGCGGGTCTGCTCCCGCTCGGGAGAACGGTTGTCATTCCGAACGGCGTCGATTCCGAAATGTCGCCGATCGCGGATGCTTCTTCTGACCGCGAGCTGGAAAAGATTCTTGGACCCGTGGAGTCGAGCACGATCGAAGTCGTTCATGTTGGCAGCGTCGAGCCGCGGAAGAGGATCGATCTTTTGCTGCAAATATTTGCTGGAATTCAGCGTAAATTTCGCGACGCCCGCTTGATTCGCGTGGGCGGCGGCCTTATGCCGGAGCACGAAGAAATGGCTCGCTCGCTCGGCATCATCGATCGAATCGTGACGATGCCGTTTCTCGAACGCAGAGTTCTTGCTGCGGTTTATCGACGCGGGTCGGTCTTGCTGCTGCCGTCCGATGCCGAAGGTTTCGGACTGCCGATTATCGAAGCGATGGCCTGCGGATGTCCGGTCGTCGCAAGCGACTTGCCCGCGCTGCGGGAAGTGGGCGGCGAGGCGGCACGATACTGCGCGGTCGGTGATGTTACCGCGTGGGTTCGAGCCGCGACGGAACTTTTGCACAACGTTCGCGGTGACGCGCGGCGAATCGACGATCGGCGCGACCAGGCAATCGTGCAGGCGGCGCGATTTTCGTGGAAGGATTATGCGTCGAAGACGGCGGATGTGTACTTCGCACTGGCCGCGCGAGCCGGACTGCGGCCGTCAGAGTCGTGAACAGGGGGAACGGATGAAGGTCATTATCACCGGCGGGGCGGGATTCATCGGCAGCAACGCGGCCGCCCGCTATCTTGACCGCGGCCACGAAGTTGTTGTCATCGACAACCTTGATCGGCCTGGCACCAACTTGAATCTCAACTGGATCAAACGGCATGGGCCGCTTCAACTGGCGCGGATCGATATTCGCGATGGCGAGTCGATCGCGAAGACGTTTAGGGCGAATCGCGACGCTTCACTGGTGCTCCATCTGGCCGGCCAGGTCGCGGTGACCAATTCAGTCGCGCAGCCTCGGCTGGATTTCGAGATCAACGCGCTCGGCACGATCAATGTGCTCGAAGCGCTGCGGCTCGCGTCGATGGACGCGCCCTTGATTTACGCTTCGACCAACAAAGTGTACGGCGAGCTGAACGACGTGAACGTCGTCGAGCGCTCGAAGCGCTGGGAGTTCGAAAATCTGCCGCACGGAATTGCGGAGGAGCGCGGAATTGATTTTCATTCGCCGTACGGATGTTCGAAGGGAGCGGCTGACCAGTACGTGCGCGACTACAGTCGAATCTACGGGCTCAACACGGTCGTGTTCCGCCAATCATGCATTTATGGAACGCGGCAGTTCGGCCATGAGGATCAGGGCTGGATCGCATGGTTCGTGATCGCCGCGGCGCTCGGATTTCCAATGACTGTCTACGGGGACGGCAAACAGGTGCGCGATGTGCTGTTCATCGACGACTTGCTCGACGGTTACGATGCTGCCGCGAGCAAAATCGATATTGCGCGCGGCCGGATATTTAACATTGGAGGCGGTCCACGCAACGCAATCTCATTGCTGGAACTGCTCGAGGCCTTGTCGCGCAAACTTGGCAGAAAGATTGACTATCGAATCGCCGAGCCGCGGCGAGGCGATCAGCGAATCTACGTCAGCGACATCCGTCGAGCGCAACAGGAATTTGCATGGACGCCGAAGATCGGTTGGGTCGATGGCATCGATCGGCTCACAGCATGGGTCGCGGCAAATCGCGACGAGTGCCGTAAGGCGTTCGAACGCGAGGCAAGCGCGCATCAAGTCTTGACCGCACATGAGGACCCGACGATTGCACGAACGGCTTGCAAGAATGACTTGCTCGACTGACTACCTTAGTTGCTAATCAAAGTGAGTAGTGTGCGAATGACCGCGACGATCGATGCCGCGAACGAACGGCGGCCGACCGTCGTTCATGTGGGCAAGTTCTACTCGCCGCATGTGGGTGGGATTGAAACGCACCTGGAGACGCTGTGCCGGCAGCTTCGCAAATCGATCAACGTGCGGGTGTTGGTCGCAAACGATCGGCGCGGCGATGAGGACACAATCGTCGATGGGGTCAGCGTTTCGCGCCATGCGATCCAGTTCAATCTCGCGGGAGCGCCGGTCTGTCTGTCGATGGTGCGGAAAATCAGGCGTGCGAACGCCGATATCGTTCACGTTCATCTGCCGAATCCGGCGGGAATCATTGCGGTGATGGCGAGCGGATATCGTGGGCGACTGGTCGCGACCTGGCATAGCGACATCGTTCGTCAACGCCGGCTCGCGCAAATGTTCGCGCCGATTCAACGTCGATTCCTCCGGAATTGCGATGCGATCATTGCGACCTCATCCAGCTATGTTGAGAGTTCGCTCGATCTCGCAGGATTCAGGGATCGATGCCAGGTGATACCGTACGGGATCGAGGTGGATGAAATCCGCAGGCCCGACGCCGAAGCCGTAAGGTCGATTCGCGAGCGCTTCCCCGGACCGTTGATTCTTACCGTCGGGCGGCTGGTCTATTACAAGGGTTTTGAATATCTGATTCGCGCGATGAAGCGCATCCACGCGACGCTGCTAATCGTTGGTGACGGGCCGCTCAGAACATCTCTCGAACGCGAAGCAATCGCGCTGGGAGTCGGCGATCGCGTGATCTTCATGGGTGAGATGCAGCCGCGCGACATCGCTCCGTACTATCATGCCTGTGATCTTTTCGTGCTGCCGTCGATCGCGCGCAGCGAGGCTTTCGGAATCGTGCAGCTCGAGGCGATGGCGTGCGGCAAGCCGGTGGTGAACACGCAAATCGCGTCGGGGGTGCCTTTTGTATCATTGAACAACATTACCGGGCTGACGATCGAACCGTGCAATGTGGCGGCGCTCGAGCAAGCGGTGAATCGATTGCTGGAGGACAGCGAGCTCAGAGCCAGGTATGGCAAGGCGGCGATTGCGCGGGTGGACACAGAATTCAGCAGCGCGACGATGGTCCGCCGGACGCTTACGCTGTACGAGCAGCTATTGTCGCGGAACTCGCGTGGCGATCAATCGCATACTCGTGATGCGGTCGTTGGTAATCTGGAGCAGTAGGGACAACCTTTTCCGGCCATGCATTACTCGAGCGATAAACTGCCGCGTCTCAGACTTGATTCGACCTGAATGGACAAGCTCAACCGCCTGGGCTGGGCGGAGGGAATTTCTTTTATTTCGTACGGCGTTCGAATTGGGATTCGCGCATCGCGCGAGGGCTTGGTCGGCACGCTCAACGATCGCCTGCCACCCGGATGGAAGCCCCATCCCGGACAAATCGTCGATCGGCTCTATTCGTTCGTGGTCGGCGGCGATGACCCGCTGCGCAAGCGCCGGCTGCTCTACCTGCTTTACGGCGATGGGACGCGAGTCGCGCGGGATCGCGAGCTCGAGCCGGTGTTGGACGCGTTCGAGTCAGATCTCCGCCTGTCGGTTGCGTTTGCCGCACGCCAGCGAGTGTTCGTACATGCCGGCGTGGTGGGATGGCGGGGCAAGGCGATCGTGATCGCTGGAAAAACCTTCACCGGCAAGACTACTTTGGCGGCTGAGCTGGTGAAGCTGGGAGCGGAATACTATTCGGACGAGTACGCGGTGCTGGATTTGAGCGGACGCGTGCGTCCGTTTCCTCGGCCCCTGTCTATTCGCGATCCGGCCACGGCCAGGACCCACTACCTGTCGGTCGAGGAGTTTGGCGGGCGCGCCGGAGTCAAGCCGCTGTCCGTTGGAATGGTAGTGGATACAAGGTATCGTGAAGGCGCGCGATGGCATCCGATGCGGGTTTCGCCCGGCGCTGGCGCAATGGTATTGCTGGCGAATACGGTATCGGCGCGTCATCGGCCCGCGCGCAACTTGCCGGTGATCAGGAAAGCCGTTAGCAGCGCGATAATTCTGCGCGGCGTTCGCGGCGAGGCAGCAACTGTGGCGCGCGATCTCCTGGCGCGGATGGATCAGGCGGACGCCGAGCCGGATCGCCGTGCGCTCGGAACGTTTTGAGTTTTATGGGTAGTGGGGAATAACTTCCGATGGCAAAGCTACAGTCGAAGTATGACGTGCGGCCAATCGCGAGCACCGACGGCATGATCGTCGAGGAACTCGACACTGAGCTTCTGATTTACGATACCGCACGGGACAAGGCGCATTGCCTGAACCCGGCCGCGGCCACGGTGTGGAAGCATTGCGACGGACAAAAGACGGTCGAAGAGCTGCAAGCGCTCATCGCGCCCGAAGCAGGTGCGGCAGATTCGCGCGATATGATCGTCGGCTGCTTGCGTGATTTTCAACGTCGCCATCTGGTTACAGGGACAACAGGCTGGCTCGATTCCGAGCGCCAAGTCTCCCGCCGCGAATTGTTGAAGCGGGTCTCGGTGACCGCTGCCGTGGTTGTATTGGTGCCACTGGTGACGACCATCGTCGCACCGACGCCTGCGGCCGCCGCGTCCTGTCTCGCGGGCGGTGCCACTTGCTCAATAGGCTCCCAATGTTGTTCAGGAAACTGCTCTGGCTTCACTTGCGGACCTCCCCTACGACCACGAGGACGCAGCCCCCGAAATTCCTAGATTGGGATTTACTATAGGTGCCGGTAGCCAGGTACTTTTCGGCTCGCCGAGCATTAGAGTACTGGGCTAATTTCTCCTTCCGTCTCTTCCGCGTCGAGCGCTTACTTGGCCGGTCAGCAGATCGCGCGCATGCTGTCGGGTGCGTGGCGAGTCGCGCCACCTGTGCTGGATTTCGATCGGAATCTGCTGGACGGCGTTCGGCCGCAGCTGCTCGCCTCGGGCACTGCCGGCCTGGTCTGGAGAAAAATTCGTGGCGACCAGTCGATGACGGATTCGCCGGTGGCGGACGTGTTCCGCGATTGGTATCGCAGCAACGCGCTCAATTCGGCACGTCAGCAGCAGGCGATTGCGGCAATATTTTCGCGGCTCACCGAAAATAAGATAAATCCAATCATCGTCAAGGGCTGGTCGGTTGCGCGGCTGTATCCAGAGCTGGCGGCGCGGCCGGTTGGCGATATCGATCTATACGTTGCGCCCGAGGATCGCGCGAAGGCCGAACAAATCGTGCGCAAACTGCCCGACTTTCCGTACCATGTAGATTTCGAGCACTTGGCGCTGGCGCTCAGCAAAGACACGGTGGCCAGTGTTTTCGAGCGCTCCGAAATACGCGAATTGCACGGCACCCCGGTTCGGGTGCTGGGCGCCGAGGACAATCTGCGGCTGCTGGCCGTGCATTTCCTGCAGCATGGCGGATGGCGCCCACTGTGGCTGTGTGACGTGGCAGTCGCGTTGGAGAATCGGCCGCCGCAGTTCGATTGGAAACGATGCCTCGGCGACGATCAGATCAGAATAAACTGGGTCGAGAGCGTGCTAGTGCTTGCGCATCTGTTGCTCGGGGCGCGGATCGACGACACGCCGGCGGCCGACTGGATTGCAGAATTTCCGCAATGGCCGCGCGAGTCGATCCTCGAGAAGTGGGGTCGGCTCTCGATTGAGACGGTCGGGCAAGGGTACTTTCCACCGGTCGGCTCGATGCTCAAACCGGGGAATTTTATTCGCGCGATCAGGCATCGCTGGGACGATTCAATCCGGGCGACGGTCGAGGCAGGTGGGCGATTCGACAATTCGTCGCGGCTGCCGATGAAGATCCGATGGGGTCTCAAGCGAGCTGCGCAATTCTATTTCCCGAGGATCGAGCACTAGCGGCGCCGCGGGCGCTGCCGAGTTCGCGGCATTCGAATCGCGCAGATAATCTGCGAGACGGCGGCTGAAATCGTCAGCACCAGAGGCGGACAGATGCAGATGATCGGCGAATTCGTCGGGGCGCTCTATCCAGTCACTCGCGTTCAAGTAAACCGCGCCAGCCTGTTCGACCAGCGTACGCACATAGTCTCGATATCTGTTCCACGCGGGGAGAGAGTAAAAGGTGCGCTGATGGAACGGATGCATCGGCATCTCGACGATCACGACTCGCGCGCCATGCGCCTTTGATTCCGCGATGATCTGCAGGATCGGAGCGCTGAGTTTAGCGTGCTCCGCGATCGAGCGATCGCAGTGCGCGGTGAAGGCGGCGGGCGAGCCAGCCTCGAGCATCGCGAAATCCGAGACCTGACCCATACGATTGATCGCGACCGGCGGCATCCCCAGCTGGCTCATCGCGCGGCGCATCAATTCGACTTTCTGCCAGATGGCGCCGCGCTCGACCATGATGGGGACGTGGCGCATCAGGCTGAATTCGAGGCGGTCGCGCGGGCTCATCTCATAATATTTAAGGGCGAGGTCGGGCTCGAGATAATAGCTGGCGGCGCGATTACCGATAAGATCGCTGTTGGTCGCGAGCGGCGGCTCGGTGAGCTGGAAATCGAAAAATCCGTAGATGACGGTCGTCAGGGTCTGGCCGCGCCGCAGCACGCGGCGCAACAGCATCAGATGTTCGACCGGATCCGTGGCGCCAAGGGCGGCGTTGAATCCGACCGCACGCATCGGCTTGATATCGGCGTCGAAGGCGGCCGCCTTGAATCCCGCGGCCATTAGCGAGTTGCCAAGGGCTAGATGAGTGACGTCGCTGGTCGAGTTCAACTGACGAAGCAATTGCCGGGGCATGGAATTCCGCGCGGATCTCGCCACCAGGAAATTGACGCCGGCAATGATGATCGCAGCGACCACCAAGGAGACGAGGAAGTCCCTCGCGGAGAGGGAAGGTGATGATTTAGAAATCAATGTAGATAAACTTCGACGTTTGTCCTGAAAATAGAATCACGAGAAACAGCAGAATGCCCCACCACAACCCTCGCACCACCGGATTCAGAAACCATTGCGGGGAATCTTCAGGCGGCGAATCCGCGGCGCCGCCGAAAAAATCCAGGACTTGTTTCCACCAGAGAATAGTATTCATGCGCTAACCGATAAGAAGTCGTTGGAAGAAAAATCTCGCAGTCGGCAAATCCATACAGAAGAACGCCCACCCCAGATTCACGGTCGTGAAAGTGATCGCCCACCCGATCAGCCGGCCCACGGTCGAGACCTGCCGTGCGCCACGAAGGTCCCGCCAGACGCGATTTCCCGTGAGCAGCATTCCATGCCACAGCCCCCACACGATGAAGTTGGTGCCGGCGCCGTGCCAGACGCCGCTAATGAACATCGTGACGATCAGGTTTGAATAGTTGCGCAAGCGCGCCACGCGAGAGCCGCCGAGTGGAATGAAAACATAGTCGAACAACCAGGTTGAGAGCGAGATATGCCAGTTGCGCCAGAAATCAGCGATGTTCGACCGCATATATGGCCAATCGAAATTTTCCGGCACCACGATTCCGAACACGCGCGCCGACCCGATCGCGATATCGGAATAGCCCGCGAAGTCGAAATAGATCTTGATCCCATATGCGAACAGCCAGAGCGGCAGTACCCGTCGATCCGCGATCGCGATGTCGGCGGCATTGAGGTGATTGGTGAAGGCGGTCATCAGATCGGCCACCGCGAACTTCTTCACCAGACCGACCAGGATTCGAGTAAACCCAGTCTGTAGGTCGAGCCAGGAAGCTTCAGCGGCGCGCAGCTTTGGCAGAAAATCTTCGTAGCGCTTGATCGGGCCCGCGACGAGCGTGGGGAAAAACAGGATGAACGCCAAATATTCCTTGACCGCGCCCGCTGAGGTCTTTCCGCGATAACGATCGACCGCGTAATGGATGAATTCGAAAGTGAAAAAGGAAATCCCGAGCGGTAGAAACGCTCCGGACCAATGCCACGGATTTGCGGATGTGGCGCTCCAGGCGAGACCGGTCAGGTAATTCCAATATTTGAAGATCGCCAGAAAGATGACGCTCTGAACCACTCCGATGAAACAGATGGCGGCGCCCGGCCGGTAAAGGCGGCTGAAAATGCTCTCCCACAAGAAGATCGAGAGGCAGAATGCGCCGACAACGCCGCCGAAACCGAGCAGCGAGAAGTACACGTAAAAGAAACAGGCTGACAAAACAATTACCCAAGGCCGCCAGGGTAGCGGCGACAGCTTGAATGCCAGTGCGGCGGGAATCAGAAAAAAGAAGTAGTAGTCGAAGGTGTTGAAGATCATTGACGCGGCATCGGGATGAGAGACTCTCGCGACGATGCGATTAGTGTCGGCGTTGGCGTCGTGACAAATGCAACCGCACCGGTGAGGCCGACCAGCATCGTCGCGCCGAACCACAGCAGGCCGAGTGCGATCGCATCGTCCCTGGCGACTCCGCCCATTCCGAGTAGAA
This sequence comes from Deltaproteobacteria bacterium, assembly GCA_003135855.1. Taxonomy (GTDB): domain Bacteria; phylum Desulfobacterota; class Binatia; order Binatales; family Binataceae; genus Binatus. The sequence continues at coordinate 163,321 of PNBD01000015.1, forward strand.
CCAGATATGCGGACTCGCGCAGTCCGAGGCCGTTCAGCGTCAGCGGCAAGCTCGCGACGACGTTGGCGATCGGAACGCATAGCAAAAAAAGTGTGAGCGGCGCAGAAAGTCCGAGCCCCAGTGCCAGCATGTATTGGCAGACGGCGAGCGAAATCTGGAGCACCAGGGACAATCCGATCGCGGGCAGCAGGCGGACGGGATGTTCGAGATACGGGGCGGCTACGGCAACGACGCGCAATCGAACGGGCAGCATGGGTATCAAGCGAGCGACGAGCGGTCCGCCGAGGAATCCCGCCAATGCGACCAAGCCGACGACGACGGTGGGGCCGGTGATCGAGGAAGGCAGGTGAGCGTAGTTGAGGAATATCGCAGCAGTGGCGGCGAGCCAGAATAGTGCGAGCAATCCCAAGCCGCGATCGGCGATCACCGAAGCGAATGCCTCGCTCATCTTGCCATGTCGCTTGCCTAGATAAATGGCGCGAGCAGCGTCGCCGCCGACCAATCCCGGCACGAAGAGATTGGTGAAGACTCCCACGAAGTAGTAAGCGAGAAATTCTTGGAAGGGTCCGGTGACACCGAGGATCGCGGCCAGCAACTGCCATCGGTAGGAAGACATGACCTGTCCCGCGAGAAAGAGAGCCGCGGCCGCGGCGAACCAGCCCGGATTTTCGCGGCCCAGAGTACGGAAGATGGGACGGGCGTCATAGTGCCACAGTAATGCGGTGACCACGGCCAATCCGAGGCCGATCCTTATCGCAAAGGCGCGATAGGGATGGCGGTGCTTCGTCGGAGTCGGGACCGACGGCTCAGTGGAGAACGAGCCGGCCTCTTTACGGCGCGAAGAATGCAATTGTGCGCGCCTCGATGCTCTCGCGCGACGGCGCATCGGGCGGAGAAGTCGGATCGGCGAAGGCCGAGTGGGCGGTGAAGCGAGCCGCGCGATTGTCGGAATCGTAGCACTTGAGGAGCAGCACTTCGTCCTTGCGCTGCTGCGGAAGGTAATACCACTTGTGATTTGGATTGTAGGCGACTGAATAAACCTCGCCGTCGCGATCGCGATACTTCAGCACGTGCCGAACGAAATCCTCGAGCGCCATCGACTGCGCATCGCACACCGCCAGCGGCGATTCCTGAACCGGTTCGACGCTGATCGGACGCCACACATTGATGAATGCGAAACGGTTCTTCAGCAACGCTTCAACTTCGTCGGGCAGCAGATCTCGCACGCGCTGCGGACCCGATTTGAGCGTGTAATCATTGTGCGCGACCTTCACCGGCTCGCTGATGTTCTTCGCGCCTTGCTTCATCTTTTCGCGGCATCGCACGTTGTGATCGAACACCAGCACTCGCACCGCGCCGATTGATTCCTTCACCAGCCGCTCGACTTCCGGATAGTAAATCGACCGAACTTCGGTCTCGTCATAAAAGTTCGCGATCTTTGTAAGATGATGCTTGACCGCGAAACCTTGCTGGTCGAGCGAGATGCGATCGGCTATCGCGCGCCCGTCGTAAATCGGCATGGTGTGCTTGACGTAATTGCCGGTGCGCAGCGGCACTCCCGCTGGCGGCTGATAGGTATAGCTGACGGGCCGTTCGTTTCGATCGGCCAGGTAGTTCAGGACGCCCGCGACGTGAGGCGGATGATCGAGTGATTCGCTGATATTGCTGGTCGTCATTTCCGAAGAACTCCTGCCCGAACGTACCCAAGTCGCAGGAAAGACGCTATCAGCTTAGCTGTTCAGCTTTCTCATATAAATGATACGGATAGGCCGAGGAGGCACTCATCGTGGCCAGCGAACAACTCAAGAAAGTCATTGAAATAATCACGTCACAACCACGCAATCCGAACGCCAGCATGGAGCGGCGCCGTGCTGGGATGGAAAAAGTAAGCGAGCGGGTTGCGCCCGACGTTAAGTGCGAACCCGTCAACGCCGGCGGTGTCAGCGCGGAATGGATCGCGGCGCCGGGTGCTGAGCCCGATCGCGTCATCCTCTACTTGCATGGCGGCGGATACGTGACCGGTTCGATCAATACGCATCGTGCTATGGTCGCGAGAATCGCGCGAGCTTCCAAGGGTCGCGCGCTCCTGATCGATTATCGCCTCGCGCCGGAGCATCCGTTTCCTGCCGCCGTCGATGATGCCACCGCGGCGTACCGATGGCTGCTTGCTCAAGGATACGCGCCTGGCAAGATCGTTATCGCTGGCGATTCAGCCGGCGGCGGCCTCGCGCTCGCAGCTTTGGCGGCGCTGCGCGCTTCGCACGATCCGATGCCCGCGGCAGTCGTGCCGATTTCGCCGTGGACCGATCTCGAAGGAACTGGAGATTCGGTAAAGACCAAAGCCGCTAAGGATCCGATGGTGCAGGGATCGGATCTCGCTCCGATGGCGAAAATGTACATAGGAACAGATGACCCGAAAAATCCACTCATATCGCCGCTGCATGCTGACTACCGCGGATTTCCACCGCTGCTGATACAAGTCGGAGAAGCGGAGGTACTGCTCGACGATTCGACGCGAGTCGCGGAACGCGCCAAGGCGGCGGGCGTCAAAGTTGAGCTCGAGATTTGGGACGAGATGGTCCACGTGTGGCACGTCTTTGCGAAGCTGCTTCCGGAGGGTCAGCAAGCGATCGACAAAATCGGAACATTTGTCATCGCGCACACCTCCTGACCCCTGGGGGACACGGACCGAGTGAACTGCGCTCTGGCGCTTTCGACTCCGCGGAGGCAATATAGTGCATACTGCCTGCCGGGGAGCGCCAAAATGGCCCGAGCGTCAAAGGTTCGCAAACTTACCGCTGAAGACCGCGCTCGCACCATCGCGCCCGCCAGCTACCTTAGGCTGCTTGGTGAGCGGGTTCGCGATGCTCGCGCGCGTCATGGCATGACGCGCCGGATGCTGGCACGCGATTCGGGCATCTCTGAGCGCTACCTGGCCGAGTTGGAAGCCGGACGCGGGAATTTGTCGATCGCTTTGCTCAGGCGCCTGGCGAGCGCGATCGATGTTCCAGTGGCGGAGCTCGTCAGTGATGATCCGGCGCGCCCGATCGAGTACACGTTGCTGGTCGAGCGGCTCCGACGTCTCGAACCCGCCGAACTTGCCGAGGCTTCGGCAATGGTCGCCGGCCGTTTTGGTGATCGCACGGGACGGCTCAATCGGATCGCGTTGATTGGCTTGCGTGGCGCAGGCAAGAGCACACTGGGCGCGATGCTCGCGCGACATCTTGGCTGGCGGTTTATCGAGATGAGCCGCGAAATCGAAAAGGAGGCAGGCGTCAGCGTCAACGAAATCTTCGACCTCTGGGGGCAGGCCGCGTATCGGCGTTACGAACGGCGTGCGCTGGAACGTATCCTGCGTACGGAAAACAAACTAGTGCTCGCCAATGGCGGCGGTCTCGTGTCCGAGCCTGCAACCTTCGAGCGATTGCTCGATTCCTGCTACACGGTCTGGCTCGAAGCGGCGCCCGAAGAGCATTGGGACCGGGTCATTCGGCAGGGCGACCATCGCGTGGAAAACAGCGGCGACAGCGAAGCGCTGGTGGATATGCGCAGAATACTTGCGCAACGCGACGCCTTGTACGGCAAGGCGGATTTGCGAGTCGATACCAGCGGCAAGAGCGTGCGGCAATCTCTCAAACAGCTTATCGCTTCAATCCAGAAGAAAAGGGCCCTGAAAGCGAGCCGCTCCGCCAGATGATTAATTTTGCTTGTCACGATACAAGTGATGCATTATAGTGCATCACATGAAATGGAGACGTAGCCGGTCATGATCGATTTTCGAACCGAGCCCGCCCAGTATCGCCATTGGAAAATCAGCTTCGCCGGACCGGTCGCGACCCTCGCGATGGATGTCGATGAAAACGGGGGGCTGATGCCGGGTTATGAGCTCAAGCTGAATTCTTACGACCTGGGCGTCGATATCGAGCTCAACGACGCGGTGCAGCGTCTGCGCTTCGAGCATCCCGAAGTCAAAAGCGTGGTGATTATTTCCGGAAAGGAGCGGGTGTTCTGCGCCGGGGCGAACATTAAGATGCTCGGCCAATCGAGTCATCCGTTCAAAGTGAATTTCTGCAAGTTTACCAACGAGACGCGCAACGCGATCGAGGATGCGACGAGCAACTCGGGACAATTCTATCTGACGGCAATCGGCGGAGCCTGTGCTGGCGGCGGATACGAACTGGCGCTGGCGACCGACTATATAATGATGGCTGACGATGGCTCGACCAGCGTTTCACTTCCCGAACTGCCGCTGCTCGCCGTGCTTCCGGGGACCGGCGGTTTGACCAGGTTGGTGGATAAACGGTTCGTGCGCCGGGACCGGGCAGACTTTTTTTGCACCACCGAAGAGGGCATGAAGGGAAAGCGTGCGGTCGAATGGCGGCTCGTCGATGAAGTCGTGCCGCGAACGCAATTGATCGCCGCGGCATCGCGACGTGCCGGGGAATTCGCGGCGCGCTCAAATCGCCCTTCCGACGCGACCGGAATCGCATTACGTCCGCTGTCGCGAAGCATCGACGGCGACCGCAGCAGTTATCAGCATCTCAGCGTCGAGTTGGATCGAGACCGGGCGGTTGCGACGATTACCGTAAACGGTCCAGAGCAGTCCGCGCCCGCCAGTATCGAAGCTGTTCACGAGCAGGGCTCTGACTTCTGGCCGTTGGCGATCGCGCGCGAACTCGAGGATGCGATCCTTCATCTTCGGACCAACGAGGAGTCGGTTCGCACGTGGATTTTTCGTACACGCGGCGAAGGCCAACTAGTCAAGTCGTATGATCGGCTACTGTTGGACAACCCTGAGAATTGGCTGATTCGCGAAATCACGCTCTACCTGAAACGCACGCTCAAGAGAATCGACGTAAGCTCGCGATCGATCTTCACTTTGATCGAGCCCGGTTCGTGTTTCCACGGCGTGCTGTTCGAGTTGGCGCTGGCGGCCGATCGCGTGTACATGCTGCACGGCACAAGTGAGCGAGATGAGGCGCTCCCCGCGAGGATCTCGCTGACCGCAATGAACTTCGGCGCACTGCCGATGTGCAATGGTCTCTCGCGATTGCACGGCCGATTTCTCGGCGAACCGGCCCGGGTAGAAAAATTGCGCCCGCGGATCGGCGAGGAAATGGATGCGAAGATCGCCGAGCAACTTGGACTCGTCAGCTTCACGCCGGATGAGATCGATTGGGACGATGAGGTCAGAATCGCGATCGAAGAACGCGCCGCATTCTCGTCCGACGCGCTAACCGGGATGGAAGCGTCCCTGCGTTTTGCCGGGCCCGAAACGATCGAGTCGAAGATCTTCGCCCGGCTTTCGGCCTGGCAGAACTGGATCTTCCAGCGTCCCAACGCGGTCGGCGAAAAAGGCGCGCTCAAGCTTTACGGAACCGGCCGGCGCCCCGAGTTCGATCCGAGGAGAGTCTGATGTCGGTGAATTATTCCGAGCGAATTCCCAACAATGTGAACCTGGCCGAGGATCGCCGTCTCCAACGTGCCCTCGAGAATTGGCAGCCCGGGTTTTTGCAATGGTGGAACGAGATGGGTCCCGAAAATTTCCAGTCGTCGGACGTTTATTTGCGCACCGCCACTTCGGTTGACGCAAAAGGCTGGGCGACTTTCGGCTACCTGAAGATGCCGGACTATCGGTGGGGCATTTTTCTCGCCGCACCGGAACCCGATCGGCGTATTGCTTTCGGCGAACATAAGGGCGAGCCGGTGTGGCGCGAGGTCCCGGGAGAGCATCGTGGCGTACTCCGCCGTTTGATCGTAACTCAAGGCGACACCGAGCCCGCGTCTGTCGAGCAGCAGCGCCATCTCGGCCTCACCTGTCCATCAATGTACGATTTGCGAAATCTGTTTCAGGTCAATGTCGAAGAGGGCCGTCATCTGTGGGCGATGGTCTATCTCCTGCACGCCTATTTCGGCCGCGACGGACGCGAGGAAGCCGATGCGCTGCTCCAGCGTCGTTCCGGGAACGCGGACAATCCGCGCATCCTCGGAGCATTCAACGAGCGCACGCCCGATTGGCTCTCGTTCTTCATGTTCGCTCATTTCACGGATCGCGACGGTAAGTTTCAGCTTGCGACTCTGGCCGAATCCGGTTTTGATCCGTTGTCTCGCACGTGTCGCTTTATGCTCACCGAAGAAGCGCATCACTTGTTCGTCGGCGAGACTGGAATTGGCCGCGTGATCGCGCGGACCTGCCAGCTGATGAAGCAGCACGATACCGACTGCATTAGCCAGTACGGCGGAATCGATCTGGCAATCATTCAGCGTTACATAAACTTTCATTACTCAGTATCGCTCGATCTGTTTGGTTCTGAGCTTTCAACTAATGCGGCTAACTATTATGGCGCGGGTCTGAAGGGTCGCTTCAAAGAAACCGATCGCGACGATGATCATCTACTCACCAGTAGCGCGTACCGGATATTCAGGAACGACCATGGATCCATCGTCGAATCCGATCAGCCGGCTTTGGTCGCGTTGAACGAAAATCTGCGCGACGCCTATATCGCCGATTGCGAGCGCGCGATGGTGCGTTGGAACAAAATCATCCGGGAAGCAGGAATCGATAGCACTCTAACGCTTCCGCATCGCGCGTTTCGTCGGGCGATCGGCGAGTTTCGCGGCCTGAACGTTAATCCAGCCGGCCAGATCGTATCGGCAGGGGAGTGGCAGCAACGGAAAGCCGAATGGCTCCCGACTCAGCAGGATTTGGACCATGTCGCGTCATTGATGAAGCCGGTGACGAGGCCGGGCGAATTCGCCGGGTGGATTTCACCCCCGCCGCGCGGCATCAATCATCAGCCGCTCGATTACGAGTATGTGAAAAACTTGCCGGACCAGTCTTGATCGCGACACAGAATAGCTAATTCAAGCGACTAGCTAATGACGCGACGCCCGCTACTTGTTCAAATCGGGCATCCCAAAACCGCCTGCCTCCGGCTGATGCCCATAGATGTCTTCGACATAGTATTCCGATTGGTGCGTCGCGGGTCTGGCCCCCCAACCATATTCGAGCATCCAGCCTGAAGGATTCTTAAAGTAGAATGAGTACATATGATCGTTTGAATGTTTGCCTGGCACAATAGTCACTGGAATCTTATTCTTGCGAACTAGATCGTAGGTCAGTCCGACGTCGTCGAGATTATCCACTTCGATCATCAAGTGATTGATTCGCCGCTCCGAGGGACCAATCCCGAATGCAACCGTATGATCGCGGTCATTGCAATGCATGAAGACGGGCGCAACTACGTGCTTGCCGATTCGGATTTTATATTCGACGCCGCCACGCATCCCGAGGAGTGTGTAGAACCGATACGCGGCCTCGACGTCTTTCTGCCGCACGATACAATGGCCGATGCCGCCGGTCCCGGTCTTGAATCGCCCGTGCATCCCGCGCCCCGGATGGAACGGCTTCTTGAATTGAACCTCAGGCCCGTGAAAAATTTCGACTGGCGTGCCGTCCGGATCCTGTAGTTTTATCAACTGAAGCACGTGGCGCTCGCCGGCCTCTTCCTCCGATCCTACGCGAAATTTCACTCCACCCTCGACCAGTTGACGCTGCATCTGTTCGAACTCTTCGGCGCCGGCCACGCGAAATCCGAGATATTCAAGGTCGTCGCTGCTTCCGGAATGGAGAACCATGCGATGATGCCAGTAGTCCATTCGCAGGTAACATTGGTCCCGCTCGCCTTCGTCCATCAGTTCCATGCCGACTATGTTCGTGGCGAAGTTTTTCCATTCATCCAGGTTCTTCACCGCGATTCCCATGTAGCCCAGCTCTGTAACTTGAATCATATTTTCCTCCCGGTCGGCGCTCTCTTGCGAGACACGATTAGCCAGTTACCGTTTGTCCTCGAACAATTTCATTAGTCAGTTCAATAGTTAGATCGTCAATGGCTCTACTGAGTGGCTATCGAGCCTCAATCCTGGAATCGGAACCCAGCGCTACCCGGCGAACCGCTTCAGTATCGGTGGGCTGATGGCCAACTTTGTGCGCGGGTGCGGGTGCCTCAGCGACCCGATTGAACAACCGTCCAACACCGCTCACTTCTACTTCGACAGTGTCACCAATATTCATCGGCCGCGAATTCTTTGGCGTGCCTGAAAGTATAATGTCGCCCGGCAGCAGAGTTATGAATCTGCAGAGATCGGCGAGTATGTAGTCGATAGGAAAGATCATTTCCGCGATCGCGCCTTCTTGCACCACCTTACCGTTGATGTAGGTACGCAGGGTTGACTTCCGGATGTCGACGCCGCTGACTATGCCCGGCCCGATCGGACAGAAGCCGTCCATCCCCTTCACCCGCAGCATCGAACCGGCGTCCGTCTCGCGATAGTCCTGGCATCCGACATCATTCGTAGCCGCAAATCCCGCGATGTAGTCCCACGTTTCTTCCCGGCTCACGTTTCGCATCGGCTTGCCGATGATCACCCCAACCTCGCCTTCGTAATTGAGATACTTGTGGCCCGCGGGCCGGCAAACCGTGCCGCGATGCGAGTTCAACGCAGTGACCGGCTTCTGGAAATAGGTCGGCGTCTCGAGCATCGGCGCCCTGAATTCGACGCGGCGCGATTCGTAGTTGAGATGGATGCACAAAATCTTGCTCGGATTGCACGGCGGAAGGTAGGTCGCTTCCGCGTCGGCGATGTGCCGGCCGTCGCCGAGCACGAGCCGGTCGCCCGCGGGCCGCACCCACTTGGGCTGTCCCTCGTGCAGGATGCGCCGCCACTCTTCTCTCGTTCCGGTAAGTACACTCATTTGGATATCTCCATGATTACTTAGTTGCTAGCACTCGAATGCTTTTCATCTCAAGCTCTCGATGACCAGGTTTAACTTCTGCTTGCGTTGATCGGATCGTTCGGATGACGCATCGCCGCTTTTGCCGAGGATGCCATCCACCAATTTTTGCGCGCATTCCTTGGGTGCGATCGCATTCGCCAACTGATAGTTCCGGGCGCCCGACGCCAGATAGAACCGCTCGTACAATTCGTTGCGGCTTGCAAGAGCGCTGCCGACGAAATCCCACGCGAGGCGGAAAATTTGCGCGCGGTCCTCAGCACCGATGTCCTTCGCACCGCGCAAATATCGTCCTATGAGCGGGCGCAGCGTCGGATCGTCGAGCTGCGAGTGGGTCGGCGCCGCGAGCAGGTTGTGTGATCCGAGCAATGTGATGATTTCGGCCACGCGCGGAAACCAGGTCGGTAGCGCCGCGCGCAGAGCCGCAAGCGGGCCGCCGTTCGGAAACCATACTCCATTTCCATATTCGAACGCATCTGCTTCCGCGCTGCGGATCGCGGCGCGCGTGAGTTCGGCGTAAGTCCAGATTTCGCCGAGCATCTGTTTCGCGGCGGGCGAAGCATCGTTGATTGCTTCCGCCATGCGGGTCGCCAGTCCCCAGGCGAATTCGAGCTTGGTCTGCGCGCGAATCATTGTCTGCTGCATGATGTTAGGGTACCAGCCAGTCGTCATCACGCTGTTGTAGGCTTCGCGATTCGCGTTGATGAAGACGCGGTCGCGNNAGCTTGACCGCCAGGCGCGTGCAGCCCTGGAGCAGCGCGCGCCAGATGAAGCCGGTCAGGTGGTAGGTGCTCGCGATCTCGAGGTTGCCGTAGATCAGGAAGTTCTCCCACGGGATCAGCGGCCGATCGCACACCAGCACGGCGTCGTTCTCGTCGAAGCGGCTCGAGAGCGGATGATCGAAGCGGTTCGATTTGACCGAACAGCTATCGCGGCAGAGGAACTTAAGCCCCGGGGTGTTCATCGGAATGCAAAAGGAGACCGCGTATGCGTCGGCACCTTCGGGCAGCGGCATCGCCGGATAGACCGCTATCTCATCGGCGAATGGCGCGAGCGTCGCGAGGATTCGCGCACCGCGCACCACGATTCCGTGAGCAGTGTCCGCGACCTTGTGCAGCGCGACGTCGTTGCCTGGCGCGGGCGCATCTCCGAGCGCCTTGTCGATGGTCGGTTGAACGATCGTGTGCGTGAGCGAGATGTCCTTGCGTCTGAGGAACTTCTGATACGCGACCAAATTCGCCGCACCGTTCTCGTTGCCGTTGGTCGCCCATTCGTCCGCGCGTCCGGCAAACCCGGCATACGTGACGTTCATGTAATCAGGGGTGCGGCCCATCAAGCCGACCGTGAACTCCGCGACGCGCTGCAAAGATGCGTGCCGCCGCTCCAGGTCAGCGCGCGACCGCGGAATCATATGGCTCACGTTGATCGACTCGCCCGTTTCGGGATCGGGCATCAGGCAGACGTCGCGCGCCTCGTATTGCAGATCGAATATCTGCGCCAGCGTCTCGGCCGCGCCGGCAAAGGCCGGATGCGAGACCACGTCCTTGACCTTGTCGTTCCCGACCCAGATGTCGCGCGGCTTAGCGAGCCCGCCGAGAAACTCTTTTCCCGTTCGTGCGCCCATCGGCGTTCTCCCTGACGATCTGCTTTTGCGGCAGCGCTAACGACTGCTCCAGCGACGGACTTGTGCCGCGATTCATTGAGTTTCTGAAGTTGCCTTCTCGAAGCCCGTCAAGTTGAAGGTCAATTGCCGACCGAAGTGCATCGTCGCGCTTCTGCGGACCGATCGGCTCGCGACCGAGCCATCGCTGCAATTCGGCGAAATAGAGAGCGAACAAGTTTTGTGCGAGGCGTCGCGCGGGAACCTCAGTCTTGATTTCACCGCGCGACTTCGCTTGCTCGATCAAATTCGTGACGCCAACTAAAAGCATCGTCATGAATTCCGCGACTCCGTGACGGCGGTCGTTGACGAAGGGGAGTTCCTTGACGAATACGCGGGCCAGACCGGGATCCTGCTCATGATAAGCGATCATCGCATTGAAGACCTGCAGCACCTGATCGCGCAGGGTTCGATTCGGCATGGTCGCGAATGCGTCGTTGACCACCCGCTCCATTTCTTCGCGGAAGATCAGCACCAGCAAGTCTTCCTTGCTGCCGACGTAAAGAAAAAGCGTTCCAGTTCCGATGTCGGCGGCCTGCGCAATCTCACGCGTGGTGGTGGCGTCGAATCCTCTGCGGCTAAACAGCTTGTGAGCCGCGCGCTTGATGCGCGCCAGCTTGTCGCGCTTGTTGCGCTCGCCGCGGCTCGGGTGAGCAGCGTCGTCGACTCGACGATTCGTGAGTTTAGTTGATACGGAAAGCTGGAGATCCACCTGGATTACTGAGTGTGCTCGGTTCTGACTGCGGTCAGGTTTTAACGAGAAGCGCGGCTTGAAGTCAAGACCCGATCGACTGGTGGTAAAACTCAGGGATTTTGCCTGGTGGCCGTTGCGTGTGCTTGCGGCGGAGTGAGCGAATCGTAGTGCACGTTCGTGAGTCGCTCGGAGATTTCCCAAAGCCGACTGGCGGCGGCCGTGTCGTGCGCCGCGGCGCTGCAGGCGACTTTCACGGGGCTGCCCCACAGCTCGCCAATGCTGTCGGGACCGATGTAATCACCACCGCGGACCTCCGAAGCGGTCGCGGCATAGAGCGTCGGCAGTGCGCCCATCGCAGCGCTCTGAGAAAATAACCGATTGCCAATATCCATGAGCGATTCTAGGAACGACGAGCCTTGCATCCTGGGTCCCGCGGCTTGCAGATTGGTCGCCGCGTAGCCCGGATGACAAGCGACGCTGATCAGGTTTGCCCCGACCGCGTCGATTCTCCGCTGCAGCTCGAAAGTGAACAGCAAATTGGCGAGCTTGCTCTGTCCGTAGGCGAACCATTTGCGGTAGCCGGTTTTCCACTGCAGATCGTCGAAACGAATTCGACCCATCCTATGCGCGCCGCTACTGACGGTGACGACGCGCGAGCTATCGGTGGCAAGCAGCAGATCGAGCAGGAGGCCGGTCAAAGCGAAATGCCCGAGGTGATTGGTGCCGAACTGCATCTCGAATCCGTCGACGGTTTGCCGATAGGGCAGGGCCATCACGCCCGCGTTGTTGCAGAGCACGTCGAGCTTGCGATGCTGGATGTGAAACGCGTCGGTGAAACCGCGCACCGAAGCGAGATTGGCGAGATCGAGCTGCATCGCGTCCAGCTCGGCGTCGGGCGACGCGGCTTTGATCTGGTCGACCGCGATGCGAGCTTTGCCAAGATCGCGACACGCCAGCACGACGCGCGCTCGCTTGCGCGCGAACTGGAGTGCGGCTTCGTAGCCGATTCCGCTGTTGCCGCCGGTGACGACAATTACTTTTCCGGACAGGTCGCGAAGGTCGTTGGCAGTCCAGCGATTATTGTTCGGCATGGCGAAGACTCCTCAGCCGGAGGCAATTTCTTGCGCAGTCGCGACAGCAGAGCAGATGTATCGACCCGAAGGCCGATGCCTGACGACTCACGTGCCGCGCGGGGGAAGACCGACGGCACAATACACGTCGTTGATCACGCGCATGTTAATGATCCCCTCGCGCGCATCGGTTGGGAAGGACGACTCGCCACGTATCGCGGCGGCGAAGGCTCGCAACTGATGGGTATAGCTTGTGTCGCCCGGCACGGTTTCACTTTTCTCTTCGCGGGCGGTTTTCACGATGAGCTGATGACCCCAATGCGGCCCGACCGGATTGGTGACGGTCAGTTCGCCGCGCTCGCCGCGCGCCCTGAATGAAACCGCCAGAGGGGAGTCTTTTTTCATCGAGCATTTCATCTGTGCAGTCGCCCCGCCTTCGAGTTCCAATGCGGCTTCCATCGCGATGTCGATGTTGGGCGGGCCGATTTCCGCGGTGGCGCGAAGCACGCGCGGTGTGAGTCCAGAGAAGTAGCGAATCATGTGCAAGGGGTAGCATCCGAGGTCCATCGTGGCGCCGCCCGCGAGATTCCAATCGAAGCGGATGTTTGGTTGGGGAATCGGAACGGAAAACTGACCTTCGACGCGAATGAGCCGGCCGAGCGTGCCGTCGTGCATTATTTCGTGAACGCGATCCGCGAGAGGGTGATAGCGGTAGTGGAACGCCTCGCCGAGCATCAGGCCGGTATCATCCGCGACCTTGGCCATCTGCGCAGCTTCGCCGGCGTTGGACGCGATCGGCTTTTCGCACAGCACATGCTTGCCGGCCCGAAGCGCCGCGATGCTCCACTTGCAATGAAGTGAGTTGGGCAGGGGATTGTAGATGACGTTCACCTCGGGATCATTAAGGACGTCGTCATAAGTCGCGTGGACTCGAGTGATGCCGTGGTTGCGCGCAAATTCGCGGGCACGCGCGGGATCGCGCGCGGCGATCGCGGTGAGCTCGACGCCTGGTACCTGCTCCGCAGGTTTGATCAGAGCATTGGGAACTATCTGGGCGGCGCCCAGTATGCCGAATCGCAGTGGATTCTGTTTCGCCATGATTTTTGCCGAATAGGGGCGTGATCTGTCCCGCAGTATTGGCCTTCGAGATCGTCTTGGCAAAGTAAAAAAGGGAGGAGAATTTCCGAAACCCCTCACGGGTTTCGGGCTTCCTGTGGCGACGCGAAGCCGACTTCGGGCCGCAGGGCCGAATCGCGATAAGGTAAGGATGCGCGCTTCGCGCTGTTAGAAGTGAAGCGAAGGGATGTTTCACGTGAAACATTGGCGCGGCCGAGGTGAGAGTGCGAAGGCGGCGATCTCGCCGCAACCGTAAGCCGGCGTTCTTACAGTTAGAGAATTAGAAAGCTTGAGCGTTAGCGGGCGCTTTGGCTGCGAATGTTTCACGTGAAACATTGAGTTGGGGAGAAAGGAAAACGAAAAGCGCAGATCCGCGCAAAGGATTTCCGGAACCTCCCATAGTTGGAGTTTATCCTGAGGTTCAGTCGAAGGGCTTCGCGGTGATCGGATGCGCGCTCCGCGCTCTGAATAACAATAGAGAGACCGCGCAACGGCTACGAGCCTTGGGCCTTAGGTGGGAGAGGCGCTATGCTGTGAAAAGGATCGAGATCCTTCGACTTCGGCAGCCTCCGCTCAGGATGACGAAAGGGAGCGACCTCCGGTCAGGATGACGAGGTGGTGAGATCGCTCACTTACAAAAAGTTCACAGACTTTCAGCGGAGGCTGTCGGGAGCTGAAGGAATTTTTCACGCGGCTTGACCTTACTTCTTCAAGGCGGCTTGACCTTATTTTTTCAAGGCATCTTTGACCTTGTCGACGGCTTTTCCGACTTTTTGCTTGACCTTACCGGACGCGCGGTCGAGCTTGCCGGAATCCTTGAGATCCTTGTCATCCATTAGATCGCCGGCAGCTTCCTTGATGCGGCCTTTGATTTCTTCTGCTTTTCCGTCCATCGCGTTACTCCTTACTTCGTATCGTAGAGAGATGCTTGGTGGAATTCGGAGGCCCTAACTCTGAGCTCTCCATAGCTCCTAAGGACGCAAGCATTGCGCCAATGGTCCGTGACCGGACTTATGATTGTTTGAGGTATCGACGGGCGCAAAATGGTGCGATGCCGGTAAGTTTTCTAGATACATTGTTTGGCGATCTCATCAGTTCTAAGTGACATAAAACAACGCGTGCCCGCGAACAGTAAATGGCCTGTTTCGTGCAGGCGGACCCTAGAGGAGGCTCTGTGCCTCCCATTCGAGAAAGAAGGAGAAAACGGCATGACTCTGAAAATCGGAAGGCTGTTCATTGGTGCATCGGTAGCATTGTCGCTAAGCGCGTTCGCGCTCCCCGTGTGCGCGAGCCTCACTCAAGCACAGAGCGCACGAGGCGGCCGAGGGAGAACAGTAAGGAACGAGTCGAGGTGAGATAGACGACGGGCTGCATCCTCACCTACCTCGTCGCTACGCGCCTCGGCTTTCCTCTCCCGCAAAAAAGCGGGCGAGGAAAAAGACGGCAGCATCCGCTCAGGATGACGGGGAAGGCTTTGGTTGAGGATGATGGAAGTGTCGGTGATATTTTCGTGGGAATGAGATCCTAGTTAGACAATTAGCCAGTCATTTTTTTATCGGTAGATATTCGCACGTTGCAATACTTGACAATGCTCGTGGATATGCGGCTAACATCTAGTAGGGCTGTTAACCCATAACGAGAGAGGAAACATGAAATTCAAGACTTCCGCACTTGCCGCTCTAGCCGCTTTGATCCTGGTAGGGTGGTCAATAGTTCCCGCACGCGCCGAAGAGAACGTAACGGTAAAGACCGGTTACCTTACGTGCCATGAAGCCGCAGGATGGGGCTTCATTATCGGCTCTTCACGACAGATCAGGTGCACGTATTCGTCGAACGGTGGGCGCACTGAATATTATACCGGCTCGATTTCCAAGTTCGGTGCCGATATCGGCTATCTTTCGTCGGCGGTGATTCTGTGGGCGGTAGCCGCACCAACCAAGGACATCAATGTCGGAGCGTTAGATGGTAACTATGCCGGCGCGAGTGCGAGTATCACGCTGGGCGCGGGTGCGGGCGCGAACGTGTTGCTAGGCGGTTTCCACAATTCGATCGCCTTGCAGCCGGTGTCGTTTGAAGGCCAGAGCGGGCTGAACGTGGCGGCGGGAATTGGCGCGATGAGTCTTCATTTCGAAGGAACGAAGCCGCCCAGGATGTAGAATAGCGATTGGATCAGCACCGCGGATGTGGCGGTGCTGAACTAATCGGACAGTTTGTTAGTAGTGACTGAGTCTTGCGAGTCGGTCAGCGTGGAAGTTCGCATCGCCGAACAACTCCTGGCCGACTCGCACGCGTTTCATGAAGAGGCCGACGTCGAATTCGTCGGTCATCCCGATACCGCCATGCATCTGCACCGCTTCCTGCACTGCGAGCGTGGCAGTGGCGCCGGCCTTGGCTTTCGCGATCGACACGATCGCGCCCGCGTTTGCGAACGACTCATCGAGAGTTTGCAGCGCCTTCAGCACCACCGATCGCGTCAGTTCCAATTCGCAATATAAGTTGGCGGCGCGATGCTGCAGCGCCTGGAATTCTCCGATCAAGCGGCCGAATTGCTTGCGCTCACGCAGATAGCGAACCGTGCGCGCGAAGGCTTCTTCGCCGGCGCCCAATAGCTCGGACGCGATCGCAGCGCGGCCGACATTGAGCGCCCCTTCGAGCGCCTCCCAAGCTTCATCGATTTTGCCGAGCACCGCATCTGCCAGAATCGTGACATTGTCGAAAGTGATTCGCGCAGAGTTGTGAGTATCGACCATCGGTGTGCGCTCGGCGTTCACGCCTTTCGTTTTCGAATCGATCAGGAACAGCGTGAGACCTTTGGTTTCACCGGGCGTTGCAGAAGTTCTCGCGGCCACGATCAAAAGATCCGCCACGTGGCCATCGACAACGAAGGTCTTGGCGCCTTTCAATGCATAGCCAGCACCGCTGCGAGTAGCTGTGAGCGCGATGTTTTCGGGCCGGTGCTTGGATGTTTCGTCGATCGCCAAAGTTGCTATCAATTCGCCGGCGGCGATTTTCGGCAGGTAGTGGCTCTTCTGCTTTTCATTGCCCGCGTGCGTGATCGCGCTTGCGGCAATTAACGCAGTCGAGAGAAAAGGAGAGGGCGTCAGCGTGCGGCCCAATTCTTCCATCACGACGCCGGCTTCGACATGGCCGAGACCGAGACCACCGTAATTCTGCGGGATCAGGATGCCCGCCCATCCCATCTCGACGAAGTCCTTCCACAACTTGCGCGAGAAGCCGGTCTCGTCGCGGCTGTCACGGAGTTGGCGCAGGTGCGCGATTCCGGCATTTTTGGAAAGAAAGCCGCGCGCGTTGTCGCGCAGCATCGTCTGTTCGTCATTGAGAACCAGCGGCATGTGAGCAATCCGGTTGCGACTAAGCGCCCGGCAATCCCAGTATTCGCTTGGCGATGATGTTGAGCTGCACTTCGCTGGTGCCGCCCTCGATCGAGTTGGCCTTGGAGCGGAGCCAGGCGCGCGCGGTGAAGCCCTCGCGCGATTTTTCACCCTCCCACTCGAGAGCGTCGGAACCGCCGGCTGACATCGTCAACTCGAGCCGACGCTTGTTGAGTTCCGTGCCGTAGTACTTCAGCAGGGACGAGATCGCGGGATGCGCTTGTCCGACTTTCGCGAGATCGCCAGCCCGCTCCATCGTAAGCCGAAACGCAGCCGCGTCGATCTCGTAGGACGCGATCTGCGAACGCAACACCGTATCGCCAAGGACACCGTTTTCGAGGCCGACGGATTCCGCCGCGCTCTGACCGAGCGAGCGGCTGTCCGAGGTGCTGCCCATCCCGCCGATCATGTCGCGCTCATGGGTGAGCAGGTACTTGGCGATCTCCCAGCCCTTGTTCAAGGTGCCGACCAGGTTGTGCTTGGGGACTAGCACGTCGTCGAAGAAGGTTTCGCAGAAGGGCGACGCGCCGGAGATCAAGGTGATCGGCTTGGTCGAGACGCCGGGGCTCTGCATATCGAACAAAAGAAAGCTGATGCCAGAGTGCTTGGGGGAGTTGGGGTCGGTGCGCACGAGGCAGAAAATCCAATCGGCGCGATCGGCGTAGGAGGTCCAGATTTTCGAGCCGTTGACGAGGAAGTTGTCGCCCTTGTCTTCGGCGCGGGTTTGCAGCGAGGCGAGATCGGAGCCGGCGCCGGGCTCTGAATAACCCTGGCACCATCGGATTTCGCCGCGCGCGATTTTCGGTAAGTGCTCGTGCTTCTGTTCCTCGTTGCCGTATTTCAGCAGCGCGGGTCCGAGCATCCAGATGCCGAAACTGTCGAGCGGCGAGCGGCATCCGAGCGCGCGCATTTCCTGGCGCAGAATTTTGAGTTGGTCGCGCGACAATCCGCCGCCGCCGTACTCGCGCGGCCAGTCAGGCACGGTCCAGCCTTTCTCGGCCATCCGCTCGAGCCATACTCGCTGCGCGTCGGATTGAAATTTCCAGCGTCTGCCACCCCAGCAGGTATCGTCTTCGCTGCGCGGCGGCTGGCGCATTTCAGCAGGGCAATTCGCTTCGAGCCAGGCCTTGGTATCTTTTCGGAAGGTTTCGAGATCGCTCATATATATGTTGGTCCTATTAGGTCCGGACTTTGGATTCAAGGGTCGCCGCCGGCGCGCTTGCAGTTATGAGGTTGCGGAGTGACTAGGGTATAAATCGATCCGATAATCGGCATCAACAGAGATCGCGAAGTTCGAAACTTTGAAGAGAGGAATGCAGCGATGAGTGGAATCGCGGGACTGGGATACCTGGGCCTGGGCGTCGGCAATCTGGACGAATGGGAACGGTTCGCGACGAGCATTCTAGGCTTGCAAATCAGCGGTCGCGACGACGTGACGCTCCGGTTGCGGATGGACGAGTATCGCCAACGATTCATTCTGCACGCGGGCGGCAACGACGATCTCGCGTACGCCGGATGGGAAGTTCCCGACGCGGCGGCGCTGCAGAGCGTCGCGGACAATCTGCGCAACGCGGGCATCAAGGTTGAAGCGGGCTCGGCGGAAGATGCGGCGCATCGCGGCGTCACTGAGCTCGCGAAGTTCGAGGATCCAAACGGGCTGGCGAACGAGATTTTTTACGGACCCGTGATGCGGTTCGAAGAGCCGTTCCATTCGCCGCGTGCGATTTCGGGTTTCGTGACTGGCGAGCAGGGCCTCGGGCATATCGTGCTGGCGGTGAAGGATTTTGAGCAGAGCCTGCACTTTTATCGCGACGTGCTCGGCTTCAGAGTCAGCGATTTTATCGACATGAGTTTCGGTCCGATGAAGGCGACGCTGGCTTTCTTCCATTGCAACCCGCGGCATCATTCGCTCGCGATCCTTGCGGCGCCGCTGCCGAAGCGATTGCTCCATTTCATGCTGCAGACGAAATCGGNNTAATCGGTGGACGACGTCGGATCGACGCTGTACCTGGCGCAGGATGAGGGCGTCGAGATCGCGTCGACGCTCGGGCGCCATACTAACGATCACATGTTATCGTTCTACATGCGCACGCCGTCGGGTTTTGAAGTCGAGTACGGCTGGGGCGCGCGCACGGTGGACGACGCAGTCTGGCACGTGCAGAGGCATCAGGCGCCGAGCATCTGGGGGCATCGTCGAGGTGCCGGACGCAATCGCTAGTATGAACCGGACTAGCTATTGAACTGAGCAATCAACGTATAGTCAGTGTATAGTCAATCAAGGAAAGCAAAATGGATCTTCAGCTCAAGGGCAAGACGGCGCTGGTACTCGGTGGCAGCAAGGGAATCGGTCGCGGAATTGCCGATGCGCTCGCGGCGGAAGGCGTCGCGGTGGCGCTGGTCGCGCGCAGTCAGGAGACGATCGATCGATCGGTCGGGGAGATAAAGGCGCGGGGCGCTCGCGCGATTGGAGTGTCGGGGGATTTGTCCGACTGGCCTGGGATGGAGAAAGCGATCAAGTCGGCGCGCGAGCAGCTCGGGCCAATCGACATCCTGATCAACAATTCGGGCGGACCGCCGCCGTCGGGCGTGGTCGGCGTCAGTGCGGAGGTGTGGACGGCGCAGTTCAATGCGATGGTGCTGTCGCTATTTCGCATCACTGATTTGCTGCTGCCGGAGATGCGCTCGCGCAAATGGGGGCGCATCCTGACGGTGGCGTCGTTCAGCGTGATCGAACCGATTCCGAATATCGGGATATCGAACACGCTGCGCAGTGCGATTGTCGGATGGGCCAAGACGCTGGCGGGTGAGGTTGCGCGCGACAACATCACGGTGAACACGCTGTTGCCGGGCGTGATTGCGACCGACCGGTCGATCAGTCTAAGCCGCGCGCGGGCGGAGCGCGACAAGATTTCGCTCGAAGAAGCGATCAAGCGCAACGCGCAAGGTATCCCGGTTGGCCGGCTGGGCACGCCCGCGGAATTCGGAGCGGTGGCGGCGTTTTTGGCGAGCCCATTGGCCGCCTACGTGACCGGTTCGCTGATCCGGATCGACGGGGGCCTGACTCGATCGGTCTGAAGCGACGCGATGGCGGCAGAAGCTCACGCGTCCGAGATTTCTGAAATCGTCCTGCTCGATGCGCTGGATCTGTCGAGCGCGATCAAAGCCCGCGAGGTTTCGTGCGCGCAGGTGATGAACGCGTATCTCGACCATATCGAGCGCTTCAATCCGATCGTCAACGCGATCGTGTCGCTTCAGGATCGCGAACAATTGGTGGCGCAGGCGAAGAATCGCGATGCGCAACTCGCACGCGGCGAGTATCTCGGCTGGATGCACGGTTTTCCGCACGCGATCAAGGAACTCGAGCCGACCAAGGGCATCCGCACCACGCTCGGCTCGCCGCTGTTCAAAAATTTCGTGCCGAAGAACGACTCGATCCTGGTCGAGCGGATTAAGCGGGCGGGCGCGATCATAATCGGCAAGACCAATGTGCCGGAATTCGGGCTCGGATCGCATTCGTACAATTCAGTTTTCGGCACGACGGTGAATGCTTACGATCAAAGCAAAGCGGCGGGCGGAAGCAGCGGCGGTGCGGCGGTCGCGCTTGCGCTCAGGATGTTGCCGGTCGCGGATGGCAGCGATCACGGAGGGTCGCTCAGAAATCCCGCGGCGTTCAACAACGTGTTCGGCTTTCGCACGTCGTTCGGGCGCGTGCCGTCGGACACTAGCGACGTCTTCATGCCGGCGCTCGGGGTGCATGGGCCGATGGCGCGGACGGTGCGGGATCTCGCGATGCTGCTGTCGGTGATCGCGGGTTACGATGCGCGCGTGCCGTATTCGATCCGCGAGAATCCCAAAAAATTCGCGGAGCCGCTGAAGCGTGATTTCAAAGGCGCGCGTATCGCATACCTCGGCGACTTCGATGGATATCTGCCATTCGATCCCGGCGTGCTCGAACTATGCAAGGGCGCGCTGAAAGTGTTCGAGGAACTCGGCTGCATCGTCGAAGAAGCGATACCGGACTATCCAATCGAGCGAGTCTGGGAGAATTGGCTGAAGCTGCGCGCGTGGCAGGTCGGTGCAATCCTCAAAATATTTTACAGCGACCCGGAGAAGCGCGCGCTGCTCAAACCGGAAGCGCAATGGGAAGTCGAAAGCGCGCTCAAGATCAGTGCGGTCGATATCGCGGAGGCGTCGGCAGTGCGCACGGCTTGGTATCACTCGGTGCGCGCGATGTTCGAGAAATATGATTTTCTGATTGCGCCGGCGGGACAGGTTTTTCCATTCGACGCGAAGATTCATTGGCCGGCCGAGGTCGGTGGCAAACGCATGGATACGTATCATCGATGGATGGAAGTGATGATACCGATCACGATGTCGGGATGTCCTGCGCTCGCGGCGCCGGCCGGGTTCAACGAGCTTGGATTGCCGATGGGCATCCAGATCGTCGCGCCGAATCACGGGGAAATGGATTGCCTCCAGTTGGCGCATGCCTACGAGCAGGCGAGCGGATGGGTGAAGCGGCGGCCACCGACAAGCTTAAGTTTGCGTCCGAGTTTGCGCTGATCAGTTTTCGAGCACGCAGCAACTCTGAATCTCGGTTTGCGCCTGGTCGGCGTCGATCGGATTGAGATGAGGATGGCCGCGCAGCACGCCCCATCCGAAGTCTTCCTTGATGTAGTAAGTGCGCGGCTCGGCGTGAATCTCGACCTGGTCGGCGGTTTCCGTCTCTACAGTGCATTCGACAGTGTGCTTGGCGGGGACGACGAACGCATGATAGCCGCCGGGACCGATCGACGCACTTTCGCCGCCGCAGGTCACCGCGGGCTTGAGCAGCGAACTTGCGTAGTTGTAGGGGCGGTACACGTAGATGACGGCGTTGCCCGGTGGCGAACTGGCTTTTTCGAAGGGACGGCCTTGGACGGCGCATCCGATCGCAAAAATCGGCGCGAGGAGGAGCGCGGCAAGAATCGGGATTGTCGCAAACCTATGATTCATTTGATCGAAGTGGGCGCGGAACTGGCAATCGTCTGAGCGAGTCGATCTGCGTCGCCGTATAACTTCTGATCGATCTTCGAGCGGACCGCATCGCGGGCGGCTCGATCGAGTTCCTTGTGAGTGGGCTCTTTGAACATGCTATAGGGCATCGCGACCCGCTCCTTGGCGGTGTAGTCGGCGAGCACGGTATCGCCCTCGCTAATCGACAACGAGGCAAAGGCGGTGACGCCATACTCGCCGGTCGCAGTGCCGGCGTAGGTGGCCGGATCGAACGCGGAAATCCAGAGCGGGGTGTGACTTTCGTCGTGGGTCAGTTCCTCGCGATAGGAAAAAATTACCGGCGAATCGTTGGAAAGAGACATCGCGACCGCGGGCGGAAGCTCCTGCGGGTCGCCATCGAAGAGCCGGCCCTTGAACGGGAGCGGCCGAGCGGGCGTTTGCGCAATTTCGGGCGGAAGGGTGGGTTGCTGAACGGCGCATCCGAACGACGCGAGCGCAACTGCAAATCCCAGTGCTGCGATTGTGTATTTCGTCATAGTTGCAGCGGCGCAACAGCGGATCGCACCGCTTGAATGACTATTATCCTCTCTCGCCGGCTGACGACAAAGTCCGGCCAGGCGAGATCGATTTGGCTCGCGAAAACTGTCAAGATCACAGGTCTGAAGCGGAACCCTTCATGTAAACTTGCAGTGCTCGTAGTCNNAGTCACACTCGCAGTCAGCACGAGCGGCTGCTGGATGGCGGCGATTCAATTGGCGCCGGTGGCGCTCAACGTTGCCGAGGGGATCGGCTCGGGCGTGGTGCACGTCGCTGAGAGCGTGGTGATCGGGGCGCACAATTCCTCGAAGAAAAATCCCGAGGATCTCCATCCGGGTGAAGATGAAGTGGATCGCCGCGACCGCTGCGATCGGCTGGCGGTGCAAGCGCCGGGCGTGATCGAGTTGCGGACGGACGCGTCGGGCGCGCCCGAGTATCGCGAACTGACCTTGTTTGTGGCATTCGACCAGTCGGATTGGCGGCCGGTGATCGAGGAAGGCACAGACCCCGACGGCTGGCGGCCGGCGCTTCATTTTCTGCAGATGAATTTCGCGCCGCCACTCGATGCCAACCTGCCGAAACAGGGCAGCGACTATCTCGCCTACGCGCTGGCGGAGCCGAAGAGCGCGGAGGAAGAGGATCGCCTGACCAACTTGACCACGAATTTCAGTCCCTCGACTGGGACCTTCACCTGGAACGAGCGGGCGTACCAGTATGCGACGGCCGGCACGCTGCCGTGCTTCGCCGCGCCCGCGAAACCGTAGCGGCTATTTCGCCCATCCTGTTTCGTACGGCGCGGACATCCGGCCGATCGCGCGCAGGTGCTTGAATTTCCACTCGCCGTTGACTTTGACGTAGTCGTCTTCATAACGCGCCGCCAGCCACATCGCGCGATTGCCCTTGCGCATCGTGAACGGGCCGAGGAAATACCAGATGGCGCGGGCGTTGGTTCCGTCCACGCTGATGTCGGGGTTCATCACGTTGTGCTGCGAGAAACTGATGCGCTCCTTGAAGCCCTGGAACAGCTTGCGAATCGCGTCGTGTCCCTGATGCGCGCCGACGCCGGCGCCTTCCCAGATGCCGTCCTCGGCGAACAGGGTGGTGATTTTTTCGGGATTGTGATCGTCGTCGCAGACGGCGCAATAGCGCGCCTTGAGTTTTTTGATCCCTTCGATGTCCTCGAGGATCGTGATCCGTTGTTCGAGCGCGGTGATGTCCATTGGGGAGACCTCCGAAGGAGCCGTGAGCATGGTTTAAATTGGATCGGTGACGCGCGTCAAACGGGGAGATAGGACGGAGGGAGAGGTCCGAAACCCCTCACGGGTTTCGGGCTTCCTGGGACAATCGGATGCGCGCTACGCGCTGTTGGAAAAGTGAGTTGTTAGAGATGAACCTCGTTGGAATGAGTTGAGCAATGATCGTTCGTCCGACGTCTGAGGTTAGGTCTGGCGTAAGGATCGAGATCCTTCGACTGCGGCAGCCTTAGCTCAGGATGACGGAAAAGAGGCAGCCTCTGCTCAGGATGGCATCGGGAGAAAATGTCAACGGAGGCGGGGGAGGGTTGTGCAAAGTTCTCGCGCGTAAGAAAGTACCATTGAGAGCGGGAGCATCCGCGCAAAATCAAGCGGGAGCATCCGGGCGAAATCAAGGAGGAGCCTGATGGTATCAAGAAAACAGCGAATACCGTTCCGCGATTTTTCGACCCTGAGCGACGAAGACCGTGAACTCGCCGAGCGCAACAACGCTCAAGGGCAGGCGGTCAACATCTTCAAGGTGTTGATGAATCATCCGAAGCTCACGAAGAGATGGCTGCCGTTCGCGAATCACATTCTGGTCAAGCAGACGCTGTCGCCGCGCGAACGCGAGATGATCATTTTGCGGATCGGATGGCTGAATCAAGCGGTGTACGAATGGGAGCAGCACGTGTTGATCGGTAAGCGCGCGGGGCTTACGGATCAGGAGATCGAGCGCATCACGAAGGGACCCAAGGCGGATTGGAATCGCCACGAGGCCGCATTGCTGCAGGCGGCGGACGACCTGTACGAAAATTCGGTGGTGTCGGACGAGACGTGGAAGGCGCTGGCGGAGCGATACAACACCGAGCAGATGATGGACGTCGTGTTCACGATCGGGCAGTACAACATGGTGTCGTGGGCGCTTAACAGCTTCGGCGTGCCGCTCGATGATTTTTTGCCGGGAGCTAAGAAATAGAATCGAATCGTATGAAGAAGGTTTTGATGGTTTGCACGGGCAACCTGGATCGGAGTCCGACGGCGGCGATGGTGCTCGCGGAAATGTGCGCGCCAATGTGGGTCTCGTCGGCGGGCACTGAGCCGTGGGCGAAAAATCCGGTGACGCTGGAACTGGTCGCGGAGGCGGACGTGATCTGCGTCATGGAAGAGGCGCATCATCGGTATATTCGCGATCGCTTCGGCGCGACGCACGCGGAAAAAGTCCTGGTGCTCGACATCCCGGATAATTACGTGTGCTGGGAGGACAAGCTGATACATCTGTTGAAGCCGAAGCTGCGCGCGGCGCTCGGTCTCAAAAGCGCGCGACGATAGCGTCCGCGCGGTACGTTCAGATCAGCTTCGGCAGCACGCGCTCGGTGAGCGAGAGAAACGTCTGATGGCTGAGCGGCGCGCCGATCAAGTAGTCGAGATGGATCTCGTCGCGGAGCCGCTCGAGTTGATCGATCACGCGTTCGGGCGTGCCGTGAATCACGACCGAATCGACGTATCGGTGCAGCATCTCGTTTGCGTCGCCGCGGCCACTGGGATTCACGTAGGTTCGGAACAGCCACTTGACGCCGTCGGTGGCGACATTGCGCGCTTCAGTTTCGGTGGGAGCGATCGCGATCAGGCGCGCCATCGGAATCTCGCGACCGTTAATCGAATGTCCGTGAGCCTCGAGCTCGCGTTGATACAATGCGCGCTGCTCGCCAAGCTCGGCGTGGGTCGGATGCGGACTCATCAGGATCGACAGTCCCGCGCCGGCGGCCCATTGAATCGCGTCATTAGTGGAGGCGGCCATCCAGGTCGGCGGATGCGGTTGTTGGATCGGC
Organism: Deltaproteobacteria bacterium; assembly: GCA_003135855.1. Taxonomy (GTDB): domain Bacteria; phylum Desulfobacterota; class Binatia; order Binatales; family Binataceae; genus Binatus. Next base: position 188,643 of record PNBD01000015.1, read on the forward strand.
TTGGGGAGAACCTCGAGATCGTCGAATGAATGGAAGCGGCCGTGAAAATTTAGTCGGGGATTGCACCACGCCTGCATCACGATCTCGACTGCCTCGCGGAAGCGAACGTGGCTCTCGTCGGGAGGCACGCCGAACGCGCGAAACTCGCGGGGATCGAAGCCGCGGCCCGCGCCCCAATTGACGCGACCGCCCGATAAAATATCGAGCAGCGCGATTTCCTCAGCCAAGCGGACGGGATGATACAGCGCGGCGAGCGTGACGGCGGCGCCGATGCGGAGTCGTTTGGTCCGCGCGGCGGCATACGCGCCCATCACGGGGATGGACGGGCAGACGCTGTAATCGTTGAAGTGATGCTCGGTAAGCCAGACGGCGTCGTAGCCGGTTTGGTCCATGATCGCGATTCGATCCAGCGCGCGCTCGTAGACGGTTGGCAGCGACACTCGCCGATCGGGCCAGCTAAAGAATTGGAGAACGCCAAACTTCACAGCTACTCCGTGCGCGATGATCGCGAGTTCGAAAATACGCTCGCTAACTTATAGCTGCTCGAATCGCATCGGACGATAGGCGCGGCGGCGGACCCCCAAGGCCGCCGCCGCGAGTATCTCAAGCCAGGTGTGCTCAAGCCAGGTTTGAACCAGGTTCCGGCGCGAGATGGGGCGAGGTTTCGCCGCGATACGCTCGCGAGACGCGATCGCCCAGGCATTCGCGAAGTACGCCGAAATAACTCCGGGTGATGTGCACGCCGGTATTGAACTCCGGCTTTGCCATCAGCGTGCGATGGAGCGCTGGCAATCGATAGAAGGGCACGCTCGGATAGAAGTGATGCTCGATGTGATAGTTCACATTTTTCGGCGCGACGAACAGGTGCTCGAGCAGGGAAGCGCGCGTCGATCTGGTCTGCGAATACGCGGGGCTCCGGTGATCGATTGCGGAATGCTCGGCGATGCTGCGAATGCGGAAGATCAGGATCAGCCAGGTGAAGAGCGGAACAAACCAGTACAGCAGCAGCAGTTTGAATGCGCCAAACCAGACGAAGGCCGCGGCGACGGCGATGTAAAACCCATAACGCGCGATCAGGAAGCCGGTCGATACGCCGGTGTCCTTGGATAAAAGCGTGCGCGCGAGGCGGAGGAAAAAAATCGCGCCGACGCCCGACGCGTCGCGGACGATCAGCATCGCAAGCCTGCCCCAATGCATCGGAAATACCCAGGCAGCGTCGCCCTGGCGGCGGGCCCAATCCGGATCCTGCGGGGTATTCAAGTAGCTATGATGCGCGAAGTGATTTCTGCGGTAGGCGCGCGCGGAAATCAGATTCGGCCAGGCGAGCACTATTTCAGCCGTCCAGTCATTGAGGCGCCGATTGCGAAAGAGGCGATAGTGGACGCCATCATGCATCAGGATGAGCAGGGCATGTTGACGAGCGCCGATGAATGCGACTGCGAGCAGGTAAACAGCGGGATTCCAAAAGCGCTGGCAAAGATTGACCGCCGCCAGGATCAATAGCCACTCCGCCACGATGTGAAGAAGACTTCTGATCGGGCTCAGCTTCGACAACTCGAGCAATTCCTCCTTGCTCAGCTTGACCGGTATGTTACCGGCGAAAACGTCCGAGACGCGGGGTTCGGCAGCTCTCGTATTCGCTAATTCGAGATTCATATTGTTTTCCATTGTGCGGATTTGGCTCGATCGTGCATGGTCGCCGAGCGAGCGGTTTCGATTTTGTGACCGCATAGCTGCGATTTGACTCGGCTAGACATTCGCTTCGCGTCCCGCATCGAGATCGACGCCCGCGCGTGGCGCAACAATGCCGTGGATTTGTGCGTCGATGCGCGCAGACGGACGGAGACGATCCGATTTGTTGAAGCGAACGATCTGGTAATTGTTCAGGGTTTCGATTTTCAGTTCGCGCACGGAGGCCGTCAGTTTCGCCAGCCTTTCACCATCGAGAATCATCGGCTGCACATACAGCCGGGCGCGGTCGGACCGCTGAAGATGCGTGTACTCGACCGGATCGCCGGCCTCGACGAAGCCCATCGCAGAATAAAATCCCGCGTGGTCGGCGCCGCGGACCGCCAGGTAGATGAGCACCGCGCGCGGGTCTCGTTGCACGACTTGAACGGCGATCCCGCGCCAGGCATGAATGCCCGCGCCGCGAGACAGCGACCAATGATCGCTGCACTCGAGCACCGCGCGGCGCGGCAGATGGGAAAGATCCGGCAGCGAGCAGCTTTGAGGAAAACACTCGAGGTCGTGCAGAGTGACCCCGGCGACCATCCGTTCGGTCAAATCGTCGTCGCGTTCGAACAGCGCATAGACGCTGGCGGCTTGCAGGCGCGCCTGGTTGTAGACAATCGTGCTGTGGACATCTTCGAAACCGGTTCCATGCCGAGCGCGAGCCTCGGCCAAGCGGGTGGCGAAAATACTTCGCTCGCGCTCTGTGGTTAGAAGGCGCAATTCCATGGCGATCTCCTTTCTTTTTCGACAATAATGCGACGTGGAAAGAGAGGTGCGGAGAGGGCGTGAAGATTGCGCAGCGGAGGGCCGCGAATTCGCGCGTGCCAAAACGCAATATTGCTGCTATGGTCGGTAACTAATGCCGACTGATGGTTTTGTTGGGCAGGGGAGGCTGGCGGGCACATAGGTAAATGCACGAAAGACGACGCTTTCTGCTCCTGTGCGTGCGTTGGCTGACATTTTGTCACCAAGCCGCAATAGCATATGCACGTGCGCTGACAATAAGTCAGCACACGCTATCTGACAGCGCAGTGGCTCGTTGTCGTTGCATTGCAACGGGTTACAATAGTCGAGCATTTGGTAAGGTAATATATTGCGCGATAGCGGGAGGCGGGGTAAACTCGAAGTTGATCGTGCGCCAACTGCGATGGGAGCGAAGGTGACGAATAAGCAACTATCGTCAATAGAGGGGCTAACTGCCGAAGTGCTTGCCGGCAACAAGCTCGCGGGACGAGGCTCAACTGCTGCCGACAGCGCTCGCGTAGAAATCCAGTCGATCGTGCGGCGCGATTACGGGCGTGCGCTGCGCAAATCTCTCGACCGTACGGAAGTTCTCGAGATAGTCAGTGAGGCGACCCGGGAGGTCTGGCCGCATCTGAACCGCGCTCCGGTGAGGCTGGTTTCGGCAAGTAAATTCATGCAGCACTGGTCGAAACTGGGCGTGCAGTTCCAGGTGGCGAATCTGGGAAGCCCGGAAGGGCTGGCGGTGCTGGGCTTTTACGCGCGCAAAGTTGGACCGACAAAGCGGCCATTGATTTGCGTCAATACCGCGCATCATCCGGCGGCGATCGGGGCAGCATTTTGCCACGAGATGGGCCATCACTTGACGGCTCGGATTTTCGATTCGACGAGCGATCAGCCGCAACTGCTCGCGTATACCGCCTACGAGGATCACCTGGATGATCCGTCCGAGCTGGCCGCGGACAGTCTGGTCAGTCTGGGGGTCTTTCCTCAGGAAATTGCGCACTACCTGTTTGGCGGGCTCGATTGCCGATCGGCGATGGGTCGCCGGCGGCAAACCGCGCTGCCGATGTTCGCGGGAGTGCTCAGTTATTTTCAAACGCACTACAACTTGCATTTTGATGCCACCCTCAGTCGGGACAAGAAGCAGCAGTACCTGGCAGCGACGATTCATTACGCCAAGCTGAGGCGCGCGCTCCTGCTGGAATACGACATCTGAACGTTCTCCGATCGTTCTCGTTCAAATTTCGGTGAATCATGATTGTGTTGCGCATGAGAGTGATGCGAGCTTGCCGCACTCGCAGCGCGATTGGTCTGGTCGCAACGTGGCTGCTGATTTTGGGGGTCGTGACTACCGCGATCGCCGGCGATAGCTCCTCAAGCGACTCGATGAGCGGAAGCAAGCCGCCGGAATTCACCAATCCCGAACGCGTAACGATCATTGGCTACAGCGAAGACGCGATGGAGCCGTTCATCACGCGCGACGGAACTCGCCTTTTTTTCAACAACTCGAATTCGGCGGTCGATACCAATCTGTTCCAGGCCCACCGCATCGACGATCTGACGTTCCAGTTCGACGGCGAAATTGGCGGCGTGAATTCGCCGGCGCTCGACGCAGTCGCATCGATGGATCGCAACGGCAACTTCTTTTTCGTCTCGACGCGAAGCTATGCGGTGACGGCGTCGACGATCTATCAAGGCGTTTTCTCAAACGGCGACGTTGCGGGCGTCGCGCTGGCGCCGGGGGTATCGTTGCAGACGCCGGGCATCGTGGATTTCGACGCTGAAATCAGCGCCGACGGCGGCACGCTCTATTTTTCGGAGGGAAGGTTCATGCCCTCCAGCCCGATTCCGCAGACCGCGAGGATCATGATCGCGAATCGCACGGAGTCAGGTTTCGTGCGCCCGCGCAACAGCAACCGAATCATGCGGCTGATCAACACGAAAGCGCTCAACTACGCCGCCGATACGTCGGACTCGCAACTCGAGATATTCTTCACGCGACTTAACCGCATTGGGCCAGCCATCTACACGGCGAGCCGTTCGGCGACGTCGAAACCGTTCGGCAAGCCGAGAAAGATCAAGGCGATCATCGGTTTCGCCGAGGCGCCGTCGCTCTCGCCGGATGGCAAGTCGCTTTACTATCACAAGAACGAAAACGGGATTTTCGTGATCTATCGGGTAACGCGGCAGTGACTCGATCCTCGCGTCAGTTCACTTATCATTGGGAGGCAGATCGACGAACACCGCCGCGGTCACGACCGTGGTCCAGAGCCCGTCGCGATCGCCGATCGCGGACTGCGTGATGTTGCGGGTCTTCACGATCTTGTCGGACAGCTTCCAAATATCCTTGCGTTCGTCGTAGCTGACGTTGGGATCGAAATCGACACCGAGCGCGGTCGCGAGCATCGTCGCGGCAAGATCCTCGGCGTAGTCGCCGGCCTTCTGATCGGTCTGGCCAAAACTTTTGTGCTCCGAGAGGTAGCCGTACTGATCTTTTTCCGCGGGTATCGCGAGGCCGACCGAAGCCGCGACCAGGCGATGCGGTTCGTCGGTCGAGTTGTCATACATGACAGCGTAAACGATCTGGCCCGGCGTGAGAGTCCTGAGGCCGTCCTGAATCGAGATCACTTTACATCCCGGAGGAAAAATTGAGCTGACACGCACGAGGTTGAACTCAGCGATCCGGGCGTCGCGCAGCGCAAGCTCAAACGAAGTGAGCTTCTCGCGATGCTTGCCGACGCCCTTGGTCAGAAAAATCGCTTTGCCAATCGGACCCATCTATTTTCTTTCCTCGACTTCAGTCCGCCATCGCCGCTTGACTAATTTCGGCGCCGACACGCCATCAGCAATAGCAGGGATCCGATCCCGTCGAAATATCGGAGCAGGCGGATTGATTCATCTGAAGGCCGGCGCGACTTCTTCGGCGACGAGCTTCAGATTCTGATCGATATCGTTGGCGCGGCAGGCCCAACTGATCATGATCGTGCGCGCGCCCGCATCGACGTACTCCTTGATCCGCTTGCGGCAATCGTCGGGCGTTCCGGCGAGCGTGTAGCGTCCCGCGATTTTGGAAAAATCCTGCGCGTAGTTTTTGCCGAGTGCCTTGGCCGCCTGTTCGCGCGCCTCATCGCCGTTCGGATAAATCGACGCGAAGATGAACAGCCCCGTGCGGAACTTGCTCATGTCGCGGCCCGCCTCCGCGCCGAACTGCTTAATCTTTTCGACGCTGTCGTGCAGCATCTCGGGGGTGTACATGTAGGGAATCCAACCGTCGCCATAAAGCGCGGCGCGGCGCATTGCGGGCTCCTTGCGGCCTGCCACCCAAATCGGCGGATGCGGTTTCTGGGTTGGATGCGGCGAAATCGTCACGCCGGAAAATTTCGAGTAGCGACCTTCGAAGGTGACGTTCTCTTCGGTCCACAGTTTCTTGATCACTTCCAGCGCTTCGTTGGAGCGCGAGGCGCGCTGCTTGACTGGAATCCCGCAGGCTTCGAACTCCTTGGGAAATTCGCCGCCGATGCCGATGCCCATGTGATAGCGGCCGCCCGATGCGACATCGAGCACCGAGGTCAACTTAGCCAACACCGTTGGATTGTACAGCGGCAGCAGCACTACTGAGCTCATCAGTTTGATTTTGGAGGTTGCGCCCGCTGCGACCGAGAGCGTGATCAGCGTGTTGCCGACCGGCCCGTGAAACATCATGTGCTCGCCGGCGCACAGGTAATCGTAGCCGAGCTTTTCCGCGCGCTGCGCGTATTCGGGAACTTTGGTGACCGCGGGTATCGCGGTGCCGAATTCTATATTTGCCACTTTGCTCCTGCCTTGCGGAATTTTTATAACCGTTCTCGAAGATGAATTCCGTTCGAATCTAAATTCGTCCCCAGTCTGATAACACGACCACGGCTCAGCGTCACTCTCTGATCGGTTAATATCGGCGCGTTTTGCGTTCCCGAAGAATCACGTTGCTTGACCGGCGCGGACAGTATCGCTTACACCTCGAACAGTCCGGGGCCGGCGACGCGGAGAATCAAAATGCCAAAACTGAACGAACGCGAAATCGATGCTTTCCTCGCGGAGCGCGGCCATCTCGCGCGAATCGCGACGGTCAAATCCGACGGCGCGCCGAGCGTCGTGCCGGTGTGGTTTATCTACGAAAATGGCAGCATCCTGATCACGCCGCGCAAGAATTCAGAGTTCCTGGCAAACGTGCGGCGCGAATCACGGGTCGCGATCACGATCGACGAAGAGGCCAGCGGCTATCGCAAAGTGTTGTTCGAGGGCGCCGCGCAAATTCTTTATCAGCCAGGCGAAGATCGAAAGTGGGATGACACCTATCGGCGAATCGCATGCCGCTATATCGATGAAGAATCCGCCGATCGATATCTCAGCGAAACGCGCGACCAGCCGCGCGCGCTGATCGGCGTCGAGCGTGCACGCGCGAAAGTTACCTCGTGGCGAATGCCAGGCGAGAACGAGCCGTACACCGGAATCTGGGCAACGCGGTACTACGAGCCGGGCTCGAAAATGGCGCGAGCGGCAGGACAGAAACCTGCGAAATAATGACACTCGGAGTGATCGAAGCTTGATGCGGATATCGAATCGAGAGCGTGTGGTGCAACGATGAACGCAATCGACATGCACAATCATTTTATCGCGCCGGAGGTGATTGCATTCCTCGCGCGCGAAGGCGCGAACTTTGAGACGCGCATGATCGAACGCGACGGGCGCCGATTCTTTCTCATCCAGGAATCTGCGATGCGTCCGATCGACGGTCCGATTTCAGATGCTGCCGCACGCATCGCCGATATGGATCGCGAAGGCATCGCCATGCAGGCCGTGTCGTGCGTTCCGTTCCTGATGTATCCGAACGTGGCGCCGGAAAAAGCGCTCGCGATTTCGCAGGTGAATAACGATGCGCTCGCGGCGCTCGCGAGCGGCCAGCCGGAGCGGTTTTGTCCGCTGGCCTCGGTGCCGTTGCAAGATCCAGTCGGCGCAGTGAAGGAACTCGAGCGCGCGGCGAAGCTCGGACTGCGAGGGGTCGAGATACCGCCAAAAATTATCGAGCGGCAACTCGACGAAAGCGACTTCGAGATTTTCTGGGCGGCGGCCGAAGCGCTGCGGATGGTCGTATGCATGCATCCGTTCGAGGCCGTGCCAGTCGGCGCGATGAGCCGGTATTTTCTCGGCAATCTTGCCGGCAATCTTTACGACACCGGCCTCGCGGCGGCGCTCCTGATTTATGGCGGAGTGCTCGAACGTCATCCCAACTTGCGGGTCGTGCTCTATCACGCAGGCGGCGCGCTGCCGAGCATCCTGGGCCGTCTCGATATGGGTTACCGGCTGGTGCCTGAATGCCGCAATGCGATTCCGCGCCCGCCGTCGAGCTATGCGTCCCAGTTTCACTTTGACATAATCGCGCACAGCCGCCCGATGCTTAGTCACCTAATCAGTACCTTTGGCGCCGACCGATTTGTGATCGGGAGCGACTATCCGCTTCCCGCCGGGCTGGCTCATCCGGTAGAGGAAGTAAAGGCGCTCGGGTTGGGCGCGGACGACGAGCAAAAAATTCTCGCCGGCAACGCGCGTGGATTACTAAGTCTTTGAACGGAGTACGCAACTAGCTCGTTTCGATCAAGAGAACTGACTGCAGGAGAACTGACTAATGGCAAATCAGCCGCCACGAATGCTCGAAGGGTATCGAGTGCTGGATTTCACGCAGTTCGTCGCGGGGCCGACCTGCACGCGACTGCTGGGCGAGATGGGCGCCGAGGTGATCAAGCTGGAACTCGCGCCGGCGGGAGATCGGGTGCGCGGCGACGGGCTCAGATCGCTCGATCCAAAATACAAAGACTCCAGTCACAGCACCTACTACCTGCAGCACAATCACTCGAAGCTCAGTTTCGCGATCGATCTCAAGAAGCCTGGTGCGCGCGAAATCGTGATGGCGATGATTCCGCAGATCGACGTGGTGGTCGAGAACTTCGCGCCGCACGTGATCGATCGCCTTGGGTTTTCGTACAAAGACGTGAAGGCGGTGAATCCGAAAATTATCATGTGCTCGATTTCGATGGCGGGGCAGACCGGACCGCTATCGCATAAGGCGGGCTACGATTTCATCGGCCAGGCCTATGCCGGCGTTACTGACGGAATCGGGCAGACGGACGGACCGCCGGCGCTCACCACGATGGCGATCGGCGACGTCTCGACCGGCGTCAACGCGGCGATGGCGGTTGGATTCGCGCTGTTGCATCGCGAACGCACGGGCGAAGGGCAATACCTCGACGCGTCGCTGCTCGATACTTATTTCCATATGCACGAGAAGACGGTTCCGATCGTGTCGTTGCGCGGCGACAAGTTTCACCCGACCCGCGGCGGCTCGATTCATCCTGATGGCGGCACCACCGGCGTCTTTCACTATCGCGGCGATCAATATGTTCAAATCACGGTGACGCCGCATCAGTGGCCGCAACTGCTGCGGGCGATGAAGATGCCGGAGTTGGGGACCGATCCGCGCTTCAAGAATGCACGCGGCCGACGTGACAACAGACATGAACTGGCACGAGTGATCGAGGACTGGCTGGCGACATTCGCGACTCGCGACGACGCGATCGCGGCGATGGACGCGGAGCGCGTACCGTGCGCACCGGTGCTCACGGTGAACGAGGCGGTGAAGCATCCGCATATGAATGAACGCAAGACGGTGCGATGGATCGAGGATCCGATTCTCGGCAAAGTCGCGATCCCCGGTGTGCCAGTGAAATTCTCCGCGTGGCCCGATCGCATCGATGTGCACGCGTCGAGGTTCGGCGAAGACAACGAACGGGTGCTCGGCGACGTGCTCAAGATGTCGGCGGATCAAATCCGCAAGCTCTACGCCGACGGGATCCTGGTGCGCGATCCGACGCTAGAAAATAAGAGCGTCTAGAAATCAGAGCGAGATTTCGAGGTAGGCGCGGCGCCCGATGCGTCCGAACAGGCGCGAAAAAACGCTGAGCAGCGAAAGCTGCCATCCGTATTTTTGCGTCAGAGCAGCCAGCGCCCGATCGATCACGGCGGGCTCGTCAAGTTTGCGGGCGCGACCGTCGGCAAATTCACCGCGAACGTTGCCACGCGCATCGCAAGCGGCAATCTGGATGCGATCGGTCGCTTTGAGGCGCTTCATCTTCGCGGAGGTGCCGTCGGTGAACGCATAGAGTTTGTCGCCGTCGCGCGCGATCCAAATGGGGGTCGGCACGCCCTTGCCGTTGCGGCGAAAAGTAACCAGGCTGACGTACCGCTCAGCGGCCAATTGATCGAGTGATGGTTGCGGCATCTTTTTCAGGACTCAGTTACTGGGTTCGATTCTAATCCCGGCTCAAAGAATCTTCGGAGCGGTGCGCGTGACCACCAAGACTTTGAATGTACCTGGCACTGGCGAGTACGGATGCGGATGCAGGCCGGTCGCCGGAGCGTTCGCTTTTAGATCCGCGGTCGGCAGGTAAATGGTTCCGCTGGCGGGATCGACGGCCAACGTACGCGCGCCCAACGCGGTCGGCACGGTTTGCGCGAGCTCGAACTTGTCGGCAGATATTTCTCGCACCACGGTCAAAGTTCCATCAAAGCAGCTAGCGAGGATGAGGCCGTCGCTGAAAGCGGTGCCATCGACGCCTTGACCAATCGGAAAATCCGCAACGACGCTGCCGTTGTCGGCGTTCATGACAATCAGCCTGCCATTGCGGCATCCGATGAACAGGCGCCGCGTTTTGGGATCCATCGAGAGGCCGGTCGGCCGCTTACCCGCACCGGTGGGCCAGCGCGCGATCACTTTCATCGTGGCAGTATCGATCACCGCCAGTTCGTCCTTATCGACGATGTCCACGAAGACTTTGCCGTGGCCGTCCGCGACTGCGAACTCAGGCTTGCCGCCAAGGTCGAGCGTCGCGCTCGCCGTACCATGTTTGAGGTCGATGTCGGGCGCGATCGCGACCATCTGGTGCGCATCGCCGCAGAAGACCAGCACGTGCTTGCTAGCGGGATCGTAAATGATCGCGTCGGCGTCGTCGGCTGCGGCGACTTTGCCCAACTCAGCGCCGGTCTTCAGATCGAAGATGACAACTGATCCCGCGCCACCGTCGCTGATGAACCCGCGACCGGCGTCGGGCACCAGCGCGACCCCGTGCGCGACGATTGTGCCTCGGATGTCCGCGGTCGCTTGCCCGGTCGCAATATCGACGACCATCGTATGAGTGGTGCGGGTGATGTAGAGCGTGTGCCCGTCGGGGCTTAGCGTGAGGTAATCCCAACCGCCCTCGCCGCCGATTTTGACCGAGCTGGTTAGCTTGTAGATTTGCGCGGGCCCGGCTGCGAGCGCCGGATGACTCGAGGCCATCTGCAGCGAAGCAGCGAACAGCAAGACAGGAATTGCGAACGATTTCATTCTTTCCTTTGCATCGAAAAGTTTTCGCTGTCGGCTTGCGTTCTCAGCCAATCTGAATTCGGACGGATGTAGTATATGTCGAGCATCATGCTTTTGCCCGTACTGGAAACCGAGCGGCTGACTATCCGTCCACTGGTGATGAGCGACCTCGCGCCGTGTCATCAGCTGTACGTCGAAATCAGGTGGGGCGATTCAGCGCTGAGCGTCGAGGCGAATCGCGAGCGGCGGCGCAGTTGGCTGGAATGGACGATCCGAAATTACGAAGAGCTCGCGCGACTGCTGCAGCCGCCGTATGGCGATCGCGCGGTGACGCTCAAGGACAGTCGGCGGCTGATTGGATTGGTGGGCCTGGTGCCGTTACTGGCGCCGTTCGCGCAGTTGCGATGCTTCGGCAATATCGAGCGCGCGCGATTCACAACCGAGATGGGGCTGTTCTGGGCGATGTTTCCGGCGATGCAGGGTCAGGGTTTCGCCACTGAGGCGGCGCGCGCCTTGATCGATTACGCGTTTGAGACATTGCACGTCGGACGCATCATGGCGGGCACCGAATACGATAACCTGGCCTCGATTGGCGTGATGCGCCGGCTCGGCATGCGAATCGAGCGCAATCCTTTTGCCGAGCCCGCGTGGTTCCAAATCACCGGCATCCTAGAGAACGATCACGCCAATTCGTAAGTTGCTTCTGCAATCATCGCGAAATATCGGCGTTTGTTAGCAGGCCAAGGAATAGTTATCTAGAGTGCAGCGATGACCGAATTGAGATGCGCGCGGAGCGGAGTCAGCCATGCTTGACGATGTGCGAGTGCTCGAAGTCTCGGCGCCGGAGACGATGCTCGCGGGGCGTATCCTCGCCGACCTTGGCGCCGACGTGATCGTCGTCGAGCCACCGGGCGGTGCACAGGGACGACGACTCGATCCGTTCATCGACAATATTCCCGGGCTCGAACGGAGCCTGACGTGGCACGCGCTCAACAATAACAAGCGATCGATCACGCTGGATTTGACGCATCCTGACGGCCGCGATCTGTTCGCGACGATAGCGCGCAAGTTCGACGTGGCGCTCGAGACGATCGCGCCGAATGACGTTGCGCCGCTAGCCGATCTCAAGCTTGACGAAAAACTGATTCGATGCTCGATCAGTCCGTTCGCGCGCATCGGTCCGAAGAGTAACTACGCGGCTTCCGATCTGGTGGTGATGGCCGCGAGCGGAGCGCCGAGCATGAGTGGCGACGCGGATCGGCCGCCGGTCTTTTTTCCGGTGCCGCAGGCGATGATGGAAGCGGGCGCCGAGGCGGCAATCGCGGCGCTTGCGAGTCTGGCGGCGCGCGACGTCGATGCTCTAGGGCAACACGCGGAAGTCTCGGCGCGAATCGCCGCGATGACGTCGGCGTTCGTCGTGCCAATCCAGATTGCGTCGGGGAATCGCGGGATGTCGCGCGAGCAGGCTCAAATAACGATCGCGGGCGTCAAGCTGCCGAACATTTTCGAATGCAAGGACGGCTACGTCAGCGTGCCGTTCGCATTCGGCCCCGCTTTTGGACCGATGACGCAGCGCCTCGCCAAATGGGCTGCCGACGAAGGCCATCTGGCGGAGGAGGTCGCCGCGCTGAATTGGCCGTCGTTCCCCGGCGACCTGGCCAAGGGCAAAGCGAGCGCCGCCGATCTCGACGCGTTGGTGAAAGGAGTGCACTCGCTGCTGCTCAGCAAGACCAAGGTGCAGATCGATGAGATGTCGCGACGACTTAGCCTGCTGACCTCCGCGACGCTCGGCATGGACGACATCGCGCAGTCCGAGCAGTATCGCGCGCGCGGTCTGTTCACGCGGCTCAAGATTCGGGCCGCCGATCGGGAGATCGATGCGCCCGCGCGATTCGCGCAATTTTCCAACTACTCGATTGAAACGCGGCGGCCGGCGCCCACGCTGTCGGAGCATACGTGCGAAATTCTGAGCGTGGAGGCCGGGCTGTCGAGCAGCGAAATCCAGGCGTTGTTTGTTCACGGGATCATCTAGCAGGAGGGCGCGATGACAGCACCATTGGCGGGAGTTCGCGTGCTCGATTTGAGTTGGGTGATGGTGGGGCCGCTGAGCGCGCGGTATCTCGCGGACCTCGGCGCCGACGTCGTTAAGGTGGAAAGCGCGCGGCGAATCGATCCGGTGCGCACGCTAGGTCCATTCAAGGACGGCAAAGCGTCGCCGGAACGTTCGCTCAGTTATCACAATCTCAACGCGGGCAAGCGGTGCATCACGATCAACATGAAGGAGCCGCGCGGCAGAGAGCTGATTCTGCGGCTGGTCGAATGGGCCGACGTCGTGTTCGAAAGTTTCACGCCCGGCGTGCTCGATGGCCTGCAGCTTGGCTACAAAGATCTGAAGCAGCGCAAAGCCGACATCATCATGCTGTCGACCTGTCTGCTCGGGCAGACAGGCCCACACGCGATCGGGACGATCGGAGTCGGCACCGGAGGCGCGTCGTTCTCGGGTGCGAATTTCCTGCTCGGATGGCCGGACCGTCCGCCGTGCGGAACGTTCGGTCCATGGACCGACGCGGTCACGCCGCGGTTCATAACGGCGAGCGTGCTGGCCGCGTTGCATCGCCGCAGTCGCACTGGGGAAGGATGTTACATCGATGTCGCGCAGGCGGAAGCGGGGATGCAATTCGTCGCGCCGGCTTTCTACGAATATGCGGTCAATGGGAAGGGTCCGAATCGTCGCGGCGTCGCGGGATCGCCGTTGAAAGCACCGGAGGGAATTTATCCGTGCCTCGGCAAGGATCGCTGGGTCGCGATCGACTCGTCGGCTTCCAAGCACTGGCAGCGACTGCGCGAGATGATCGGCGGCGCGGCGTCTANNGCGCAATCGCGAGGAACTCGACGGCGAACTGGCGAACTGGACGCGCGCGCAGGACGCGCAAGCGATCGAGGAGCGGCTGCAGGCAGCCGGCGTGCCGGCGCATATCGTCAGCACCGATCGCGATATGTTCGACGACGCGCATTTGCGGGCGGCGGGACATTTCAGGAAGATTCACGATCCAGTGATTGGCGACGGCGAAATCGAAGGACCGCGATATCGGCTGAGCCGCACACCGCACGTCGCGACGAAGCAAGGTCCGCGCATCGGCGAGCATACGAAAGAAGTTTTGGCCGAAGTTTGCGGACTCGGCGATGCGGAAATAGCAACGCTGACCGAGGCGGGAATCCTCAGCTGAGAAACATAAAGTAAAAGATTAAGTTCGGGGGATCGATCATGAGCGGCCAGGATTGGGCATCACGTGCCAAAGGAATAAAAAACGACGGCGCGATTTGCGTGCGACATGCGCTCGATGCCGACTCGATGCGGTTGGCGCGCGAGGCGTTCGACTGGAGCCTCAGTCATCCCGGCCCGAACAACTCGCAGTTCGAAGGCACGCCGAAGGCGCCGGGCAGATTCTACCAGGATTTGCTCAACCCCGAAGTGCTGACCGGCTATCGGCGAGTGATCGAGGACTCGAGCGCGGCCGACGTGGTCGCGAAGTTGTGGGGCGCGCCCGACGTTTGGTTCATGTACGAGCAGGTGTTTCTGAAGGAAGGTGGCGAGAGCCGGCGCACGCCGTGGCATCAGGACTCGTCGTATCTGCCGATCGAGGGCGAGCAGATTGCGGTGATGTGGATTTCGTTCGAGCCGGTGACGCGTGCGGATTCGCTGGAGTTCGTGCGCGGGTCGCATCGCGGCGTGCTGTATGACGGCTCGCGCTTCGATCCGAGCGACGACACCGCTCCGCTTTACGGCGACGGCAGCATGCCGCGGCTGCCGGATATCGAAGGCAATCGCGATCGCTTCGACGTGGTGTCGTGGGCGGTCGAGCCGGGCGACGTGTTGATTTTTCATCCGCGCATGCTGCACGGCGGCGCGCCGACTCATCCGGGCACGAGCCGGCGCACACTCTCGTTGCGATTCTTCGGCGAGGATGCGGTGTTCGCGCAGCGCCCAGGCGGCAAAGGGCCCAAGGTTGGCGAGAACGGACCGCGCGTCGGCGAGACCAACAGTCCAATCGGCGATCTGTACGCGACACTTTCGCCGGGCGATCCGTTCAGGCATCGCGCGTTTCCCAAGGTGCGACCGCGCAACTGAGTGGTGCTCCGTGCGATCGAACACGAGGTACTGACAATGCGATCTTTTCTTTTCGTTCCGGGTGACAGCGAGCGGAAGTTCGCCAAGGCGGAAAGCACGGCGGCTGACGCGTTGGTGCTCGATCTCGAAGATGCGGTCGCCGCCGATCGGATCGACATCGCGCGCGGAATGGTGCGCGAGTATCTGAGCAGTCATCGCGATCGCACGCGGACGCAGCTGTGGGTTCGAATCAATCCATTGTCGACGGAAAAAGCGTTGCGTGACCTGGCGGCGATCGTTGGTGGCGCTCCCGATGGAATCCTGCTGCCGAAGACCACATCGGCAAACGACGCGATCCTGCTCGATCACTATTTGTCCGCGTTGGAAGTTCGCGAAGGGATTGAAGCTGGTTCGATCCGCATGCTGGTCGTCGCGACCGAAACTGCGGAAGCGATGTTCACGCTCGGCGGTTTCGCGGGATGCAGCAAACGGCTGTGGGGCATGACGTGGGGCGCGGAGGATCTTTCCGCGGCGATCGGCGCAAGCACCAACCGCGATGAGAACGGAGAACTTGAATTTACGTTTCGATTGGCGCGATCGATGTGCCTGCTGGCGGCGAAGGCGGCGGACGTCGAACCAATCGATACGGTGTTTACGAATTTCAAAGATTCGGAGGCGCTGTTCAGGGAATCGCAAGCGGCGCGCCGGATCGGATTCACCGGCAAGATTGCGATCCATCCGGATCAGGTCGAGCCGATCAATCGGGCGTTCACCGCGTCGGCGGAAGATATTGAATACGCCAATCGCGTGATCGCGGCGTTTGCGGCGGGCGTCGGCACCGTCGCACTCGACGGCAAGATGCTCGACATGCCGCATCTCAAACAGGCCCGTCGCGTGCTCGCGATGGCGCAAGCACGAAAATAATTTTTCGCGCGAGGAATTGACGATGGCTTACGAGACAGTGCTGCTGGAGAAAAAAGAGGGCATCGCGCACCTGACGCTGAATCGACCTGAGCGCGCGAACACGATCAGTGCGCAGCTTGCGCACGACGTGTTGGCGGCGGTCGATGACGTCGAGGCGGACGCCGCGTGCCGGGTGATCATCGTGACGGGCGCGGGTGAAAGGCATTTCTGCGGCGGCGCCGACTTGCGCGATCCAGCACTACGCAAGGGCGGCCTCGACGGCGCGGCATTTCCACGGCGCGATTTCATGAGGGCGCTGGAGACTTGCCGCGTACCGGTCATCGCGGCGATCAACGGCGCTGCGATGGGTGGCGGCTGCGAAATCGCGCTGGCGTGCGACGTCAGAGTGATCGCGGAGACCGCGATGATTGGACTGCCGGAAATTCGCTTCGGCGCATTGCCGGCCGGCGGCGGAACTCAGCGATTGCCACGCCTGGTCGGTTCGGGATTTGCCAAGGAAATGATTTTCAGCGGACTGCCGTGGACTGCGCAGGACGCGTATCGCATCGGGCTGGTGAATCGCGTGGTGCCGGCCGCACAACTGATCAGCACCTGTGAAGAAATGGCAAAGGTGTTCATCGAGCGCGCCGCGTACGCTCTCAAAGCGGCCAAGACGCTCATCAACAGCGGCGTCGAACTTCCGCTGGCGGAGGCGCTCAAGTACGAACGCAAGGTGATCGCAGAGATGGCGACGGCCGACGAGCGGCGAGAAGCGCAGCAAGCGGCGGCGGCGTCGCAAGCGACATACGCGCGCATCTTCAAGGATCGAACGTGACGGCGGGCGCTATTTGATCGCGCCTTCGTCGCGCCACTTCGCGATGTCGGAAGCCGCGTAGCCGAGACCGCCGAGGATTTCGTCGGTGTGCTGTCCGAGCGAGGGCCCGAGCGATCGAATCTCGCCGGGCGTATCGGAAAGCTTCACCGAGATTCCGACCTGCTTGATCTTCTGGCCGTTGGGGCCGTCAAGCTCGACGATCATTTTGCGCGCTTTGACTTGGGGATCGTTGGGCACCTCGTCGAGGGTGAGCATTTTGCCGGCGCAAATGTCGGTCTTGCTCATGAGGTCGAACCATTCGTCGCGCGTCTTGGTCTTGAAAGTGTCGACCAGGCATTGGCGCAGTTCATCGCGCTTCTCGCGATTGAACTCGTGCGGAATCAGATCGTCGCGGCCGACCAGACGGCACAGATTGGCGAAGAACCACGGCTCGATCGCGGCGACCGTGATGTACTTGCCGTCGCTGGTCAAATAGCAATCGTAGTGCGGAATGCCGCCGTCGTCGGCCGCCTCGCCGCGCCGCGGAATTTTGTGATTAGCGAAGAAACTCGAAAACGCCTGCGCGAGCAGGGCGAGGCTGCCGTCCATCATCGAGATATCGACGTACTGGCCACGGCCGGTTTGATGACGAGCAATGATCGCGGCCATCACGCCGATAACGCCGTGCATCCCGCCGCCCGCGTAGTCGGCGATCAAGTTATGCGGAATGGTCGGCGGTCCATTTGGATCGCGGCCCATCAACGACAAAACGCCGGCGGTCGCGATGTAGTTGATATCGTGACCGACGAGGTCGCGATACGGACCGGTTTGTCCGAAGCCGGTTATCGCACAATAGATGAGCTTCGGATTTCGCGCGGAGAGAACTTTGTAGTCGATACCGAGGCGAGCCGCGACGCCGGGGCGATACTCCTCGACCACGACGTCGGCCTGATCGGCTAGCCGAAAATATATTTGCTTGCCCGCCTCACTCTTGAAATTGATTCCGATCGATCGTTTGTTGCGATTGAGCGCGCTGAACGATGGGCCATCGCCGCCGGTATTCATCGGCTTCGCCGAGCCCGCTTGCTGCGCACGCCGACCGGTCGGTGGACCCGGCTCCTCGATCTTGATGATGTCGGCGCCCATGTCGCCAAGGATCATCGTGCAATAAGGTCCTGGCGCGAGCTTGGTGAGATCGAGTACCTTGATGCCGTTTAGCGGACCGGCCATTTATTTTCTCCTTGCTTCAATCTCGCGCGCAGGACGTCATGCTCGCCGCCACTGGACCAGCGTGAATCCCGGTTGGTGATCCTCGAATACTACTTCGACCGGAGTGCCTATAGTCAGTTCGTCGCGCGCGTCGCCAGTGAGATTACCAACCATTCGCACATTTCCCGCGTCGGGCAGTTCGACGAGGACAACCATGTAGGGGCACGCGTCGCGCAGAGCGGGATGGACCGGATGCCACACGCGTTCCCAGCTGTAGACGCGGCCGCGTCCCGACACACGATGCCATCCCAGGTTGGTTGAACGGCAGTTGTGGCAAATCCACTCGGGGCCGAATTGGAAGGTCGCGCAATCGTTGCAGCGTTGGACCACCAATTCGTGTCGTCGCGCGGCGTCCCAGAATCCTTGGTCGAGTCCGTCGCGCGTTGACTGAGGGGCGGGCAATCCCTCTGGCAGAACGGATTTTGCTGAATGCTGTTCAGTGGGCATCGCGACTACCTCAACCGCGCAGGATTAGACTGCTGACCGGCGTCACCATCGGTCCCGACACGACCATCGAAATCGCGGCGTCCTTAACCTGACAAGTCGAGGCGCCACGCACCTGGCGAACCGCCTCGAGCACCAACTCAAGGCCATGCATGTAGCACTCGGCGAGATTTCCGCCGCTGGTGTTGAGCGGGAGCTTGCCGTTCGGCCACGCAAAATTTTCGTACACGCAGAAATCCATCACCGCGTCGGCATCGCAGAAGCCGTGCTCGACCAGGCTCATCACGACGCCGCCGGTGAAATTTTCGTAGGCCTGAACCACGTCAACATCCTGCGGTCCGATTTCCGCCATTTCGAACAGACGCGGCGCCAGGGTCTTGAAGTTTGAAGTCGCATAGTCGGGCGCATTGTGGGCGGGCGCGTTTTGGCGATAGTCGGAACCCTGCGCCGCCGCCATCAGATACGCGGGCTTGGGTTTGAGATCGCGCGCGCGCTCGGCGCTGGTGACGATGCAGGCAGCGGCGCCGTCGTTCTCGAGGCAGCAGTCGTAGAGATGAAACGGCTCGACGATCCAGCGCGATTCATAGTAGGCCTCGCGCGTCAGCGGCCGGCCGTACATCACGGCGCGCGGGTTGAATTGGGCGTGATGATAACTGGCGAGCGCAACCGCAGCGAACGCCTCCTGCTCGACATGATGCTCATGCATGAAGCGCCGCACGCGCATCGCGAACATTTGCGCCGGCGACATCAGGCCGTACGGCAGCGTATAGGCGAAGTCGCCTGAGATCGTTTTGGCGGGAGCGGCCTGGCCGAAGCGTCCAAACTGTCCCTGCGCGAGTGCGCGATAGACGACGACATACTTCGCATAACCGGCCGCGACCGCAGCGGCCGCATTGGCAACAGCGCCGGAGCCGCCGCCACCTCCACCGCCCCAGAACATATTCGAGAATGAGAAATGCGGCAGGCCGAGGGCGGTTGCCACTCGCGATGCGTCGTTGCGTTCGTTGCTGTACGAAGCGAAGCCATCGATGTCGGTGACCGGAATGCCGGCATCGTCGGCGGCCTTGGTGATCGCTTCGCAGGCGAGGCGAAATTCGGGCACCGGCGCCGTCCCGCGCTTGTAATACGTGGTTTCGCCGATTCCGCAGATCGCAACTTTGTCCTTGATAGTGTTCATCGCTTTTCCGTGTTCGCCGGGAACGAATGGTGAGCCTGAGAACTATTCAACGTAATCTCAAGTTGTCAAGGAGCGGCAAGCTGGCGACGCGCGTGAGATCGAATTTGTTTTTCCGGGGTATTCATTCGTAGTATCTGGCATGATCCCGGCCAAACGACTGCTCGATGAAGTAATCACGTCGCTGCGCACGGTAATTGCGCCGGCGATTGTGGATCCCTACGCGAAATCGCAGGCATTCATGGCTGCAGTAATTCTGGAATTCGTCTCACATCAAGTTACGGAACGGAGCGATATCGAGAGCGCGAAACAAGCGGCGCTCGATTCGGTGTTTGCGGATTTGGCGAAATTGCTTGACGGAGCCGAAATCGCGAAGGTCGATGGCGACAATCGCGAAGGTCGCTTGTGCGGCGTGATCGAGAGACTCTACTCGCAGCGCGAAAAACTCGGCGAGGAAATTTTCACCCGCGCGAATCGGCGGATTCGACAGGCGCTGCGCGAATTGCTCGAGCAGGATCTGAAAGTGGCGGCGCAAAACAAAGGGTGATCGCAAAGTGAAGGCGAAACAATCGACGCCCGAGATAATCCGCGATTTTCTGCAGACGAAACTGCCGAACGCGCGCGATATCAGCTTGAGCGAATTCACTCATTTGGCGGGCGGGTGGTCGCACGAGATTTACGTCTTCAAGGCGCGCTGGCGAGAGAACGGCGAGACGATCGAAAGCGGCATGTGCTTGCGAAAAGATCCCGGCGCGGCATTGCTGCGCGAATTTTCAGACTTGAAGAGTCAATATCGAGTTCTCGAAGCACTCGAAGCTACTGAGGTGCCGACGCCGCGTGTCTATTGGTACGAAGACGATCCCGCGCTGCTAGGCGGACCATTTTTCATAATGGAAAAGATCGAGGGCGAGGTTCCAAATCCGTGGTCGCGAGCGGGCAAAGAAAAGTATGCGGAGGCGGCGCGACGTGGAAAATTACCGCTCAGTTTTGTCGAGACACTGGCGAGGCTGCACAGTCTCGATTGGCGCGCCGCGGGCCTGGATTTCATCGGGGTGCCGGGCGAAGGAAAGGATTTTGCGCTTCGTGAAATTGCCAAATGGGAATCGCTAATCGCGGAGTCGGGTCACAAGCCTGAGCCGGTACTGACGGAGCTATTGATGTGGCTGAAAGCCAACGCTCCTGCCGCGCAGCGGCTGGCATTCGTGCACGGGGCGTATCGGACGGGCAACTTGATCATCCGCGACGATGCGATTGCCGCGGTGATCGATTGGGAGCTGCAGGTTATCGGCGATCCGATGTATGACGTTGCCTACGTTCTGTCGGATCTGAACCGCGAAGGCTCGGCGCTTCTTTCGTGCGTCGTCGAGCGTGAATACTTTCTCGAACACTATCAGCGGCTCACCGGCCTTAGGGTCGATCTCGACGTGTGCCGCTACTATGAAATTCTGTACATGATGCGCAGCACCGCTTTCTGGATCAGCGCCTCGAGTCTTTTCGCCGATGGCAGGAACAAGGATTTGCGGCTGGCTCGTACTACATACTCAGTGCCGGTCGTACTTGATATGGCGGCCAAAGCGCTTGGCTTCTGACAGAGTATAGAAGTGAGTATTGAGCGATTGCACAGTTCGGGTGGAGAATGAGTAGATGCTGACGCCGTGGGACGAATTCCTTTGCCATCAATTACCGACCACGATGGACCACGTTTACACGAGCGATCCCAATTGGACCGAGCGCGTTTATATCAGCCTCTACGACGTTACCAACAAGGACATGATCGTCGGCTGCGGCATCGGGCAATATCCAAACCGGAACGTGCAGGACGGATTCGCCACGGTATGGCATCAAGGGAAGCAACATAATTTTCGCGCATCGAGGACTCTGCGTCCGAATCCGCACGAGATCAAAATCGGCCCGCTGTCGATTGAAATTCTGGAGGGCCTCAAACGATTTCGGATGACGCTCGGAGAAAATCCGTCGGGAATAGGTTTCGATATCGAATGGACGGGAACGATGAATCTTCACGAAGAGGAGCACGATTTTCGGCGCAGCAATGGACGCGTCGTGCAGGACATCTCGCGCTTCGATCAGGTCGGGCGGGCGCGCGGACAATTGCAGATTCCGGGCAAGAGCGTGGCGATGAGCGAGAGCGATTGGTGGGGTCATCGCGATCGCTCGTGGGGAACGCGGCGGCCGCTCCGGACCGACAGCGCGGCATCGCAGCAGACGACGTTCGCACCCTTTTTGTTCAGTTGGTCGGTAGCGCAGTTCTCCGACTACGCGCTTCATTGGCGCTTTGTCGAACGCAAGGCGGGCCGCTACAGCTACTTGACCGGCGAAGTTGCGCGGCCACTCGATCAGAAGACCGAGCCTGGCTGGATTCTCGAAAGGACGGAGCAGGAATTTCGCTGGGATCCAACTGGCGTCGTGCAGACACTGAAAGGCGGCGAAATTGATTTGTTTTTCGAGAACGGAGAAAAGCGGCACGTCTCATTCGTAACGCATCCACCGCGATGGCATTTGAAGGGCGGTGGTTACGGTGGTTATCGCGGATGGCAACAGGGCGACCATCGGGGTGAGTACTACTGCGAGCATGAAGTTTGGGATCTGAACGACCCGGCGATCCTGCGCGAGGCGAGCACGCTCAGCGATCATCTGATCGAGTGGCGATGCGGCAGCGACACCGGATTTGGAATTATGGAGTATGGCGTCGGTCCAGGTTACTACAAGTACAAGGACATCCAGCATCTACCTACTTTTTGAAAGTGAGTAATGGCTCGGAAAGTGAGTATAGCAAGTAAGTAGATGCGCAGGTGACAGAGTTAGTAGCTATCTGGTCGTGAACGGGGAAGGTCCAAAAGCGTGATTGATTTCTCATTGAACGAAGATCTCGAACTGATTGTCGATACGATCCGCAGTTTTTCGAACGAGCGGATCCTGCCGAAGATCAGAGTCTTCGAGTCAGAGCGACGCGTCGATGACGACGTATGCAAAGAATTTGCGATGGCCAGTTTCGACCGGCTCGAGTTGCCGGAGAGTCTCGGCGGCAGCGGACTTGGAATGCTTGCGCGCGTGCTGGTCAACGAGGAAATGGGCGCCGTCGATCCCGGCGCCGCACTGGCATTGGATCGTTTGGGACCCGCGTTCTATGTGCTCGACGCCTTCGGCGGACTCAAGGCACTGAGCCAATTCGCGAGACCGATACTCGAGACCGAGGGTAAACGTGCGGTGCTGGTGCTTGAGTCGGACAGCACCTTCGATGTCGAGCATGGCCGAGTGTCGGGCGCGGTGCCGTGGATTCCCAGCAGTCGCGCCGACCTGGTGGTCATTCTGAGCGACACGGGCGCGCGCGTCGTCGAGCACGGAAGTTCATTGCAGCCCTTGCGGGGCAGTGGTTTGCGCGCCGCAGGCGCCTCGTCGCTCAGGCTGGAGCACGCGCCGGTAATCGCACAATGGCAGGATGCGAGAAAAGCGGCGCAGGCGCTGGCCAAGGCGCGACTCTACGCGGCGTCGCTGCTGCTCGGAGTCCTGCGTCATTCGAGCGAGTTCTCGCGCAACTACGCGATGAATCGAGAAGCGTTCGGACGTCCGATCGCGCATCACCAGGGATTGGCGTTTCTGATCGTCGATATGTACACGGCGGTCGAGAGCGTGCGCCTGCTGGTGCACGACGCGGCGCTGAAAATTGACCGCGGCGAGGACGGGACGCAGGAGAGCGCGGCGGCGTTTGTCGAAGCGGTCGAAGCGTCGCGATTTATCGGGCCGAACGGCGTGCAAATTCTCGGCGGCCACGGCTTCATGCAGGATTATCCAGTCGAAAAGGCGATGCGCGAATCGCGGGCGCTGGGCCTCTGGATGGGCGGTATCGATCGCGCGCGCGACGACGCCAGCAAATTCCTGGAGTGAGCCGACTGACTATTGCCGAGATACTCTGTTTTCAGAAACGAGGCGCCAAATGGATTTCGAAATAAGTAAAGAGTTGCGCAAAGAGATTGACGAGACGCGCGAGTGGGGAGAACGCCAAGTGCGCCCGGCGGGCCTCGAGGCGGATCGGAACGGCGCGCCGTTGCCGGTGGACCATCTTTATTTTCGCCGCTACCTCGAACACGGCGGAGGGCGGACGCGATGGCATGGGGCGGGCGGAAAATCGTCGAGCGGATCGTCGGACGGAGTCGTCAAGAGCGTGATCCTCGGCGAGGAAACTTCGTATTGGGATCGCGGCATGACGATCGCCAATCCCGGGGTGGGACTGCCCGAAGGGATCGTGCTGGCGTCCTCAACCGAAGAGCAGAAGCAGCGATTTCTGGGACCGTTCCTCGAGCCTGATCGCCCGCGCTGGGCGAGTTTTGCGCTCACCGAGCCGAGCGGAGGTTCCGATACCGCGAACTTCAAGACGCGCGCGCGCAGGGACGGTAAGCATTGGGTGCTGAGCGGCGCGAAGTGTTTTATCGGCAATGCCAGCCGCGCCGATTGGATCCTGGTGCAGGCAAATGCGGATCCGGACAAAGGCCGCGCGGGCCAACGGGCGTTCTTCGTCGAGCAGGGAACGCCGGGGCTCGGTGGCTTCAAGATCGAAAAGAAAATGGGACTCAAAGCGTACGAGTCGACCTCGTTCACGCTCGAGGAATGTCGAATTCCGGAAAACAATCTGCTCGGTGAAGGCGATCGCGCATCGGAGAAGCCGGAGCAGAGCGACAAGAACGTAAAGGGTTACAAATCGACGATGGGCACCCTGAACGCGTCGCGGCCGGGCGTCGCCGCGAGCGCGATCGGAATTGCGCGCGCCGCATTGGATGAATCGATTTCGTTTGCGCGAGCCAACGACCTGATGAAACAGATTCGGGTCCGCGACCGGCTCGAATTGTTTCAGAGAAAACTGCGCGCGGCGTGGCTGATGGTGCTGAAATCCGCGTGGCTCGCCGACGAGGGCAAACCGAATATCGTCGAAGCGTCGATGGGCAAAGTGTACGCCGCGGAAATCGCACAGGACATCGCGACGCTGGCGATGGAGTTGCTCGGCGTGGTCGGTGCGCGCGGCGATCATCTAATCGAGAAGCTGTATCGCGACGTGAAGGCGTTGAACATCGTCGAGGGCACCGGCCAGATTCAACGCGTCATCATGGGGCGTCAACTGGTCGGCCTGCCGCGATAGCGCGCGGGCACGTGGTCAGCGTCCAGGAGAAGAAATGAATTTTGCGCTGAGCGAAGAACATCGGATGCTCCAGGATCTCGTTCGCCGCTTCGTGGACGATGAACTGATCCCGCTCGAAAAAAGCGTGCTCGAACGCGAAGCGTCGGGCGGCGGTACGATCCTGACGGCTGTCGAGCGCGAGCGGATCGACAAGAAATCGCACGAGCTCGGCTTGTGGGGCCTCGATGCGCCCAAGGAAGTTGGCGGATCGGACTTGCCGATGATCGCGATGAATGGAGTCAACGAAGAGATCGGCAGAACCGTCACGCCGTACACGTTGCCGCCCGATTCGCCGAACCTGCGGATGCTGATGGCGACTGCCAACGCGGAGCAGCGCGCGCAATATCTCGAGCCCTACGCACGCGGCGAGATGACTTCGGCGATTGGGATTTCGGAGCCGGGCGCGGGCGCCGATCCGGCGTCGATGAAGACGCGCGCGGTGCGCGACGGCGACTCGTGGGTGATCAACGGACGCAAAATCTGGGTGAGCCGCGCAGCCGACGCCGATTTCACGATCCTGATGGCGGTCACCGACAAGGGCGCGGGCACTCGCGGCGGCATCTCGGCATTTTTGATCGACAAAGGAACGCCCGGCTTCAACATCGCGCGCAAAATTCCGATGATCGGCGGAATCTATACTTATGAGATCGTGCTCGAGGATTGCCGCGTGCCGGTCGCGAAACTGCTCGGCGAGCTCGGCCGCGGATTTGCGCCTATGCAGCTTCGGCTCTCGACGCGGCGCGTGCAGATGGCGGCGTGGTGCGTGGGACTTTCGCAGCGCGCGCTCGACATGATCTGCGAATATGCGCCGCAACGCAGCACGTTCGGCGCGCCGCTCTCGGAGCGCCAGGCGATTCAATGGTGGGTGGCCGATGCGGCGACGCAGATTCACGCGTGCCGGCTGATGGCCTACGATGCGGCGTGGAAGATCGACGAGGGCCGCGAGGCCCGCACCGAGGCGTCGATGATCAAAGTTTTCGGCACCGAGATGGCGACCAGCATCATCGATCACGCGATGCAGACGTTTGGCGCGATGGGCATGACGAAGGAGATGCCGTTGCAACTGATGGCGTCGCAAGTGCGCGCGATGCGGATATACGAAGGGCCGACCGAGGTTCATCGCTGGGTAATCGCGCGAAACTTGCTAGGCCTCAAACGATGACGAACGGCGAGCACGAGGAGAAAGCATCATGACGGAACAAAAGTACGGCGATGCGTCGGTCGCATTGAACGACAATGTGGCGCAAGTCGAAATTCATCGGCCTCCGCACAACTACTTCGATGTCCAACTGATCAGAAATCTCGCGGACGCGTTCAACACGCTCGATGCAGATCCCGCGTGTCGCGCGATCGTGCTGTCGGCGGAAGGCAAATCGTTTTGCGCCGGCGCCAACTTCGTCGAGCGTTCGCTCAGCAGCACGGCCGGCTCCGACTCGCCTCGCGGCGGGAATCCGCTTTACTCGGAGGGTGTGCGGTTATTCTCGTGCAAGAAGCCGGTGGTCGCCGCGATTCAAGGCGCCGCGATCGGCGGCGGTCTCGGACTCGCGCTGGTCGCGGATTTTCGCGTCGTGTCACCGGAAGCGCGCTTTGCGGCGAACTTCGTGAAAATCGGAATTCATCCGGGCTTCGGCTTGACGCACACGCTGCCGCGGCTGATCGGGCAACAGGCGGCGAACCTGATGTTTTACACGGGGCGGCGGATCACGGGCGAAGAGGCGCTTGCGTGGGGACTCGCCGACATGCTGGTGGAACCGGCGCGACTGCGCGAGGCGGCGACCGGTCTCGCGAAAGAAATCGCGGAGAATGCGCCGCTCGCGGTGCTCTCAACCCGGGCGACGATGCGCCGCGGACTCGCGGAAGCGGTGAAGGCGCAAACCGATCTCGAATTCGTCGAGCAGAACTGGCTTTCAAAAACCGAAGATCATCGCGAAGGCGTGAAGGCTGTGGCTGAGCGGCGGCCAGGACGATTTATCGGCAAGTGAATCGCTAATCATCAAGACGAGGGCGCGAAATGGCGATACTGAAACGAGACGGCGTGAATCTGTACTACGAAGTGTACGGACGCGGCCCGACGATACTGCTGACTCATGGCTATTCAGCGACCGCCGCGATGTGGCAAGGGCAAATCGACGCGCTGTCGAAGAATCACAAGCTGGTGCTGTGGGACATGCGCGGCCACGGCAACAGCGACTATCCCGAGGATGAGACGCTCTACAGCGAAGCGGCGACAGTGACGGATATGGCCGCGCTACTCGATGCAGTCGGCGCGAAGGATCGCGCGATCATCGGCGGGCTGTCGCTCGGCGGCTACATGTCGCTCGCATTTAATGTGGCGTATCCCGGCCGGGTGCGCGCGCTGCTCATCATCGACACCGGTCCCGGATACAAGAACGACGCGGCGCGCGAGGCGTGGAATGTTGCAGCGCGCGACACCGGCGCGAAGCTGGAATCGGAGGGCCTCGCGTATTTACAACAGATGAGTCCCGAGCGGCGGACCAGCGTTCACAAATCGGCGACCGGACTCGCGAAGGCGGCGCGCGGAATGCTCACGCAACATGACGCGCGCGTCATGAATTCGTTGCCGAACATCAAGGTGCCGGCGCTGGTCCTGGTCGGAGAGAACGACACGCCATTTCTCAAAGCGACGGATTACATGGCGAGCAAGATTCCGGGCGCGAGGAAAGTCGTGATCGCAAACGCGGGGCATGCGTCGAATATCGATCAGACGGAGGCATTCAATGCGGCCGTGATCGATTTTCTATCGAGCATCGCGCCCGAGAATCATTGAGGAAGTGGATGAAGCGTAAATACTGGGAAATCCTGCAGGCGATGCCGGCTGCCGAACTCGAATCAGTCGTGCGGCGTTTCGAAGAGCTCGGGCTCGATGGGGTGTGGTCGCCGCAACTACACTCGCCGCCATTCGTGACGCTGGCGGCGGTCGCGATGGCGAGCAAGCGGATCAAGCTGGGCAGCGGAATCGCGCTCGCGTTTACGCGCAGCCCGATGGAAACCGCGCTGAGCGCACTCGATCTCGATCGGATCAGCGGCGGCCGCGTGGTGCTTGGACTTGGCACCAGCGTGCGTACCATGAATGAACGTTTGCACGGCATCGTGTATGGAAAACCGGTCGAGCATCTGCGCGAGGTCGTGCAGACGGTCCGCTCGATCATCGAGCAAGGGCATAGCGGCAAGCTCGGCGCGATCGACGGCAAATATCACAAGCTCGACCTGACCGGCTTCAACAATCGAAAACCGACGCGCAGCTCGATACCGATCTATGTGCCGGCGCTGTTCGAAAATACGGTGCTGCTCGCGGCGCGGGTCGCCGACGGATTGCTGGGGCATCCGGTATGGTCGGCGCGCTGGATTGCCGAGCAGGCGCAGCGGCTCGAAAAAACTCTCGCGGAACAAGGTCGCACGCGCGAGCAGTTCCATGTGAATTTGTGGAACTACGCGGCGGTGGCGCGCGATCGCAAGCAGGCGATCGATGACATGCGCGGCACGGTCGCGTTCTATTCGAGCATTGCGCAGTATCAGAAATACTACGCGGCGCACGGATTCGGCGCCGAGGCGAACGCGGCGATCGAAGCCGCACAGCGAAATGATTCGGCCGCGATGCTCAAAGCGATTCCCGACGAGATGGTGACGACATTCGCGATCGCGGGCACGCCGGACGAGGCGCGCGAGCGCGTCGAGAAGATGTGGCAATACGCGGACTCGATGACATTGTCGCCACCGCAATATTTCGTCGGCGGCAATCGGCTCGGCGAATACCGCGAGGCGATCGTCGATACGTTTTACCGCGACTAGCGGATTGCTCGATTACTCGTGCGGTGTCTTGACGAAGGGACTCGACGAGCCGCCGTCGATCACCAGCGTAGTGCCGGTGGTGAAGCTCGCCGCCGGGCTCGCGAAGTAAATCGCCGCGCCTACGATTTCGTCGGGCTCGCCCGCGCGCTGCAGCGGAAAATTCGCGCGCGCCCGCCGCGTGAACTCCTCCGTGCGCGACCATCCTTTGCTGATATCGGTATGGAAAGGTCCAGGGATGATGCAATTGACGCGCACCTTCGGGCCGTATTCCTGTGCGAGCGCGATCGTCAGCGCGTTTAGCCCGGCCTTGGACGCGGAGTAGGGTGCTGTGTCGGCACCGGGTCGAATCGAGGCGGTCGAAGACACGTTGATAATCGCGCCGCCGTCGCCCGCCGCCATCCGGGATCCGAAGAGCGCCGACAATCGGAACGGTCCTTTGAGATTCACGCCGATCACCTTGTCGAACAACTCTTCGTTTGTCTCGAGCAGCGACGGCGCAAGTGGCGACAAGCCGGCGTTATTGATCAGCACGTCGGCGCGGCCCCAGCGCGCGTAAACTTCCTCGAAGAGGCGATCGCAATCCGACCATTTTCCAACGTGCATCGCGTGCGGCGACGCGTCGCTGCCGAGCGCGCGAATTTCCTTGACGGTCGCTTCGCAGGAATCCAGTTTGCGGCTTGCGACGGCGACTTTTGCGCCCGCCGATGCGAATCCCAGCGACATCGCATGACCGAGTCCGCGGCTGCCTCCGGTAATGACCACGACCTTACCGCTGAAATCGAATTGCTCGAGTAGCTTCGTCACTTGTAATCACCTCGTCAAAGCGGTCAGCGTACTTCGCATGAGCCGTATCGCGCAACTTGTAAATGCGCATGGTTGAGTTGTAGCAAGATCGAAGGGCGCCGAAGCGTCGGTTCGCGGAGGACAGCGCGTGAGCCATGATCAGTCGAATGTGAGGTTGGAAATAAAGGACTCGGTCGCTGTGGTGCGGCTCGATCGTCCGGAGAAGCTCAACGCCTTCACCTACCGGATGATCGCGGAAATTCGCGACGCGGTCGAGCGCGCAGGCGCCGACGAATCCGCGGTTGGGATCGTCGTGACCGGTACCGGCCGCGCCTTCAGCGCCGGCCTCGACACCACCGATTTGGCGCGCTCCGCTTCCGGGACCGAGCCGAGTGGCGATGCGAATCCGCCGGCGGACGAATTGCCCGCGCTGTTCAGCTACCTGTTGCGGATTCCGAAACCGGTGATTGCCGCGGTCAATGGCGTCGCCGCCGGCGGCGGCTTTGTGCTCGCGATGATGTGCGATCTGCGGTTCGCGGCCGAGAGCGCGAGCTTCACGACCGCTTTCTCGAAGCGCGGGCTGATCGCGGAACACGGCACGAGCTGGATCCTGCCGCGCCTGGTGGGGCCGAGCCGTGCGCTCGATCTGCTCTGGAGTTCGCGACGGTTCGATGCCGCCGAAGCGATCCGGCTCGGCTTTGTCGATCGCATCGTGCCGGGCGATCGGGTCGTTGCCGAGGCCTGCGCCTATATACGCGAGCTCGCCGCGAACGTGTCGCCGCGTTCGATCGCGGTAATCAAATCGCAGGTCTATCGACACTTGTCGCTCGGAATGGAAACCGCGATTCGCGATGCGGACGTATCGATGCGCGAGGCGCTCGTTCATCCTGATGCGATTGAAGGCGTGGCTTCATTCGTCGAGCGGCGTCCGCCGCGGTTTCAGCGCCTCAGAGGAGGAAAAATATGAGCGGCGCGAATTTCGAGACGATTCGCTATGAGAAGTCCGGCGCGATTGCGACGCTGACGATGAATCGGCCCGAGCGTTTGAACTCGATCGCGGGGCGCATGATGCGCGAGATGAGCGATACGCTCGCGGCCGTCGCTGAGGATCCGCAAGTCCGCGTGCTGGTGCTCACCGGCGCGGGCCGTGGCTTTTGCGCGGGCGCGGACCTGCAAGGGATCGTCGAGGGGGATCGCGATGCCGACGATTCCGATACTCGTCCGCCGACTTTCGATTTCCGCATCCCCGTTCTCCTGCACAATATGCCGGCCGTTACGATCGCCGCGATCAATGGCGCGTGCGCCGGTGCGGGCTTTGGATGGGCCTGCGCGTGCGATCTACGTTTCGCGGCGACATCGGCGCGCTTCAATACCGCTTTTCTCGACGTGGGCGTGGCCGGCGACATGGGCGGTCCGTGGCTGCTGCCAAGAATCATCGGCGCCGCACGCGCGCGTGAGATTTATTTTTTGCCCGGGAAATTCGATGCGGAGGAGGCGCTGCGGATCGGCCTGGTCTCGCGGGTTTTTTCCGATGATCGTTTCCGGCAGGAGGTCGGGGCGATCGTCGAGCGACTGGGCGAGGCCGCTCCGATCGCGCTACGCACGATGAAGTCGAATTTTATCGAGGCGGAGAGGATGGACTTCGAGAGTTACATCGCACTGGAAACGGCGCGCCACATCCCGATGTTTTCCACTGCGGATACGCGGGAGGCGTTCGCCGCCAAGGTCGAAAAGCGCAAACCAAGATTTCAGGGACGATAGAGGAGGTTTCAAACATGTGGCTACGATTGCGTCAGCTTGCCCTGGTCGCGAACAAACTCGCTCCGGTCATCGATGAACTGCGCGCGGTGTTCGGCCTCGAGGTCGGTCATCGCGATCCCGGAGTGAAGGTCTTCGGTCTCGAGAACGCGCTGCTGCCGGTGGGCAGCCAATTCATCGAAGTGGTCGCGCCGATTCAGCCCAACACTGCGGGCGGACGTTATCTCGAGCGTCGCGCCGGCGACGGCGGGTACATGGTGATTCTGCAATGCGACGATCACGCGCCTCGCAAGCGCCGCGTCGCCGAGCTTAAGATTCGCAAGGTGATGGAGGACGACTCGGCCACATATTGCGCGATGCAACTTCATCCGCGCGACACCGGCGGCTCGTTTCTGGAAGTCGATTTTCAGCACGGCGGCGAAGCGCCGGACGGTCCGTGGGCTCCCGCGGGGAAGAACTGGAAGCCGGCGGTGCGGACCGACGTTGTGCGCGCGATCACGGCGGCGGAAATTCAATCGCCTGATCGCAACGGCCTCGCTGTGCGATGGGGTGAGATACTCGAGACTCCAGTCGCCAAAGACGCGCATGGCAATCCAACTCTGCAACTGGAAAACGCCAAGTTGCGCTTCGTCGATGCGACCGATGGCCGCGGCGAAGGACTCGGTGGAATCGAGCTCGCAGTCGTGGATCGCAAACGGTTGCTCGATGCGGCGGAAAAACTGCATCGGCGAGTGAGCGACGATCAAGTGCTGATCGCCGGCATCCGCTTCACGTTCGCCTGAGTGGAAGTCTGACCGCCGGTCGGAGGGCAACAGTGGCTAAGCGAAAAATCCTGATTGCCGGCGCGTCGGGGCTGGTCGGCTTTGCCGCAGTGCGTCATTTTGCCCAACTCGATGACTGGGAGGTGACCGCGGTTTCGCGCCGGCTGCCGCGCAAAATCGAGCGCGCCAATCTGGTGTCGGTCGATCTATTCGATCAACAAAAATGCCGCGAAGTAATCGGGCAGATGTCCGACGTCACGCACGTCGTCTATGCCGCGGTGAGTGAGCAGCCGGGACTGCTCGCGGGTTGGCGCGATCCGCAACAGATGCAGGCGAATCTCGCGATGCTGCAAAATTTCTTCGATCCGCTCGAAGCCGCGGCGAAAAATCTCCAGCACGTCACGCTGCTGCAGGGCACGAAAGCATACGGCGCGCATCTCGGTCCGATACCAATTCCAGCGCGTGAGCGTGCGCCGCGGCATCAGCACGCGAACTTCTACTGGCTGCAAGAGGATTATCTGCGCGCCAAACAAGCGGGCAAGCCGTGGCATTTTACGATCCTGCGGCCGCAAGCCGTGATAGGCGAAGCGATCGGCGGCAATCTGAATCTGATTCCTCCGATCGGCGTGTACGGCGCGATTCGACGCGAGGCTGATCTGCCACTGTCATTCCCGGGCGGTGCGCCGTCGGTGTTCGAGATGGTCGATGTCGACCTGCTCGCGAAAATGATGGAGTGGGCCGCAGTGACGCCGGCGTGCGGCAACGAGACTTTCAACAGCACGAATGGCGACGTCGCGTCGTGGGACGATTTGTGGCCCGCGGTCGCCGATGCGCTCGGGATGGAGGTCGGGCCGCCCGAACCGATGCTGCTCGCGGAAGAAATGCCAAAGCATCAGAAGGAGTGGGCCGCGATCGTGAAGAAATACAATCTCGATGCGCCCACCGATCTGCACGCCTACGTTGGCGAATCGTTTTACTTCGCCGATGCGTATTTTGCGTACGGCACCAAAGTTGGAAGCGGGCTCGTGAGCCGCCCGATGCTGGTGAGTACGATCAAGGCGCGGCAGGCTGGATTCCACGACTGCATGGATTCAAAAGACATGATGTACAAATGGTTTCGCAGATTCCAGGAACTTCGGTTGCTGCCGCCGGTGGCGAGATGACGAGTCGCGGGTAGCGCACAACCAATCCTTTGACGTATACGGCAATGCCGTATGCTGTTAGCAATGCATACGGTCGTCGAGACACCGTCTTATCTCGCTGATGCCAGGGCCGCCGGCCTGACGGAAGGCGGAGAGGGAGGCAGTGGTTGAGATGATCGCCAACCATCCGGAAGTGGGTGACGAAATCGGCGGTACTGGCGGCGCCAGAAAGGTCCGGATTGCGGGTCGCGGCAAAGGAAAGAGAGGTGCGTATCGCGTGATCACGGAAGGGAGCGAAGCGTCATGTCTAAGATTGGAACGAGGCTCATCAAAGCGGCCAAGGAAGCTCGCGCTATCGTGCGGGGTGAAATCACCGATGGCTTCGTTGTGCATGTGCCGGATGATGTCGATGTCAAGGCGTTGCGGAAAAAACTGAATTGCTCTCAATCGGAGTTTTCCCGGCGATTCGGGTTCGCCATCGCCGCCGTGCAGGATTGGGAGCAGCATCGCAGGACGCCGGACAGAACGGCGCGCATTTTTTTGACCGTCATCGCGCGCGAGCCAAAGGCGGTAAGCCGCGCGCTGCGACGATGATTTGGTAACAGACCTGACGCGGTGACGAGTCGCGATTAACGACCGACGGCGGCGCGCTCAAGATTGCGCGGGAATCGCGACGCCTTCCTGCTCGCAGGTATTCGCGATGTCCGACACGGTTGCGCGATGCATGTCGCGCGTCCAGCGCAGGTCGTCGAATTCGGTGCCGCGATGCATCGTGCAGCGGTCGTCCCACATCACGAGATCGTGCAGGCGCCATCGATGGGTGTACACGAACTGGCGCTGCGTCGCATGCGCAATCAGTCGATCGACGAGCGCATGTGCCTCGTCATCACGCATGCCCAAAATTCGGCCGATATGCGATGCGATATAGAGCGACTTGCGACCATTCTCGGGGATCGTGCGAACCATCATCTGCGGGACCGGCGGCAACTCTTTGCGCTCTGATTCGGAGAATTCACTGAAGCCGGTGCGAGCCCGCGAGTAGGCGAGCGCGTGTTCGGCGATCAGCCCCGGCAACTTGCGCTTCAGCTCGTCATTCAGTGAGTCATACGCCGCTCGCATGTCGGCGAATTCAGTATGGCCGCCGATCGGCGCGATCGTGCGCGCGTACAACAACGACGCTCGCGCCGGAAGAAATTTGAACGAGCTGTCGGTATGCCAGAGGCGGTTGCCGAGTTGAAGCCCGCGCAGGCGGCTCTTGTCGCCCCAGATCTGGCTTTTGATATTGAGATTCGAGATATCGACCAGCTCGGGCGGCAGCCGCAATTTCGAATCCGGCCGATAGGCGCCAATGCTGGGTTCGATCGGTCCGATATTTCTCGCGAAGGCGACGTGCTGCTCCTGAGTCAGATCCTGGCCGGGAAAAATCAGCACGGCATAATCCCAGAATGCCTGCTTGATCGCGGCGACATCGTCCGCATCGAGCGGCCGCGACAAATCAACGTCGCCGATCTCGGCTACGAATGCTGGCGTTATCGGATAGATGCTGATCGCCATGATTTTCTAGTTATGTTGACACCGCCAGTTTAGCGTGAGCGACTGCGAATCTCGCGCAACACCGGCGCAATATATTCCTTGAACCGCGCTGGATCCTTGCTCATCGGAAAATGCCCGAGGCCGCGCATCGTTTGGTACTTCGCACCCTTGATGCGTTTCGCGAGTTCTTGCGACATCTCAGGCGTACTCGCCCAATCATACTCACCGGTCAATAGATAGAGCGGCGTGCGCATAGTATCAATCTGCTCGGCCGTATTACTCAGATCGTGATCGACTGAGTAATAGTAGAGGTCGCCCTTGAATACCGGCGGCGCGCCTTGACTATAACCCCACGCAGTCTCGCGCCGATACTTCTCGGGACTCGTGGGTGACATCAGTCCGTACATCACGCTCGCCTTGTACTCATTGCTGACACGCGGATGCGACCATTGATCGTCGAATCCGCCGGGAGTCGAGAGCGCCGCCTCGACGCCGATAATCGCGCGAAACTTCTCCGCATGATGCAGCGCGAGATCGGTCGCAAGATGCCCACCGATCGAACTGCCCATGTAGACCGGCCGTTCGAGCGCGAGTTCGCGGCTTAGCGTAACAACGAACTTCATCAGGAAGTCTTTCGTCAGGCGATACTCGCTCCGCCACCATTCGATTCCGGTCGGCGGCACCGACTTCCCATGATACGGCAGATCGTACGCGATCATTCTGAAATCGCGCTGAAACTCTTTGTCCTCGAGCAGATGCCGCCATTGACGCGCATCGGCGCCGGCGGTGTGCTGCAGCAGAATCGGAATGCCAGCGCCGGTCTCCTCGAAATAGACGCGGTACTCGATTCCATCGATCGTCAGATAGACATAGCGGCCGGTCGCGGTATCGAAACGTGGCATATGAGTTCCGTCCTCGCCTATGACTGAGTCTGGCGCATCAGTTCGAACAAGCGGCAGGTGGCGCGATAGTACGGATGGAAGCCGAGCAGGTCGCCCTCCATTGTGAAATTCTGGCGCGTGATGGCGGCCATCAAATCCTGAAAAAACGGCTTCGGCACGGGCCGGAGCAATTCCTGCCAATCGCCGATTGGCGCAGAGATTCGCGCGTCGGAGGTCACGCTCGCGGCTGTGGACGCATCGAGCGGCGCGAACTCCGCGATACGTCCATCGCGCATCCGCAGGATGTATGAATCGTTGCCGACATCGAAGCGCAAGTCCGTGTTCCAGAGCCGCGCAGCGAGTTGAAATTCACCGTCGGCATTTGCCGCGGCTGCGATAGCTGAAGCATCGAAGATCGCCATCGGCGTTACCTCGTCGAACGGTCTTGCGCCCTGAGTAGTCCTTTTGACGGCTCAAGAAAAGGTCTGCTATCGCTTGCAGCATGGCAGATCCCGACCTCACTCAATTCAAGCTCGTCACCAAAGGCCATTCGTTCGAGGATTTCAACGAAGGCCAGGTCTTCGCGCATCATTGGGGGCGCACGATCAACGCCGGCGACAATTCGCTGTTCACCACCGCGACGCTGGCGTACTGCCCGCTCTACTTCAACGTCGAGTATGCGCGCGCGCACGGTCATCCCGACGTGGTGGTGAATCCGATGTTGGTCGTGTGCACGGTAGTTGGCATGTCGGTGGAGGACCTGAGTGAAGCGGGCGGACCGTTTCTCGGCATCAACGGGCTGAAATTTCATCGCGCGGTTTATCCGGGCGATACGCTCACGGCGCGCAGCACGGTCGTATCGAAGCGCGAGTCCGCCAGCCGCGGCAATTTCGGAATCGTGACGTGGCGGACCGAAGCGCGAAATCAGCGCGATGAAATCGTGGTCTCATACGAACGCACCAACCTGGTCGCCAAGCGCCGAGGAGCACCCCTGTGAGTTACATGACTGACGAGCGGCGAATGATTCAGCAGGCGGCGCGCGACTTCGCGATGAACGAGGTTCTGCCGATCGCGAACAAGCTCGATCCGGAACAGGGCGATATCCCGATGGAACTGCGCGACAAGCTCGCGGAGATGGGTTACTTCGGCGTCGTCATACCTGAGGAATACGGCGGGCTCGGTCTCGGCGCGTTCGAATACGTTTTGATCACCGAGGAGTTGGCGCGCGGATGGATGAGCGTCGCGAGCATCATCGCGCGCGGCAATGGACTGGGCGGTGGATTCTCGCAGGCGCAGCGGCGCGAGTATCTGCCGCGAATGGCGCGCGGCGAATTTCTGGGCGCGGCGGCGCTGTCGGAGCCCGACGCCGGCTCCGATCTCGCCAACGTATCGTGCAAGGCGACTCGCGACGGCGATGGATGGGTCCTCAATGGCACCAAGACCTGGTGTACCTTCGCCGACGGCGCCGATTTTATTTCGGTGCTCGCGCGCACCAAGCAGCCATCGGATCCGCGCAAGCGTCACGAAGGGATCAGCCAATTCCTGGTGCTGAAGGAGCGCGGCAAGTTTCCGCCCGGACTCACAGGCTCGCCGATTCGCAAGATCGGTTATTTCGGCTGGAAGACGTGGGAGTTGCATTTCGACAATCTGCGCGTGCCCGCCGACGGGCTGCTCGGCCGCGAGCGCGAGGGCGGCGCCGAAGGAAGCGCGTTCAAGGGCACCGTCAGCGGACTAGAAGTTGCGCGGGTGCACACCGCGGCGCGTGCGATCGGGCTTGCGCGGGGCGGACTGGAAGACGCGCTTGCATACGCGCAACGGCGGACGGCATTCGGCCAGCCGATCGGGGAGTTCCAGGCGATTAGATTCAAGCTGGCCGATATGGCGACGGAGATCGAAGCGGCGCGCCAACTTACGTACTTTGTCGCGACCGAGGTCGATAGCAAGCGGCGCTGCGACAAGGAAGCTTCGATGGCGAAGCTGTTCGCGTCCGAGATGGCCGAGCGAGTAACCAGCGAGGCGCTGCAGATTCACGGCGGTTACGGCTACACCAAAGACTTTCCGCTCGAGCGCTACTGGCGTGACGCGCGCTTGACCAAAATTTTCGAAGGCACCTCGGAGATTCAAAAGCGAATCATCTCCGATCGGCTGCTACCGAGGACGAAACGATGAGTGATGCCACGTCGACGCTAACCGGCGCCGGGAACTATTTTGAAGATTTCGAAGTTGGCGCAAAATTGCGGCACGCGCGCGGCACCACGATCGGCGAGATCGAAAACCAGATGCTTACGAAACTCGTGCTCAACACCGCCGACGGCCACTATAACGAGCATCGCATGCAGGGCACGCAATTCGGCCAGCGGCTGGTGTTCGGACTGGTGACCGGCTCGGTTTGTATCGGGCTTACGATGCAGGACACCGGGGAGAACGCGCTCGCGGAACTCGAACTGACAGGAATCCGATTCACGTCGCCGGTCTTTCACGGCGATACGCTGTACGCCTACACCGAAGTGCTCGAGAAGCGCGACTCAGACCGTGAAGATGCGGGCGTCGTTCGATTCAAGCATTGGGGCACCAAGCAGGACGGGAAGATCGTTTTCGAAGGCGAGCGCACGGTGTTGATCAAGCGACGGAGCCATTGGGGAAATCGATGAACGGGCGCACCGGTCCGCTTTCCGATGTGCGCATCCTCGATCTCACGCAGGCGCTCGCGGGTCCGTTTTGCACGATGCTGCTGGCGGACCTCGGCGCCGACGTGATCAANNAGGTCGAGCCGCCGGGCGGCGACATGTCGCGCGTGATGGGGCCGCATCCCGCGGATCGTAGCGGCACCGACTACGGCGGTTACTTCGCGAGCGTCAATCGCAACAAACGGAGCATCGTGCTCGATATCAAGAGCGAAGCCGGCCGCGACGCGATCTTCAAACTTGCGAAGACTGCCGACGCGGTCGTCGAGAATGCCAAGACCGGCGTGATGGATCGCGCGGGCATCGGTTACGATCAGTTGCGCACGATCAAACCGTCGCTGGTGTACGCGGCGATTCGCGGCTTCGGCGACCCGCGCACTGGCCGCAGTCCTTACGCGGATTGGCCGGCGTTCGATATCGTCGCGCAGAGCATGGGCGG
>PNBD01000015.1:227235-356398 GCA_003135855.1 Deltaproteobacteria bacterium
TTTCTCGACGTGGCGATGTACGACGCGATCCTCGCGCTGTGCGAAACGCTCGTTTACACCTATTCGCGCGCCGGAGTGGTGAGAGGTCCGCAAGGCAACGGCACGCCGGTGCTCTGTCCGTTCGATATTTTTCGTTCGCTCGACGGAGCACTTGCGATCGCGGCGCCCGGAGAAAATCACTGGGCGATTTTGTGCAATGCGATGGGCCGACCGGAACTGATCAACGACGAACGATGCCGCACGAATCCGAAGCGCGTCGCCAATGCCGAATTCGTGCGCGGCGCCGTCTCGACATGGTNNCGGCGCTCGGCGGCAAGGTGCCGGTGGGACCGGTAAATAACGCGAAAGAGATCTTCGCCGATCCGCATCCAAAGTCGCGCAACATGCTGGTCGAAGTTGAACAGCCCGGCGACAATCCGCCGCTGACGATCGCGGGATGTCCGATCAAGTTCACCGGGACGCCGTCGGGAATTTACGCGCGGCCGCCGCTGCTCGGCGAGCATACCGAACAGATTCTCGCCGAAGCGGGAATCGCGGACGCATCGAAGGAGAAATCATGACGCTTCGACTCAGACGATCAGAGCTTTCGACGCCGGCCTCGAGCCCCAAGATGATGGAAAAGGCGATGACCAGCGCCGCCGATATGGTTTTCCTCGATCTCGAAGACGCGGTTGCGCCGGCGCAAAAAGAAGCCGCCCGCAAAAACGCGGTGCAGGCGTTGCGCGAACTCGATTGGGGCAAGAAAATTCGGGCGGTTCGCGTCAACGGCGCCGATACACATTGGGCGCACGACGATGTGATCGAGGTGGTCGAAGGCGCCGGCGAATTTCTCGACATCATAATCGTGCCGAAGCCCAAGGCCCCGCGCGATATCTGGTTCTTCGACACGCTGCTCACGCAACTCGAGACCAAGCTCAAACTGAAAAAGCAGATCGGCCTTGAAGCGTTGATCGAGGAGAGCGCGGCGCTGGCGCGGGTCGAGGAGATCGCCGGGTGTTGCCCGCGGCTCGAGGCGTTGATTCTCGGCTTTGGCGATCTCTCCGCCAGCCAGGGGATGCGCTTTGGCGTCGCGACTGACCCGGCGAATCGATACCCCGGCGACATATGGCATCATGCGCGCGTGCGGATGATCACGGCATGCCGCGCGAACGGCCTCGACGCGATCGATGGTCCGTTCGGCAATTTCAAAGACCCCGAAGGTTATCGCCGCGATGCGACGTGGGCGGCCACGCTGGGCGCGGTCGGCAAATGGGCGATTCATCCGAGTCAGATCGAGCTCGCCAACGACGTTTTCGCGCCGACGGCGCATGAAATCGAGAACGCGAAGAAGATGTCCGACGCGTACCAGGCTGCGATCAAGGATGGCGCCGGTGCGGCGGGCGCCGGTGGCATGCTGGTGGACGCGGTCGCAGTGCGCATCTTCGAGGG
This sequence comes from Deltaproteobacteria bacterium, assembly GCA_003135855.1. GTDB lineage: Bacteria > Desulfobacterota > Binatia > Binatales > Binataceae > Binatus. Next base: position 228,664 of record PNBD01000015.1, read on the forward strand.
TGTGCTGGAGCGGGCGCGCTTGAGCGGCCGCGCCTGAGTCTTTGAGTTTGTTTCGCGGTATGACGCGCGACAAGGTGAAACTAATCAGCTGAAGAGCCGACAACCGACGTTGTCTCCGTCATCGCTGTGATGTGGCGAGCCATCGCTCTACGATATTTCTGGCTAACGTCGTGTGGCCTACTCCGCGACGTTTTGCCACTTTCTTGAGCCTCTCCAAGTCGTCCTTGTAAAGCCGCAACGCGATCTGCTCTGTGCGCGCAGGTCGAATCTGGACATCAAGATCCTCGAGGTCTTTGTCAAACTCTTCGACGCTGTGACGACTCCAGAACTCACGCTCCGCACGATCGCTCTTGAAGCTAGGTAACTTTCCCGTTTTTTTCGTCATTTTCGTCCTCCTTTGCTTCGCCGCCAAGCGCGGTAACCGCGAATCTCGTCAGGCGCGGAGACACGCGCGCTTACGCACAGTCGCATCGATCGAGTTCCAATCGAGCACCGATTTCGATCAAGGGCGGTATAACAAAAGCACCCTCCTCATCGAGATCGCGGCGTTGTGCCTCGCGCAGCACACACGTCAAGAACTCGCCATGCGCTGATGGGGCTTGACGAACCACCTCAATCGGACGCCTCGCCCGCCACGCCGGACGCGGGCAGGTCCGTGGCGGCCAAACACCGTATCGGCTACGTCATCGGCGTCGATGTCGCGCTCGGCCAGGTGTTCGAAGCTGGCGGCGGTGAACACCAGCGTCCAGCCAAGTCTCTGCATACCAAAATGGTATGCATAGGGCAGACGGCGCGCAAGGATCAAACGATCGTCGAAGTCAGTTCGCGTCGCGTGCGACATTATTTTCTTTGTCGAACTTAATGTTATGGTGATGCCGAGTCGCGCTGACTCGGAGGGCAGAATCATGGGTGTATTGTCAGGCTATCGAATCATCGAACTTGCCGGAATCGGGCCCGGGCCGATGTGTGCGATGTTGCTGTCGGACATGGGCGCCGATGTTTTGCGAATCGATCGCACCGCTGACGTGGGCCTGGGCGTCGCGATGGATACGAAATACAGCTTGCTCAATCGCGGCCGCCGTTCCGTGGCGCTCGATTTGAAACGCCCGGAAGCAATCGAGGCGGTGCTGCGGATGGTCGATCGCGCCGACGCGTTGATCGAAGGCTTTCGTCCCGGCGTCACCGAACGCCTCGGTCTCGGGCCGGATACTTGCCTGAAGCGCAATCCGCGCCTCATCTACGGCCGCATGACCGGATGGGGGCAGGAGGGCCCGATGGCGCTCGCGGCCGGCCACGACATCAATTACATCGCGCTGTCTGGCGCGTTGCACAGTATCGGCCGCAAGGGCGACACGCCGGTACCACCGCTCAACCTGGTCGGCGATTTTGGCGGCGGCGCGCTCTACCTCGCGCTGGGCGTGGTCGCGGGACTGCTCGAGGCGCAGAAGTCGGGCAAGGGTCAGGTCGTCGATGCCGCGATGGTCGATGGCGCCGCGTCGCTGATGACCGCGATCTACGGGATGCACGGGTCGGGGATGTGGAGCGATGAGCGCGGCGAAAACATTCTCGACACGGGCGCCCACTACTACGAAGTTTACGAAACAAAGGACGCGAAGTTTGTTTCGATCGGATCGATCGAAGCAAAGTTCTACGAAGAATTGCTGCGCCTCTCGGGTCTGAAGGGCGAGGAGTTGCCGCGCCAGCAGGATCGCAAATCATGGCCCGCGATGAAGGAACGGCTGAAGGCGCTGTTCCTCACCAAGACCCGCGATGAGTGGTGCAAGATCATGGAGGGCAGCGACATCTGTTTCGCGCCGGTGCTCAGCATGTCGGAAGCGCCGAAGCATCCGCACAATCGTCATCGCGGGACTTTCGTCGAGACCGGCGGCGTCGTGCAGCCTGGTCCAGCGCCGCGATTCAGCCGAACTCCGAGTGCAATTCAACGGCCGCCCGCGCGGCCCGGCGAGCATACCGAGGAGGCGCTTCGCGATTGGGGCTTTGGCGCGTCGGACCTGGAACAACTGCGCAAGTGCGGCGCGATCGCGACCGGTTCCGCGGCGAAATCCTGAAGAGCAGCAAAGGCATGTCGTCAACGGAATCCGCGCGGAATCGGAGACTGGCCGGTAGAGTCGCGATAGTTACCGGCGCCGGACGAGGAATCGGGCGTGCGGAGGCATTATTGCTCGCGCGCGAGGGCGCGAAAGTTGTCGTGAATGATCTCGGCGGCGGTCCCGCGGGCGGCGGCAGCGACGTGAGCGTCGCGGCGCAGGTTGTCGAGGAGATTCGAGCGCGTGGGGGAGAGGCGGTTGCGAATCACGACAACGTCGCCACGATGGAAGGCGGCGAGCGAATCATCAAAACTGCGCTGACAAGTTTTGGACGCCTCGATATCCTGGTCAACAACGCGGGGATCGTTCGGCCGCGAATCATTTACAACATGAGCGAGAGCGATTGGGACGATGTGATCGACGTCCATCTTAAGGGGCACTTCAGCACGGTCCGATTCGCGGCGCCGATTTTCCGGGAACAGAAAAGCGGCGTCATTGTTAATACCGCGTCCGAGTCGGGACTAGGACATCTCGGGCAATCCAGTTACTCGGCGGCCAAAGAAGGCATCATCGGGTTCACCCGGACGATCGCGCGCGATCTGGGGCGCCACAATGTGCGCTGTAATGCAATCAGGCCGCGCGCCGCAACGCGCCTTTTCAATGAGGAGGCGCTGGCGGCGATGCAGCGCACGCGAAATCTGCTCGGCAACGCCGGCGCGCTTGGCGCCGGATCGAATCCGCTCGACGACAAGCCGGAGCAGGTCGCGCCGCTGGTCGTATGGCTGTGCACCGACGCAGCCGCGAACGTGAACGGGCGAACATTCGTGGTCGGAGGCGACATGATCGGAATCTATCCTGAACCGGCACCGGAGCGCGTGATCGTCCGAGAGGGAGGATGGGATCTCGACGCGCTGGATCGCATTGCCGGAAACCAACTGACTAATGGACTGTGTAATGAGTTTAGCGGCGCGAAGTGAGTATCGGGGAATAGGCTTAGGCAGGCGGCTTCACGTTTGATAGTCGATCGACGTCGCGCAAATCCGGAAACAGCCACGACCAAATCGCGACCACCGCGATCGTACCGATGCCGCCGATCACAACTGAAGGCACGGTTCCGAACCAGGTCGCGGTGAGTCCGGATTCGAATTCGCCCAACTCATTCGATGCGGTCACGAAGAGTCGATTGACCGCGCTGACGCGCCCGCGCATCCCGTCGGGCGTTGCGAGTTGAGTGAGCGTGGTGCGAACGTAAACGCTCACCATGTCCGACGCGCCGAGTACGAACAGCGCCGCCAGCGACAGCATGAAATTGTGCGACAATCCGAACACGATCGTCGCGACTCCAAATATTGCGACGCACGCGAACATCACGATGCCGGTGTTTCGCTCCAGCGGCATCCGGCCCAGGATCAATCCAAATAGCACTGCGCCGAGTGCTGGTGCGCTGCGCAAGACTCCGAGCCCGATCGATCCGACGTGCAGGATGTCGCGCGCGTAGACCGGGAGCAGCGCGGTCGCTCCTCCGAGCAACACTGCGAACAGATCCAGCGAGATTGCGCCGAGCAAGATGCGGCTGGATCGTACGTAGGAAACGCCGGCAGTCAGGCGCGCGAATCCACTCAATGCGATTTCCTTGGGATGCGCCGTGCTGCGGATTCTCATCATTGAGGTGACCAGCACCACGGTTACGAACAGGACGAGGCAGACGCCGTACGCGACGCTCGGTCCGAGGACATAGATCGCACCGCCGATCGCAGGTCCTGCGATCACTGCCGTCTGAAGAATCGCCGAGTCCCAAGCGACCGCTTGCGGAAACTGTTGCTCTGCCACCAGCATCGGTACAAACGATTGCGCCGCGGGTCCGACGAACGCTCGCGCGATCCCGAACAATGCGAGCACTGCATAGAAGGGCCAGACCACGTTGGATTTGCCGAACGCGAGGACGAGAAACATACCGGCGGTCAACGCCTGGACGACGAAGCCGACGATTATGATCAGTCGGCGATCGAAACGATCGGCGGCGTGACCGGCCGGCAAGGTGAATAGCGCCATCGGAAAAAATTGCGAAAGGCCCACATAGCCGAGCGCGAGTGGGCTGTGCGTGATGCCGTAGATCTGCCAGCTTACCGCGACCGATTGGATTTGCGTGGCCAACGTCCAGAGAAAATGACTGGCGAGGAACAGCCGAAAATCGCGATGCGCGAGCGCGCTGCCTTCAGACTGGGACATCGATGCGTGAATAGACTCGATAGCGAGCCTTCTACATTCGCCGCGTCGATGCTACCGGCCCGAAGAATGTAGCAGGTAAGTTTTACAGCCGGCGTCAAATCAAGACGATCGAAGCGGCCGCCCGCGCGAATGTTCAATTATCATTTTGCAGCACGTGCACGACGCAAACTGCGCCGACGCCGACCATATGCGCGAGCCCGGTCCGCGCATTCGGTTGCTGCCGCGCGCCCGCCTCGCCGCGCAACTGTCGCGTGATTTCCGCAATCTGCCCGGCACCGGTCGGCCCGATCGGATGGCCCATCGCGAGCAGGCCGCCCGACGCGCTGAGCGCACAACGGCCGCCGATATCGGTCGCGCCGCTGGTGACCATCGCCGCGCCTTCGCCTTCCTTGCACAGGCCGAGCATTTCCGCGTACAGCAATTCCTCGATCGTAAATGCGTCGTGCACTTCGACCACGTCGAGATCGGCGGGCGTGATGGCCGCCTCCTTATATGCCTGCGCGACCGTGGCGCGCGTGAGTTCGGCGTCGAAGTTTGCGGCGCCACGATAGACGCGCTCGGTTTGGGTGACCGACGCAATCACCCGCACCGCGCGCGAGCGATTGATTCCCAGCTCGTCGATCGCATCCGCCGACGCCACAATCACCGCGGCTGCACCTTCGCCCACCGGGCAGCATTGCAGGCGCGTCAACGCGCCCGAGATCTGCGGCCCGGCGAGCACCTCGTCGAGCGTCACCGCCTTCTGCCGCTGCGCATAGGGATTGTTCGCACCGTTGCGATTGTTCTTTACCGCGACAGCCGCGACGTCTTCGATCCTCACGCCGTAGCGATTCATGTACTGATTGGTCAGCAGCGCGAAATGCGTAAACGGAACCGCGCGCGCGCCGACCAAATCCCGGATGTTGCTCTTCGCGGGACCCGAGCTAACCGGCCCCGGCTTGTCCACTCCGACCGCGAGCGAAACGTCGGCAATGCCGCTCGCCACGTCGAGGCACGCCTGGCGAAATGCAGTCGATCCCGAGGCCGAAGCGTTCTCGACTTGCGCCATCGGAATTCCGGTCGCCCCGAGATGCCGCAGCATCGGGCGCGATGCCGCCATTCCGATCAGCGCGGTGCCGGTGTACGCGGAATCAACCGAACGCCACTCGAGGTTCGCGTCCTTGAGCGCTTCGCGCACCGCGGTCAGCCCGAGCGTCACGTACGAGGTCTCGCTCATTCGTTGATAGCGATGAAGCCCGATTCCGACGACGTATACCGGACGCATCTCGCGCAGTGTTTTTTTCATCGGGTTGCCTCGGTCTTGGTGAAGCGAAGTTCAACCACCTCGTTGCCTTCTTCGTTTGTCCCGCACGTCGTCAGCACGCTATGCATCCGGTCGCCGTTGCGCAGTCCTTCGTCGGTGCGAGCGGTCAGCACGGATCGCACCGCGGGTCCGTCGTCGAGCACAATCACGCCAACCGTGAAAGGCGCTTCGATTCCTTTGCCCTGGTGAAGATGCACCGTCGCGAACGAATTCAGCACGCCGCTGCCTGCGAGTTGCGCGGGTTCGATCTGATCGGGCAGAGCGCCGCACGATTCGCATCCGTAGGATTGCGGCGGAAAGAAAACATACCCGCAGGCGACGCAACGCCGCCCGTTCAACGCCGGATGCTCGGATGAAATCGAATACAGCTCGGGCTGCGCCGCGACTCTTTCCGCCATGTGAAATGAACCTCCGCAGACCAAATCTCTATCACGGAACTTTGTTTGCCAACTACAAAGTGTGTTAATCGTGCGCGCAGATGAGATCGGCCGGGTAGATCGAGGAGCAAAAGATGGGCACCAACATTCTGGATCTGTCGGGGCGCGTCGGTCTGATTACCGGCGCAGGGCAGGGCGTCGGCCGCGCGGTCGCTCTGCGCTTCGCCGAAAATAATGCAGCCGGCGTGGTCGTCAACGATTTCAATCTGGCACGCGCCGAACTGGTCGCCGCCGAAGTCGAGAAACTGGGGGTCAAGGCGCTCGCGGCACAATGCGATGTCACCGATTTCGCGTCGGTCACCGCGATGTTCGAAAAAGCGCGCGCAAAGTTCGGCTCGGTCGATATCCTGGTGAACAACGCGGGCAACGCGGGCCCCGATCCGTCCAAGGTGGTGCGCAAGCCCTTCTGGGAGCAGCAGCCGAGCGATTGGACGCCATTTCTCGCGACCAATCTTTTCGGCGTGCTCAACTGCGTCCGCGCCGCGGGGCCTTCGATGATTGCGAAAAAATACGGCAAGATCGTGACTGTGATTTCGGATGCGGGCCGCGTCGGCGAGCCCAATCTGGAAATCTACTCAGGCGCGAAGGCCGGCGCGGCAGGCTTCATGCGCGCGATTGCCAAACAACTCGGCCGTCAGTCGATCACGGCCAATTGTGTGGCGCTTGGCGCGACGCGCACACCAGCCACCGCGCGCGGTACCGAAGATCCCGAAGCGGTGAAAAAAATTCTCAAGGTGTATCAAGTGAAACGTCTTGGCGAGCCGGAAGATGCGGCCAACATGATCCTGTTCCTCAGCTCGGACGCCTCGAGCTGGATCACCGGGCAAACGATCCCGGTCAACGGCGGCTATTCATTCGCAATGTAGAGCTCGCGCCGCGAACAGTCTGCCGCAAAATCGCGCGGCGCTCGCACCTCAACTCAAATGTTGACGCTGCGCATGTCGTGATAGCGTCCGCCGGCGGCGAAGCCCTTGGGCGCGACTTCCTCGATTCGCGCAAGATCAGTCTTCGATAGCGTTACCTTGGCCGCCCCGAGGTTCTCTTCCAGGTAGGTGCGCCGCTTGGTGCCGGGAATCGGCACCATGTCGTTGCTCTGCGCGAGCACCCACGCGAGCGCGAGCTGGCTCGGCGTGAGGTTTTTCTCTTTGGCGATTTCCTTGATTCGATCGACGACCGCGAGATTGCGCTGGAAATTTTCAGCCTCGAAGCGCGGCGAGATTTTCGGCCGCATATCGTCGGCGGGCAGGTCGCGCAGGTTGCCACTCAGAAAACCGCGGCCCAGCGGGCTAAACGGAACGAAGCCAATTCCTAGTTCGCGGAGCGTCGGTATCACTTCGTCTTCGTAGTCGCGTGTCCACAGCGAATATTCTGATTGCAGCGCGGAGATCGGATGCGTCGCATGCGCGCGACGGATTGTCTGCGCGCCCGCTTCCGAAAGTCCGAGGAACCGCACCTTCCCTTGCTTCACCAACTCCGCCATCGCGCCGACGGTCTCTTCGATCGGCACCTTCCTGTCCACGCGATGCTGATAGTAGAGATCGATGTAATCGACGCCGAGCCGCTTCAACGACGCGTCGCAGGACGAGCGCACGTATTCGGGCCGGCCGTTGATCGTGCGCTTGCCATCGGGCAGCACCTGGTTCGCAAACTTGGTCGCGATGATCACGCGGTCGCGATATTTGCCGAGCGTCTTGCCGACCAACTCTTCGTTGTGCCCGGCACCGTACACGTCGGCGGTGTCGAAGAAATTAATTCCGAGTTCGATTGCGCGCTCGAGCGTTGCCGTCGATTCGACGTCGTCGCGCGGACCGTACATCTGCGACATGCCCATGCATCCGAGACCCAGTTCCGCTACTTCGAGTCCTTGGCTACCGAGTTTGCGCTTTTCCATGACGTGAGGTCTCCTCGATTTATTTTTTAATGCTTTTTCCCGGGATGTTACAGGAGCGCTCTTCTCAGATCGGCGAGAACCGCGACCAGATAAGTCGTGAATCGCGCGGCGTGAGCGCCGTCGATCACGCGATGATCGTAAGATAGCGAGAGTGGCAGAACGAGCCGTGGTACGAAGTTGCCGTCGCGATAGACCGGCTTATGCGCCAGCTTCGACACGCCGAGGATCGCGACCTCGGGCGCGTTGATGATCGGCGTAAACGAGGTCCCGCCAATCCCGCCAAGGCTTGAGACCGTGAAGCATCCGCCTTGAATATCGGCCGGGCGAAGCTTGCGCGCGCGTGCGGCGGCGGCCAATTCGGCGGTCTCGCGCGCGATTTGCAGTACGCCTTTTTTATCGACGTCGTGCAGAACCGGGACCACCAATCCGTCGGGGGTATCGGCGGCAAAACCGAAGTTAAAGTACTTCTTGAGGATTAAATTGTCACCGTCCAGCGAGGAGTTGAATTCCGGAAACTCGGTCAGCGCGGCGACCAATGCCTTCAAGACGAACGCGAGCATCGTGACCTTGATCTCCGGCTTTGGATTCGCGTCGTTGATCTGTTTGCGAAACGCCTCGAGGTCGGTGACGTCGGCCTCGTCGAATTGGGTGACGTGCGGGATCATCACCCAGTTGCGGGCGAGGTTTCCCTTCGCGATTTTTCTGATGCGTGAGAGCGGTTTGATTTCGACCGCGCCGAACTTCTCGAAATCGACCTTCGGCCACGGGAGCAGATCGAGTCCGCCGCCCGCACTTTTAGGCTTCCTCATTTCGGCATTGACGAATGCCTGCACGTTTTCGCGAAAAATGCGCCCGTTCAGTCCGCTCCCTTTGACGAGGTGCAGATCGACGCCGAGTTCGCGCGCGAACTTCCGCACGGCGGGGCTCGCATGCGGCTTCGGCGCGCCGTCATCGTCGGCTTCTTCAGCCGCGGGCATGACCGCGACGTTGTCCGAAGTCTTAGGCGCTGAAGCCCTTTCTGCCGCGGGTGCGGAAGGTTTTTCCGACGAAACGAGAGACAGCTTCGGCGGTGCCGGAGCAGGCGCAGCAGTCGGAGCCTCTGCTTGCGGCGGCGCTTTCGCGACCTTCGCGGGTTCCGGCGCGGTCTCAGTCGCTGTTGCGGGCGCGTCAGTCTCGAGCACGACGATTGGCGAACCTTCCGAAACCTTGTCGCCGAGATGCACCTTCAGCTCTTTGATGATTCCGGCTTGCGGCGACGGCACTTCCATCGTTGCCTTGTCGGATTCGATCGTGATGAGCGATTGCTCGACGCCGACGTGATCGCCCGGCTTCACCATCACCTCGATCACATCGACGTCGGTGAAGTCGCCGATGTCCGGAACTTTGACGTCAACGGTTGCCATCGTGAAGCGTCAGACCGTGACCGGACTCGGCTTCTCGGGATCGATTTTGTACTTCTTGATCGCCGATTCCACTTTTGACGCGGGAATCTGTTCTTCGTCGGCGAGGCTTTTCAGCGCGGCGAGCGCGACGTAGTAGCGATCGATTTCAAAGAAACTGCGCAAACGCGCGCGGTAGTCGCTGCGGCCGAAGCCGTCGGTGCCGAGCACGCGATAGCGGCGGGGCACGTAGGGCCGAATCTGATCCGCAAACGCCTTCAGGTAGTCGGTCGAAGCGACCACCGGACCCGGCCGATCCGCGAGGCAAGTTTCGACGTAACTTCGTTTCTGCGTCGCGGTCGGATGGAGCAGGTTCCAGCGATCGACCTCGAGGCCTTCGCGCCGCAGTTCGGTAAAGCTCGGGACACTCCAGACGTCGCCGACCACGCCGAAATCATTTTGCAGCAAGTCCGCCGCCGCGATCACTTCGCGCAGAATCGTGCCCGATCCCATCAGTTGAACGCGCGGCGCCTTGCCATCGCCACCGTCGCGAAAGAGATACATGCCCTTGAGGATGCCGGACTCGACCGCTTCGGGCATTGCGGGATGCGTGTAGTTTTCGTTCATCAACGTGATGTAATAAAAAACATCTTCCTGGTCCTTCAGCATCCGGCGCAGCCCGTCGTGAATGATGACGGCGACTTCGTAGGCAAAGGTCGGATCGTATGAAACGCAATTCGGAATCGCCGATGAGAGGAGATGACTGTGGCCGTCCGCGTGCTGCAAGCCTTCGCCGTTGAGCGTAGTGCGGCCGGAAGTTCCACCGAGCAAAAAGCCGCGGCTCCGCATATCTCCCGACGCCCACGCCAGATCGCCGACGCGCTGAAAACCGAACATCGAGTAAAAGATGTAGAACGGAATCATCGGCAGGTTGTGCGTGCTGTACGAGGTCGCGCCCGCGATCCACGACGACATCGCGCCCGCCTCGTTGATTCCCTCCTGCAGAATCTGTCCCTGCTTATGCTCGCGATAGAACATCAACTGGCCGGCGTCTTCAGGTTTGTAGAGTTGGCCGACCTGCGAAAAAATCCCGAGCTGGCGGAACATCCCTTCCATGCCGAAGGTACGCGACTCGTCGGGGACGATCGGCACGATGCGGCTGCCGATGTTCTTGTCGCGCAGCAAGGTCGAGAGCACGCGCACGAAAGCCATCGTGGTCGAGATCTCGCGATCGTCGGTGCTCTTGAGCTGCAGTTCAAAGGCCGACAGCGGTGGCACTTCGAGCGACGTTGACTTGCGGCGCCGCTGCGGGATGTATCCTCCCAGCGCCGCGCGCCGTTCCTGCAGGTACTTGATTTCGATGCTGTCGTCCGGGGGACGATAGAATGGAATCTCGGCGATCTGTTCATCGGGCACGGGAATCTGGAATCGATCGCGAAACGCTTTCAGCGCCGCGAGATCCATCTTCTTCGCTTGATGCGTGATGTTCATGCCCTCGCCAGCCGCGCCCATCCCGTAGCCTTTGATCGTCTTGGCGAGAATGACCGTGGGCTCGCCGCGATGCGCGACCGCCTCGGTGTATGCGGCGTACACCTTCAGCGGATCGTGACCGCCGCGCCGGAGTTGCCACAATTCCTGGTCGGTCATGCCCGATACCATGTCGAGCAACTCGGGATACTTCGCAAAGAATTCGCGGCGCACGTAAGCGCCGTCGCGGGCCTTGAACGCCTGGTACTCGCCGTCGACGCATTCTTCCATCCGTTTGCGCAGCAGGCCGAGCTTGTCGCGCGCGAGCAGGGGATCCCAGTTACTGCCCCAGAGGACCTTGATCACGTTCCATCCGTTGCCGCGGAAACTTGCTTCGAGCTCCTGGATGATCTTGCCGTTGCCGCGCACCGGACCGTCGAGCCGCTGCAGATTGCAGTTGACGACGAAGATCAGATTGTCGAGACGCTCGCGCGAGGCGAGCGAAATCGCGCCCAAGGATTCCGGCTCGTCCATCTCGCCGTCGCCCATGTAGGCCCACACCTTGCGATCGCCCATCTCGGACACGCCGCGTCCCTCGAGGTACTTCATGAAGCGCGCCTGGTAGATCGCCATCATCGGGCCGAGGCCCATCGAGACGGTGGGGAACTGCCAGAAATCCGGCATCAGCCACGGATGCGGATAAGAGGAGAGCCCCTTGCCATCGACCTCGCGGCGGAAATGGAGCAACTGCTCCTCGGTCAATCGGCCTTCAAGAAAAGCGCGCGCGTAAATACCCGGCGAGGAGTGTCCTTGTATATAGATGAGGTCGCCGGCGAATTTCTCCGTCGACGCACGCCAGAAATGATTGAAGCCAATGTCGTAGAGCGTCGCGGCGGATTGGAAGCTCGCGAGATGCCCGCCGAGCTCCGACGTTTCCTTGTTCGCGCGCAGCACCATCACGACCGCGTTCCATCGAATGATCGAACTGATGCGCCGCTCGATTTCACGATCGCCGGGATAGCGCGGCTGCCGGTCGGCGGGAATCGTGTTTACGTAAGGCGTGTTCGCATTGTACGGCAGGAACGCACCACGCCCGCGCGCTTTGTTGATCAGATTCTCGAGCAGGTAATGCGCGCGGTCGACGCCTTCGCGATCAACGACCGCATCCAGGGAGTCGAGCCATTCGCGCGTCTCCTCGGGATCCAAATCTTCAATGGTTTCCATCGTTCTCCATTGTACCGCATTCAGGATTGCTTGAAGTGACTTCGGAGTATCTTCGAACTCACGCCTCTTTCGAGAAGCGGAACGAAATCGATCCGAGTTCTCGATAGTCAATATGAAACGTGTCGCCGGGCGCTGCTGCAAGTGGCCGGGTGAACGATCCGCCGAGGATAACCTCACCGGCCTCGAGCGTGACCGCGTGCGGCGCGAGTTTGTTGGCGAGCCACGCGACGCCATTTGCCGGATGGTTCAACACGGCGGCGGCGACGCCGGATTCCTCCAACTCTCCGTTGCGATAACAGACCGCCGCGACCCAGCGCAGGTCGAGATCCAGCGGACGGATCGGACGCCCGCCGATGACGAGGCCGGCGCACGCCGCATTGTCTGAAATCGTGTCGAAGACTTTTCGCATCACCCTGGTGTCGGGATCGACCTGATGAATCCGCGCGTCGATGATTTCGATCGCGGGCACCACGTATTCGGTCGCTCGGAGAACGTCGAAGATCGAACATTCGGGACCGCGCAACGGCTTGCCGAGCACGAACGCGAGTTCGACCTCGACGCGCGGAACGATGAAACGGCGGTAGGGCAATTCGGCGCCGTCGTGGAAAAACATGTCATCGAGCAACGCGCCGTAATCGGGTTCGTCGATCTGCGAGGAATTCTGCATCGCCTTGGAGGTAAGTCCGATCTTGTGCCCCTTGAGCCGGCGTCCCTCGGCGATCTTGATCGCGACCCACTCGCGCTGGATCGCGTAGGCGTCTTCGATCGTGATGCCGGGGAAACGTAGCGAGAACTGACGGATCTGACGCCGGTTTTTTTCAGCGAGGTTGAGTTCGTCGGCGAGCTCTTTGATTGTGTTTGCGTCAAGCATCGTCAATTGTTCCCGAAGCGCAAATGGCTACTGTTGTGCCCATACGAAGATCGCACTGATTGGCTGCGAATTCGAGACGGGTACTGGCGAGTTTTGGAGTGGAAAATTTTGACAGCGAGCGGCTGGCGGCGGTATCTCTGGCTGATGAAAGTAATTTTCGAAAAGAAGGGACCCGTCGCCTACGTCACGATCAACCGGCCGGAAGTCCTGAATGCCTGCGACTTCGAAACCTACACGCGGCTGACCGACATCTGGTCAGAGTTCCGTGACGACCCAGCATTGCGCGTCGCGATCTTCACCGGCACCGGCGAGCGCGCATTCTGCGCAGGCAGCGATATCAAATCCAACTACGTGGAACGGCGTGGCGCGGAAGGAGCGCGAGTGCCGTACCCGGTGATGCTTGAGCTGACCAAACCGATCATCGCGGCGATCAATGGTCACGCGAACGGCGGCGGCCTCGAACAGGCGCTCGCGTGCGACATTCGCGTTGCGGCGGAGCACGCGCAATTCGGCCTCGGCGAAGTACGGCTCGGATGGTTGCCTGGCGGAGGTGGCACTCAGCGATTGCCGCGCCTGATTCCGCTCGGCCGCGCGCTCGAGATGCTTTACACCGGCAAGCGAATCGATGCGCAGGACGCGCTCCGGCTCGGCCTGGTCGATTACGTTGTGCCGATGCCGCAGCTGATCGCGCGATGCGAAGAAATCGCCGTCGAGATTTGCAAAAGCGCGCCGCTCGCGGTCCAGCGAATCAAGCAGGTCGCGCTGCGAGGACTCGATCTCCCACTCGCAGAGGGACTCAAGCTCGAACAACAGGGTTACCAGTGGCTGACGAAGACCGAAGACGCCACCGAGGGCGCGCGAGCATTTGCGGAAAAGCGCCCGCCCAACTGGAAGGGAAAGTAGATGAGCAATCCAGCATCGAAGGCGGAAGAACTCGGCATCGTCATGGTCAAAAGTTTTGCGACGAAGAATTTTCGATTGCAGAGCGGCGAGGTATTGCTGGAGTTGAAGCTCGCCTACGAAATCTGAAGGAAGCAGCTAGCGCTTATGTCTCATGCACCAATTCTCAACTTAGGAGCGCGATGGAAGGCGGAAGACGTCTATTGGAATTCGGCTCCACCAAACGCGAAGCTCTTAGGCGTAGAAGTGCGTGCGATAGCGTGGTCCACAGGTCAACTTTGTCTATCAAAGCGGAATCTACGTATTGTACGCCGACTTCACCCCGATATATGTGGGCCAAGCCAACAAGAGTCTATTCGGGAGATTGAAGCAGCATCGTCTACGCGACGATCTTGTGGGGCGTTGGGATCGCTTCAGTTGGTTCGGATTTCGAAGGGTAATTGGTGGCGGCGAGCCGAGGTTGTCGGTGCCTGGAGTCGAGTTCTCCATCTCAACCAAGCAGCTTCTAGACCATTTAGAAGCAATAATGATTCATGGCTTCGAACCAGCGCTCAACGGTCAAGATGGGCGCTTCGGAAAAGGCGTAGTTCGTTACGCGCAAATTCGCGATGATCGTTTAGGTCCCGACGACAGGGACCTCATTGAAAGCATTGCGACAAAAACCGGTTCGGTACCACCTGGGAAGAAGATAACGAAGACTGGCTGGAAACCTGTTGATTAGGACTTCGCAAGGATTCGCGCCAAGGTGCTCTACGTCCTCTCGCGCGAGCTTCCGCGACCCGAACGCCATGGCCTTGTTCGAACAGCGGGAAGTCGCCAAGTATCGGAACGTCGAACGCGTAGCGAGACGGAAGCTGGAAGCGCTCGACGCAGCCCGTACGCTCGGGGATTTGGCGGCGGCAAGAGGCAACAATTTGGAAGCTCTTAAAGGCGATCGTCTGGGGGCAACACAGCATCCGGATCAACGACCAGTATCGAATATGCTTCGTATGGCGAAGTGGAGATGCGTTAGAAGTTGAAATCGTCGACTATCACTGAGACGAAGCCGCGGGCGGCAGATTGTCGAGGTCTCGCGACGAGCAGAAACGACTGAAGGACTCGAACCAATGGCAGCACGAAGGAAGAAACTCTCTCCAATTTTCCCCGGCGAGATTTTGCTCGAGGACTATCTGAAGCCGGCGGGTATTACGGTGAACCGGCTGGCGATAGATATTCGGGTTCCGGTTTCGCGCCTCTACGAGATTGTTAACGGCAGGCGGGCGATTACTGCTGACACCGCACTACGCCTGGCCCGTTATCTCGGCACGACGCCGGAGTTCTGGATGAATCTGCAGGCGAAGTATGAGCTTCGCAAGACGATGGCGGAACGCTCTGACTCGATCGCGGCTGAAGTGCGGCCGCTCGCAGCCGCGCGTTGAAGCTTCTCAAACATCGCGGGCGGTTGCCGAAACGCATCGGACTGAGGCAATCATGGTAATCGCCAAAGAGAGGTGCCCCCATGATCAAGCTCGTTTACATCATTCGAAAACGCGACGACGTTTCAGACAAGGAGTTCCACGACTACTGGCTCAACAAGCACGGGCCGCTGGTGGCGAGCGTCGCCAAAGCAATCCGCGCGCGCAAGTACGTCCAGAGCCACACCATCCTGCCCGAGACCGCGGCATCGATGTCGCAATCGCGAAAGATGGCGCCGATCTATGAGGGCATCACCGAGGTGTGGTGGGACAGCGTGGAGGATTTGACCGCGGGAGGAAGCACGCCGGAAGGTCAGGAGGCGGGGCGCCTGCTCCTGCAGGACGAGGCGAAATTCATCGACTTTCAGCGCTCGACGATCTTCTTCACCGAGGAGCATCTTATTTTCGATTTCACGAGCAAGGCCTGATGCGGCACTGCTCGAGACGAGGACGATTCATATGAGCGACACGCCAACTGATTTCGATCGCATCCGCCGCGAACAACGCGAGTTCTGGAACAACGCGGCTCCCGGCTGGAAACAGATGTGGACCGCGTTGGATCGCGCCGCGCAACATGTTTCCGATCGCCTGGTCGAACTGGCGCGAATCAAGCAGGGCGACCGGGTGCTCGATATCGCGACCGGTTCCGGCGAGCCCGGACTCACCGCTGCGCGCAAAGTTGGCGCGGAAGGCGTGGTCATCGCGACCGATCAATCGGCGGCGATGCTCGAGCTCGCGCGCGAACGCGCCGGCACGCTGGGATTGCGCAACGTCCGGTTCGTCGAAACCGATGCGGAGTCGCTGGCGGTGAATGAACGCGACTTCGACGCGGCAATCTGCCGATGGGGCCTGATGTTCGTGCCCGATCTCGACGCCGTGACGCGCCGGATTGCGCAGCTACTCGCGCCCGGTGCGACTTTCGCAACTTCGGTCTGGGGTCCGGCTGAAAAGGTGCCGATGATCACTGCCGGCGATGAACAGGTGCGCGCGCTCGCGAATCTTCCGGCGCCGCCGCCCGGCGCTCCTTCGCCGATCAAGCTTGCTGACACGCGGCCTCTCGAGCAGGCGCTCGCAAAGGCCGGATTCAAGGATATCCGGGTCGAGCCGATCAACGTTTGCTTCAAGTTCGATTCCCCCGAGGCGTTCACCGAGCAGCGTCGCGCGATGTCAACGCCGTTCCGCATCATGCTCGAGAAGCAGACGCCTGAACTGCAGCGCAAGATACTCGACGTGCTCAACGACGCCGCGCGCAAGTTTGCCGACGCCTCGGGCAAAGTCAACATGGACAATCAGGCGATCTGCATCTCCGCGCATTTGTAAGAAGGTCCCGTTTTTTCAGCGATTCCAATTGCAAAGCAAATTGACGCGACGATGAGCGAAATACTTACCTGCACCTGGGCGCCGACCGTCATGAGCGGCCCGCGTCTCAGCGGGAAATCGAGAACGGCGCTGAGCACCTTGATTCCTGATCTCTCGGGCGCGCGGCTCAACGAACATCTCTTGAGTCCGGTGCTGCGTGCCGAGCAATTGGGAATCGACTATCTGCTGGTCGCGCAGCGATGGTGGGGAACTGGCGACGAGATCGAAGGCTCGAGCTACGACTGCCTCGCGATGACTTCCTTCTACGCAGCGCGCACCGAGCGGATCAAGCTGGTCACCGCAATTCATCCCGGATTTTTCCTGCCAGCGCCGATCGCGAAGTGGGGCGCCACGATCGATCGCATCACGGGCGGGCGATGGGCGATCAACGTGACCTCCGGATGGCACGAAGCCGAGTTCGGCATGTACGGCGCGGAACTCCTCGAGCACGACGATCGCTACGCGCGTTCCCGCGAGTTCATCGAGATCCTGCGCGGCGCGTGGAGCAGCGACGAATTCACCTATCGCGGACGTTTCTACGACGTGCGGGGGCTTAGCCTCGAACCGCGTCCAACGCAGCCCTCGCTCGAGATCTGGCAGGGCGGACAATCGCCGGCCGCGATCGAGATGGCGGCGCATCATTCGGACTGGATGTTTCTGAACGGCGGACCGCCGGAGAAGATTGGCAGAATCATCGAAACCGTTCGCAAGCAAGCCGATGCCGCGGGACGGCGCGTGCGCTTCGCGCTGTACGCAATCCCGCTCTGCCGCGCGACCGACGCCGAAGCCGAGAGCCAAATCAACAAGATGGTCGAATCGATCGACCGCGAGACGGTCGCGCGTAAACGTGCGCGGACGAGTGGTGCGCGCGGGATGTGGGCGTCATCTGATGATCCGTTGACACTGCTCGATACCAATGAGGGGTTCGCGAGCCGCTTGATCGGCAGTCCCGCGACCATTCTCGGCAGGATGCGCGAATTCCATGCGCTCGGCGTTGATTGTTTTCATCTGACGCTGCACGATCAGCTGTTCAATCGCGAGGTACTTCCGGCGCTGCGCTGATCATCTGATTGAGCGCCGCGAGGAGCTACGAAAATGCCGAGCTGGAAAACCGATCACGTCCTGGGGCCGCCGCGAATCGCGGTCGATCACGTCGGATCAGGATCGCTGGTTGTCCTGATGCACGGAATCGGCGGCAACCGGAGTAATTGGCACGATCAGCTTCCCGAGTTCGGCCGGTACTTTCACGCGGTTGCGTGGGATGCTCGCGGTTACGGCGACAGCGACGACTATCAAGGTGATCTCAACTTCGGCGACTTCGCTAGCGATCTCGCGCGAGTGCTCGATCACTTCAACGCGGCGCGCGCGCATCTCGTGGGTCTCTCGATGGGCGGCGTGATCGCGCTTGATTTTGTGAGCCGCTGGCCCGATCGCGTGGCGACGCTGACTCTATGCGATTCGCTGCCCGGGTTCTCTCATTTGTCGAATGAGCAACGCCGCGAATTCATCCGGCTTCGGCAAGAACCGCTGCTCGCCGGTATGGAACCGAAGGACATCGCGCCCGCGGTTGCGAAATCGCTGCTCGGCAAGACTCCGCGGCCGGGATCTTTTGAACGGCTGGTCGCGAGCATGTCCGCGCTGCACAAAGAGTCCTACCTCAAGACGATCGCCAGCATGGTGAACTACGCGCGCGTGCTGGAACTCGAGGCGATCACGGCGCCCACGCATGTCGTGGTCGGCGAGGAGGACACCCTCACGCCGCCCGCGACGTCGCGTGAGATGGCGGATAGGATTCCGGGTGCGCGTTTGACGGTCATTGAAGGCGCCGGCCACTTGAGTAATATCGAACAGTCCGAGGCGTTCAATCGCGCCGTGCTCGGCTTTCTGATGGAGCATCGCGAAAAAATCTGATTCAGAGGAACGTCGATTAACTAGTCGAAGCACTCGAAGTCGAACGCATCAAAATTAGACAGGGAGACTCGCAATGCCGGTAATCAACAACGCTTCGCTGCAAGAATTTAATTTGCCAGGGCTGAATCATCGGACCTTCGCCGGTCCCGAGCACGGCATGAAGAACCTCGAAGTCTGGGGCCAGGTGATCGAAGCCGGCGCGGGTACGCCAGTGCATTGCCACTCCTGTGAAGAAGCAATCGTGATACTCGAAGGATCGGGCACGCTGACGATTGACGGTGAAGAGACCAAATTCGGCGCCAATTCGACATTGATCATCCCCGCCGACGCGGTCCATAAGATCGTTAATAGCGGCGATACCAGGATGGTGATGATCGCGGCGCTCAGCGCGGCGCCGGTCAAGGTGCGTCATGGCGACAACCAGCCGATGCCGCTGCCCTGGCAAGCTCCTAAGTAAGCGAACGCATCTGGTTTGAAGATTAGTCCGAATGGAGAACGCCATGGACTCGCAGGCAGTCTGTTTTCTAACTCTCCACGAACTCTCGGCGGAGATCCGCGACCGCAAGCTCACATCGGTCGAGGTCACGCGATGCGTTCTGGATCGCATCAAGCAGCTCAATCCAAAACTACGCGCGTATATAACCGTTCTGGAGGACTCGGCGCTAAGCCAGGCGGCTCAGGCCGACAAGGAGATCAAGGCAGGGCGATGGCGCGGACCGCTTCACGGTGTGCCGGTAGCAGTCAAGGATCTGTGCTGGACCAAAGGTGTTCCGACCACGTGCGCCAGCAAGGTGTTGCGCGACTGGCGGCCCGACTCAAATGCCGCCGTCGTGGATCGATTCGAAGCCGCCGGCGCGGTACTGCTCGGCAAGCTTCACCTGACTGAGTTTGCGGTGATCTGGTACCATCCTGACTTTCCGCCGCCGTTGAACCCGTGGGATTCGTCGCTATGGCCGGGCGCTTCTTCGAGCGGCTCAGGAGTTGCGACGGCGGCTGGCCTTTGCTTNNGGCACCGATACCGGCGGCTCGATTCGTTTCCCGTCGGCGGCAAATGGCGTCGTTGGTCTGAAACCTACCTGGGGGCGAGTAAGCCGCCATGGGGTGTTCCCGCTAGGCGAGTCACTCGATCATATCGGTCCGATGACTCGCAGCGTCGTGGATGCGGCGCTGGTGCTTGGAGCGATCGCGGGACAAGATCCGGCCGACGAGACTTCACTTGCCGCGCCGGTCGAAGATTACGCTTCCGCCGCCAGCAACGGAGTTAAGGGGATACGCATCGGACTCGATGAACGCTATATCAGTGGCGGCGCATCACCGGATGTAACGGCCGCAGTGATCGACGCCGTCCGCACTCTCGAACGACTTGGCGCGCGCGTCGTCAAGATTTCGGTGCCCGATGTCGAGCCGGGCCTGGTCGCGTGGACTACGATCTGCGTGTCCGAGACTTTGGCTGCTCACGCTGCAACTTTTCCGGCGCGCGCATCGGAGTATGGGCCGGGTTTCCGATCGTTTCTCGAAGCAGGCACAACTATTCGCGGCCAGGACTATGCAAACGCTCATATGGTGCGCGAACGCTTCGCGAATCATTTTCAGTCTCTGTTTGATCAAATTGACGTGCTCGCTTGCCCCTCGATGGCATCCCGATCTCTACCCGCGAATGGATTTCCCGCTGACGCCGGCGCGTTCTCGGGCCCGAATCCACTTCTGCGCTTCACCGGCCCTTTCAATCTGAGTCGAAATCCGACGTTGTCGCAGCCTTGCGGCGACAGCAGTGATGGACCGCCGCCTAGCTTGCAACTTGTTGGGCGCCGTCTTGGTGAAGCGACGCTGATCCAGACGGGCGCTGCTTACGAGCGCGCCACTGAATGGCACAAGCAGCACCCTTCGGCGTAATGGATTGCTTGGTTGATCGCGGCTCGAGGAGAACACATGGATTTCAATTTCACTCCCGAAGACGAAGCGTTCCGCAAGGAATTTCGCGCGTGGCTCGAAGTCAACAAGCCCAAGCAAGCGATATCGGAAATCGAAGCGTTCTCCGAAGAGGACGAAGACGAATGGTATCGGCGCGTTGCATGGTTCAAGAAACTCGCGAGCGCAGGATGGACCTGTATCGATTGGCCCAAAGAATACGGCGGGCGCGGCGCGAGCATCCTGCAGACGATCGTCTATCACCAGGAACTCGGCCGAGTGCACGCGCCGCTTCCGTTCATCGGTTCGGGAGTAGGACTCATCGGGCCGACGCTGATGCATTGGGGGACCGAGGAGCAGAAGCAGCGCCATATCCCGAAGGTGCTGACCGGCGAGGAAATCTGGTGCCAGGGATATTCGGAACCGGGCGCCGGTTCCGATCTCGCCTCATTGCAAACGCGCGCAATCGAGGACGGCGATTACTTCGTCGTCAACGGCCAGAAAGTCTGGACCTCGAACGCGCAATACAGCGACTGGATTTTTCTGCTGGTGCGCACCGATCCCGACGCGCCCAAACATAAGGGCATCAGCTATTTACTGGTCGATATGAAGACGCCCGGAATCACGGTTCGCCCGCTGGTGCAGATGACCGGCTCGAAGGGATTCAACGAAGTCTTTTTTGAAGACGTGCGCGTGCCGAAAAAAAATCTCGTCGCGGACAAGAACCAGGGGTGGCAGGTCGCGATCACCAGCTTGATGTTCGAGCGCAACGGCGCGGGAGGCGGTGGCGGCGGGATGCTCCACGAATTGGTCAAGCTCGCGCAATCGATCCCGCGCAGTCACGGCACCGCATGGGACGATTCGAGCGTGCGGCAGAAAATCGCGGAATTTTATTGCGAGCAGCAAGCGCTCAAGCTCACCGGTTTCCGCCAACTCACCCGACGCCTCAAAGGATTGCCGCCAGGACCCGAAGGCTCGATGATGAAACTGGTCGGCACCGAACTCAGCTTGCGCATCAGTCTGTTCGCGATGGAGTTGCTCGGGCCGTATAGCCAGTTGGAGTACAAGGCGCCGTTCGCATTCGATCACGGCAAGTGGTCGTACCGGATGCTCGCGGCGCGCGGCGGTACGATCGCGGCCGGCACCAATCAGATTCAACACAACATCATCGGCGAACGCGTGCTTGGTTTGCCGAAGGGCTGACGCCGAAATCCACAACGAAGCGGAGTGACGCATGGAATTTGATCGCGCAAAACTCGACATCCAGGGAAGTGTCGCAATCGTAACGCTGAACCATCCTGAGGTCATGAACGCGGTCTCACCGGAGATGCTTGGCGGCCTGATGAAGGCGTTCGATGAGGTCGAGAATCCGAAGAACGGCGTGCGATGCCTCGTGATGACCGGTGAAGGCCGCGGCTTCTGCGCCGGCGCGAACTTGCAGCGCCCTAATTCCGGCGAGTCCAGCGGCTCGACCGATGCGGGCGGAATTCTCGAAACGCTGTATCATCCATTTTTGCGTCGCATACGCAACCTGCCACTGCCGTTCGTCACTGCGGTGAATGGCGCTGCGGCAGGCGTCGGGATGAGTTTCGCACTGATGGGCGATCTGGTCCTGTGCGCGCGCTCGGCGTATTTCCTCCAGGCGTTCCGTCGTATCGGGCTGGTCCCGGACGGCGGCTCGACGTGGATTCTGCCGCGACTGATCGGCAAAGTCCGCGCGATGGAGTTATCGCTGCTCGGCGAAAAACTGCCGGCCGAAACTGCATTGCAGTGGGGGTTGATCAATCGCGTCTATGACGACGCCGAGTTGATCAACAAGGCGAAAGAACTGGCGACCGACCTCGCCAATGGACCGACCAAGGCGCTGAGCCTCATCCGCCGGCTTTATTGGGAGAGTCTCGACAACTCGTACGAAGAGCAGCTGAACCTCGAGCGTCAGTCGCAGCGCATCGCGGGCGGATCGGATGATTTCCGCGAAGGCGTGCGCGCGTTTCTCGAGAAGCGTCCGGCCAGGTTCAAAGGCGACTGAACGCGCTGTGTGATCGATGGATCTGTCGCCGCGCAAAGGCGTGAGCGAGGGCGAGATCGCCGGGCAGGTCTCGAGCATCCTCGAACTCGCGACCCTCGCAGAAAAAGTCGAGATGATGTCGGGTCACGGATTCTTCGCGCAGATCCGGGAGAGCGGTGGCCGTCTGAGTGCTCATCCTTATCGCGCGGGCGGCGGATGCGAGCGATTGAAAGTGCCCGCGTTCTATTTCACCGACGGTCCGCGTGGCGTCGCGCGCGGCAACTCGACCTGCTTTCCGTGCACGATGGCGCGCGGAGCGACCTTCGATCCGGATCTCGAGCGGCGCGTCGGCGAAGTCATGGGTGTCGAGGCGCGCGCTCAAGGCTGCAACTTATCGGGCGCCGTGTGCGTCAATCTGCTGCGCCATCCGGCGTGGGGGCGAGCGCAGGAAACTTATGGCGAGGACCCGTGGCACCTGGGCGAGATGGGCGCGGCGCTCGCGGTCGGCATTCAAACTCACAATGTCGTCGCGACGGTCAAACACTTCGCGCTGAATTCGATCGAAAACGCCCGCTTCCAAATCGACGTCAAGGTCGATCCGCGAACGCTGCGCGAAGTTTACCTGCCGCACTTCAAACGAATCCTCGACGCGGGATGCGCATCGGTCATGTCGGCCTACAACAAAATGAACGGCGAGTATTGCGGACAGAATCGCGAATTGCTCACCGATATTTTGCGCACAGAATGGGGCTTCGACGGCTTCGTCCATTCCGACTGGGTGCTTGGTGTGTATCACGCGTACGCTGCGCCCGCCGGTCTCGACGTCGAGAATCCGGAGCCAATCCATTTCGGCGAAGAGTTGGCCGCGGCCGTGAAGTCGGGCGCGATCGAGCCGCGAGTGATCGACACCGCATGCCGCCGCATCCTGACCACGCTTTATCGTTTCGCTACCGCCGAAGATCCGCTGGAAGAATATTCGATTGACCTCGTCGCATCGCCAGCGCATCGAGCGATCGCGGAAGAAGCGGTGCTCAAATCGGCGGTGCTATTGAAGAACGATGGTGCGCTTCCTTTCGATAAAACCAAGGTCCGGCGCATCGCGATTGCAGGCCGACTCGCGACGATCGCGAACACCGGCGACAACGGATCCAGCCGGGTGTGGCCGCCTTATGTGGTCACGGCGCTTGACGGATTGAAGGACTATCTCGGCGATGCGAGTGTCAGCTTTGCAGGCGACGAAAGCGATCCTGCCTCTGCTTCGGCGGGCGCAGAATCTGCCGATGCCGCGATAGTAGTCGTCGGCTACACCGCGAGGGACGAAGGCGAGTTTATCCCGGGTGACATGTCCGGAGAAGATTCAGCTGAGCGCCAACAAAGATCGATCGGCGGCGATCGCGACAATCTAGGACTCGCGCCGGATCAGATCGCATTGATTCGAAAGATCGCTGCAACCAATCCTCGCTCGGTCGTAATTGTGGTATCCGGTTCGGCAGTCTTGATGAACGAATGGATCGACGACGTCTCCGCGGTCATGCAGACATTTTACTCAGGCATGGAAGGCGGTCGCGCACTCGCGAAACTTCTGTTCGGAAACGTGTCGCCCTCAGGCAAGCTGCCGTTCACGGTACCCGCTTCGCCTGCGGATTTGCCGTTCTTTGACAAGAACGCGGCGTCGATCGAATACGGCCCGTATCACGGATACACTTTGGCGGAGAAATCGGACCGCATGCCGGCCTTCGCCTTCGGGTACGGCCAGAGCTACGCGCGCTTCGCCTATCGGGCACTCAAGGCTCGTCGCTCCCAGAGCGGGATCGAAGCGCAGATCTCGGTGACAAATCTCGGCAAGATGGAAGCCGACGAGATCGTTCAGCTCTATGTCGGCTTTCCGGGACGCGTTGTGGATCGGCCAAAGAAACTGCTGCGCGGATTCGAGCGCGTGAGCATTCAACCCGGCGAAATCAAGACGGTCCGATTCGACGTGTCGTTCGAGTCCTTGCGATGGTACGACGTAGCCACCAGGACTTGGCGACTCGAACCCGGCACCTACTTTATCTACGGCGGTGGATCCTCGCGTGACGAAGACCTGCTGCGGTGCGAGATTATCCTGTAAGTGACCGCTGCGATCTTAGGAATTCGCGACTCGACACACGCAGTTCGCATCGTAAGGCGTTACCGCCGAAACCATGCCGTGGATCTCGTTTGACATCAGCCGACTTCAAGGTCATGAAGTAAATACGTGTTGGCTGATATCAACAAAGCACAGGAACAGGATCGGACGCGCCAACGGCAGAAGGAGACGCGATGGCAAACAAAGGATTTTCACACATCGGACTATCGACGCTCGATCTTGATACGACCAAGGACTTTTACGAAAACGTTCTCGGTTTCAAGACGGTGCGCTTCGACGCGATCGAGATCAAAGAGGGCGGCCAGATTCGCCACGCGATCATCGACTGCGGCCGCGATCAGTTGATTGCTTTCATGGAGGCGCGCGACGTACCCGGAATTCCCGCGGAGTACGACGCGGGCATCAACCGCGGATTGGGTTTGCCAAGCGCGTTTTATCATTTCGCTTTCGAAGCGGGCAGCGAAGGCGGACTGGAAGAAAAGCGCCAGGAGCTGATCAAAAAGGGCGTCAAGGTCACCGACGTCTTCGATCATGATTGGGCCAAGTCGATCTACTTCAAGGATCCCAACGGCATCCAACTCGAGTTCTGCTGCTATACGCGCGATCTCAATCAGCAGGACGCGGAACTCAAGGTCCGAATCAAGGCATCGGTGAAGCAACTGGGGCTTGATCCTGACTAGAACTCCGCGAACGTGAGAGTGACAGCGCTGGGAATCAATTGGATCGGCAGTGTTCCCGGAGGCCTAGCCTTGTCGTAAAGACTTGCCTAAGTGGAAGATCAAATGGGTGATCGAGGACGGGAGGTAGCTCTCGCAGAAACTACTCCCGAAACGAGGAAGTCCCGGCATCGCCTGCTAAGGCTTGAGCAAAAGTGTCACAGCCCGCTGGCTACCGGAGCGATGCGTCGGGAGCTGCTAGTCCTCGAGCGCCTTGGTGACGCCGTATGCGTCCATCTGGGCCTGGAACTTAGCCACTTCGTGAGCCAGTATCAGAAGGTCATGCTTACGGCCTTCACGGTCTTTAACTTGGTCGCGCAGTAGCGCTTCGGGTCGAAATCCCATGCCCTCGAAGACCGCGATCGCGCCTTTCTGGTCGACCGTCATTTGCGCCACTATCTTCTCGATCCCGAGGCCAAGCGCAATCGCAAAAGCTTCCTGAGTCAGCAGCCGTCCAAGCCCCTTGCCACGCATCGATTCCGCTACCAAGACTCTTAGCTCAGCCACATGCGGCGACCAGGAGAGCTCGCCTCGGTCCACCGTTGCATAGCCTTGTACTTCCCCGTCCGCCTCCGCCAACACAGTTGTGATGCGGCCGCGCTGGATACCACTTAGCCAAATCTCGATTGCCTCGGGCTGAGTGATGTCGCGGCGCAGAAACAGAAGGTCATGGATGGGAAGCGTTCGTGCGAACGCGAGCGCCGTTGGACTGTCGGCGGCGCTCATGTAGCGCAACGTCACCGAATTCCCGCCAAGGCTGACTGTGCGTGGATAGTTGCGTGATGTTTCAGATTTCATAGCGAGCGCTCCGAGAGCCAACGATCCAGTTCGGGCCACAGTCGTCGGCTGGCGTTGGGGCCGGCCACCAAACTTACATGACCACCCTTTAGAATGATGTCCTTCTTGTCGGTGCTGGAAATCAGATTGATAAGTTCCTTGGCAGCTTCAAAAGGCACGATGTGATCGTGCTCGGCCATCACCGCGATGAACGAGACCTTCACGTTCTTTAGATCGACGCGCTGGCCGCCCAACACCAGCTGGTTCTTATAAAGCTTGTTATCCCACATCAGGTCTTTGGTTGTTTGACGAAAGCATTCTCCGGGGAACGGTATCTGGTCGGCTGCCCAGCGATCGAACATCCGATACGACTTCACAAAATCGTCGTTCCACATGTTGTCCCACAGCCGAATCTGAGAGGCAATTTTCGCCGCAGGCCGCAGCATGTCGAACGAGGCATAGATCAACTCTGGCGGCACGTTGCCAAGGGTATCGACGATACGATCAACGTCGAAGTAGCGCCGGTCCGTCCATTGACGCATCAGCTTCATCCCGTCGTAGTTCACCGGCGTCGTGAGACATATCAGATTCTTAAGCGGTCCGTCCGCATGCAGGGCCGCGTAAATTAAGGCCAGCATACCGCCCATGCAGTAGCCGAGAATCGACAGGTCTGGTTCACCGCTGTCGGAAAGAATCCGCGTGATACAGTCGGGAATGAAATCCAAGACATAGTCGTCGAGCTTCAGGTGGCTATCCTCGGGACGCGGGACTCCCCAGTCGATCAAGTAAACATCGTAGCCCTGCTTCAGGAGATACTCGATGAAACTCTGACCCGGATGAAGATCGAGGATGTAGGGCTTACTGACTAGCGACATCACAAACAGCAGCGGGACGCGATATACTTCGTCGGCCAGCGGCCGGTAGTGATAGAGCGCGAGGGTTCCCCGCTTATAGATTGTATCCTTCGGCGTTAAACCCAGCGGCGGGTCGTCGGAGAACATGTAGTTGAGACCCTTGATGCCGCGCTGGATCGTACGCTCCACTTCCTGGCGAACGCGCGTACTGATCGACGTCTCCGCAGTAGCAGCACTCGAGCTCATGGCGAGCCTCCTTGCCCGGCTGCGGGCTTCCGGGTGCGAGTCGGCCGCCTAACCGCGTGGGCCGGATTCCCGTCGCTCAAATCCGAGCCGGTGAGCTTGGTGAGGTTTTCTTCGATCGCGATCAAGCGCCTCTCGATAGCGGAAAGGCGCTTGCCGAGATCGATCACGTCAGTGCGCGTCGGGAGGCTAAAGGCGGTAAAGTAGCGCTCCAAACCGTCGGTCGTGTTCTTCTGCATCGACACGATCACTTTGGTCAGGCGGCCCATCAGGCTGCTATAACCGTCTGTCGCCATCAGCTCGTTGAACAGGCTATTGAGCTTGGTCTCCGACTGGTTCATGAACTCTCGCCACGATGACAAGGGGTTGGAACCGGAGCTTCGCTGATCAGCCATCGCCGTGTTCCTCCTGACTCGCGCGCGCGGGCTTCACCAAGTAGCGAAACTGGCGCGCAGCACTGGTATTCAGTTCACGCTGACGATACACCCGACGACCAGCAACGCGTCAAGTGAACCGCTCATCCAGTCAAATCAGAATTTGAGAACTCCGCCCTCGCTCCATTCGAGCGGCTGTTCGCGCAAGTCGAGATGCACCTGCTTCCAGCTGAGCGCGACATTGTCAGCGATGCCTCCGACCATCAGCGCGAAGATTCCCTGATCAAGCTCCGCCGTCGGACGCGCGAGCAATTGCATGAACGCCTTGGCAGCCTCGTGCGTTTCAAGCATCCGCGGCTGCCATCGGCCAAATACCGCGGGGTCCTCGGTGTACTCCTCGGTCATACCGGTGCGGATGAACGGCGGAAGGACGCAAGAAGCGTTCACGAACTTCGAGTTACGGCCGAGATTGATCGCGAGGACTTTTGGCAGCTGCAGAACACCCCAATTGCTGATCACATATCCTGGTATCGTAGGTCCCGGATCGATCGCCATGCGCGAGGACACGTAAACCAGCTGCAGTAGCTCCTGATGATACACCGCCTCACCGGCCCACAGGTGAGTCATCGCGAGGAAGCCGTCAATCTTGGTATCGAGCACGATTCGGGACTGCTCGAGGTTGTCGATGAAATGCTGGCGTACTCGCGCCCGGCGCATCGCGAGCTTCTCGTCGGGAATCTCTTTCAGCGCGCGGCCGAACTGATATCCCTTCTCCGCCAGCCCGGAGTTGCAGATCACCAGGTTCGGCGGCGAGCCTGCCATCTGCTCGATCACGTAACTGCGCATCGCCCACAAGTCACGCATATTGGTGACGTCGGCTTGCACTGGAAACGCGTTGACCCCCTGGTCGCGCAACTTACTAACCAGATCGAAGGCATCTACATAGCTGCTGTGGAAATGAACCCCCACGACCGCCGCGCCATTGAGACCAGCCGCAAGGGCGAAGGCCTGCCCGAGTCCAAGATCCTTTCCGGCGCCGGTGATCAAGACTCGCTTGCCGGCCACGCCCGATCGAAATTTCTGGTCGAAGCGGAAAAGTTCCGAGCGAACTGTAAAGGCCATGAGATTGCCCTCCAGGATCGCACTACTTCGGCTAGGCGCCGCGCTTATTCGAGATGATCGATCACTTTGCCGAAGCCAAGCGTCATCTCGCTGACCGCATAGCTAGCCTGAATCACCCGCTTAACCGGCAGCCGGTTCCATGGGTCGAGGCGCGAGCCTTCCGCGAACGCGATCGATCCGATGCCCGTCCAGGCCTCGATTACTTTGACTTCGGTCGTGGTCTCGATCAGCTCGGCGCATGACGGACGCCCGTTCTCCTCGGCCGAAGGAATCAACCGCAGGCTGACCGGAGGCCGCGCGGTGGAATGCCCATTGTCGGCAGGCCGTTCCGGACGAACGATCGCGCTGGCGAGCCGCACTCCTGCGGGACGTTCGAGGGTGCCATAGATCATGTCGCGTTCACTCTTGAACTCAATTTGCGCAAGCTTCTTCGGGAAGCCCCAGATTTCGCGCCCAGCCAGCATTGGCGGCTCGGTCGTCACCGCGATGTGCATGATGTAAGTCATCGGGCGTCCCTTGTGCTCGACCAGTAGCGAGAGAATCGCTTCGTTGTAGGGCCCGAAAGTGGTCCACGGATATTCGTAGAATGAAAGTACCGCGGTGGCGGGATCGCTTAGCGTAAGCGGCGCCGGCAAAGCTTCGAGCGCAGCTTCCGCGTCGGTCTCGAATGCCACCGCGATCGAGCGAGTGTTCCTGTAATAGAAGGGCGGTCGCTGGTAAGCGGCGGCGTCCGCCGGCATCGAGTAACCCGCATTCCCAAGGTTGAGACGCCCATGTTTAGCCATCTTCGTTCCTCCTTACCGCGATTTTGTGTTACTGTTGCTCGATTCAAACTGTTACTCGCGCGTCATCACGTCGCGATAGTGCCGCCAGATTCCGCGCTGGGTAGTTTCGTCCGTCTCATGGCCTGCGATCCGACCGTTTTCACTCACCTCCCGATGCAACCCGCGCCTGAGTACCAGCCATTCGTTAACTAGCGCCTTGAAGCCGACTTGATTGCGCTCATAGGCCTCGATGTCGTCTGGCGCGACGCGTCCCGCCGGTCCATGAATCAGATAGGTCTCACTGAGGCGCCGTTGATTAATTTCATCGGGCGCACCCTTGAGCAAGGTGGGATAGTAGCTGATGACCGTATCGTCGACGCTGAGCGGTTGAATCACCCGGAACTGATTCAAGATGAAGATCAAGTTGGGGAAGATACAGAAGTGGGGCGGTCCTTCAGCAAGGATCGTCTCGGCCCGCTCAGTACCATACTGTCGACCCATCGCCGCGCGATACTCCGAATCCGTTTGTTTGCTCCAGGTCGGAGCCACCACGCGTCCGCCATGCTTGGTGTGTACCGGATTCAGATCCAATTGCGCAGTGCCATTACCCAAGTCACGCGCGTGAGCGTCGCTGCCCTCACCGAAGACCGATTCCATGTTGTTCTTGCCCTTCATCATCATCGCCATCGCGGCGTGATGGAGAATATTCGGATGGTAGCCATCGACCGAATTCTCCAGCGCCATTTTCCAGTTGCCCTTGTACGAATGCTTGAGCACGCCGGAACGAACTACGACCTCGCCCTCAGGTGAGAGGTCAACAAACTGGTCAATGAGACGCTTGGCCGGACCCAGGTGTTCCTCAAGTGTGGGTCCGTTCGCACTTAGACTGGCGAAGATCAAACCGCGATGCGCCGATACGCGCGGCACCCTGGCCAGGCTGAACTCCTGCTTGTGGAACGACGCATCATAGCCGGCGGCATACGGCACGCCGACCAGGTCGCCGCGATTATCGTAAGTCCATCCATGATAGGCGCATCGGAATGCGTGCGAGTTGCCACGATCGCTTTGGCATACGGTGTTGCCGCGATGCATGCACCGGTTCAGCATGAGATGGACCTTGCCATCTTCGTCGCGCGAAACGATTACCGGTTGTAGCCCGATTTGGCGAGTTAAATAGTCTCCCGGTTCCGGAACCTCGCTCTCATGAGCTACGTATATCCATTCGCGATACCAAATCTTTTCCAGTTCCTCACGAAAGATCGCGGGATCGTAGTAGATTCGCCCATTGATGCGATCGCTCTGAATCAGCTCCTGGTAGTTCACTTCTGAGGTCAACATTGTAGCCATTAGCGAGACGCCTCCGCGCTGTCGCGTTGACAGTTTTGACTATTGATCAGCAAGCAGCTTTTCGATCAATTCCTGCGCCATCGAGGTCGCCGGCAACGACAGGCCGAGTTCGTTGGCGAGTTCGAGCGCCAGCATGAGATCCTTGCACCATAACCTGCCGGCGTTCGGCGTAGGCTTGTATTTTACCCAATTGTCCGCAATTCGGCTCTGCGCACCGCCGGCGCGCACTACCTCTTGCACCATCGTGAGATCAAGTCCGGCCTTCTCGGCAAGCGCCATCCCTTCGCCGGCGGCGAGAACGTTGAGGCAGATAACCACTTGATGCGCGAGCTTCGCGGTCATCCCGGCGCCCAGCGGTCCAACATGGAAGATGCTTTTGGCAGAAGTATCGAATAGCGGGCGGCATCGCTCGACCAGTTCCTTGTCGCCACCGACCATGTAGCACATCGTCCGCGTTTGCGCGCCGCGCGGTCCGCCGCTTACCGGCGCGTCGATTACGCCAATGCCTCGCCGTGCGCTCTCGAGCGCGACCTTGCGAATCGTTGCCGGCCTGATCGTACTGTGGATCGCGAGAATGCTGCCGGGTCGCGCCCCGGCGATTATCCCATCTTCGCCAAGCACCACCGTCTCGACCTGAGCGTCGTCCACGACGGCTATTTCGATAACCTCGCTGTGAGCGCCCACTTCGCGCGACGAAGTCGCGGACTTGGCGCCCAGCGCGATCAGTTCATCGAGCGGTTCCCTCCGCAAGTCATGGACCATCAAATCGAAGCCGGCGTTCGCCAGATTGACGGCCATCGGCTTGCCTTGTTCACCCAGTCCGATGAAGCCAACCTTTATCATGCGATCTCTCCGCGGATGCCGGTCGTGCGGTTTCTCATCCGGAGTTGGTGTCGAGTCTGGCGGGATCGAGAAAAGGCAGCAGCTCTTCGTGGCGCACCCACGCCAGCGCGGCCAACTCAAGCGGATCGAGAAAGACGCATCGGCCGTTGCGAGCGTCGCGAATCATCAGGCGCGGGCCATTGCCCCGATCGTCAAGATCGATTTCGACTGAGGCGAATTCGCTGGACAGTACCACTAGTCAGTCCTCCGCAGATTCATTCCGAAAATGGCTATATAAGGAATAGCAAGTTAGGCAACGGCTCATTGTTATTCAGCAATACTACTTTCTTATACTTTATCTTGAAGCCGTCTCCGTTCGGCACCAACTTATGAGTAGTGCTGCCGGCCCATAGATACTGATTGTGATGATGTAGTTCGGCAACGATAAAGGCGGAGTTGACGACCAATTCGGATTCAGTCTGCGATTCGATTTCGATATTCGAGACCAGGCGCTTCAGCCGCGGCGCCTGTTCCCGCAGCCACGAAGTTTCCTTGAGCCGGTGAATGCGGCTGCGCAGTTGGCCGCGCCGATCGTAAATGATCGAGACATTGCGAGCAGGGTCGATGTCGTCGGCGTTGCAGGGCACCCAGTAGGTCGCGTCGTCATGCCAGAGCGCGAGCCACTCGTCATACTGATGCGCGTCCATCAGGCGCGCCTCGCGGTAGAGGAAGGTTTCGACGGCACTGCGATCAATCGGTATCATCACTACTCTCGAGCTCGCCACGTACGGGCTACCGGTTAGCAAAAGCGGCCGCGATTGCCAAGGAAGCGCCGTCGGCCGGCGTGCGTCCGTGAAACCATTCGGCGGCGCGGTAACGCTGGTTGCGTGGTACGGTTTATTTTGCGACGAATCTACACAGATGTGAGTGGTCGAAGCATGCAGCACAATGACCCAAAAGTGATAGGCCGCACTTTCGAGGCGGGCCCGCCCTTCCTGGTGACGGCCGAGAGGATCGCCAGTTTCTGTGCCGCAGTCGGCGATCACAATCCTTTGTACGTCGATGCGGAGGCAGCCAAGGCGGGCCCGTACGGTGGGATCATTGCTCCGCCGGCGTTCGTGGCCTCGTTTCATTACGCGGACAAAGTCTTCGATCAACTCCCGCGCTTCGGCAGCCGCGGGCTCATGGGCGGCATCGACTTCGAGCTGGAGGCGCCGATTCGGGCCGGCGACTCAATCCGAGTGTCGTCCGAGGTGAAAGAGATTTACGAGAAAACCGGCCGCAGCGGCACGATGATATTTGTCGTGGTGCGCTCGACGCTGATCAATCAGAAAGGCGAGGTGGTGGCGCGCGTTGATCATCGCATGATGAACCGTCCCCGCCCGTAGCCGTCGCACCGTCCCGCGAGTATCGCGAGTCAGCTCTTACTGCGTGCGCCGGGCCATGACTGGCCCGCACCCAGACCCTCGAGCGCCAATCCATAGCCGAGATTATCGAGCATCAGTTTTTTGAGCTGCTGCGTCAGCGCGACGCGCGCGTAGCGCACGGCGAGCGATGGTTTCAACGCTATCTGGCGCGCGAGTTCCCATGCTCGCGGCAGCAACTGATTTTGCGGCAGGACTTCGCTCACCACGCCCAAGTCGAGCGCTTCCCGCGCCGAGAGCTTCTGCCCCGTCAGCAGGAAGTAGCGTCCGCGATTGGGACCGAGCACCAGCGGCCATATGATATGTACGCCGTCGCCGGGCACGATGCCGTTGGGAAAATGCGGCGCATCCTGGAACGCGGCGGTGTCGGAGGCGAGCACGATGTCGCAGAGCACGGCGAGTTCCGCGTGAATCAGCGCCGGTCCGTTGACCGCGGCGATCATCGGCACTTCGATATTGAGATGATTCATCAACAGGTACTTGGCGTCGCTGTAGATATGGTCCCAGGTGGTGGGCCGGACGCCGGCCGGCTGCGGCGAGCCGTCGCCCGTGATTGGAACGCCGCGGCCAGCGCCGGCGTCGATCTCGGCGCAGAACGCGTTGCCGGTGCCGGTGATGATCACGCAGCGGTTATCATGGTCGCGCGCGATGTCGTTGAAGGCGTAGGACAGTTCCTCGTGCGGTCCCATGCCCCATTTGAGTTCGGCGCCGCCGGTATGCAGCGTCATCTGGAGGATCCCGTCGCGCCGCTCCATCTTGATGTGGCGATACCTGCCCGCGTAATCGTCGAGCGTGATCATAGCCATAACCTGAGGTCCTCTCGCGTGTTGATGCGTTCGGCGGGAGTCTACTAACCTCCCGGCTGAACCGCCAACAATCCGCGATCGAGATTTGCGCCGCGTGCGCGGCGAGCGAGGAACTATCCGGGCGTTAATTTCCGTTCAGCGAGGATGACTGCAGATTGGGTATCGCCCTGACGATCTTTAGTGTGCGCGAAACGAATCGGGTCAACTCGTCGGTGTCGATCGGATGAGCAGCGCCGTCTGCGAGATCATCGCGGTCCAGGTGATCCTGCGAATATTCGTGGATCTGGTCCAACTCGTCGAGCAGCGCGCAAGCGGGATGCTGGTTGCCGCCGTTGCGGATTTTCTCGACGATGCTCCGGAGAGTGTCCTTTGAATCGAAGAAACCTGCATATGTGACGGTGCAGTAGGTCTCGATCACAGAGCGCATTTCCGTGACAATTTCCGATGGCTCGCCGAGCCCGGTCCGGTAGAACGCTAGCAGGTCATCGATCTGGAGCGCGACGCGCTTATCGCCGGCGTCGTCGAGATCGTAGCGCTCGAGTTGCGGCTTCACGCGGCGCCGCCCGCACACGCGGCCATTGCATGTGTTTGCAGGGCGGAGTGTTGCTTTGTACTATCGAATTTCGATTCTGTCCCGAGTCTCATGATTCCCACCTCCAGGTCACTAGCTCTGAAATCGATTACCGTCAGGATGTCGACGATCGATCCGCATGTTCGTTAGGCAACCTTTGTTGTCGCGCGTGCGCGTTCATGGAATTCGCCAGCTTGGCGACACATACAACGAACCGTCGGCCCTGCCGAACGACTAGTTCTTCACGTTCCAACTGGCTTAGGTATTCGGTAACCCTTGGCCGCGAGGCGCCTACCAGGCTGGCGATCTCATTTTGACTGAACGATTCAAGGAGCAGCGTCCCGCGCGATTCTTCGATGCCGAAGTCCGAGCATAGTTCGAGCAAGGTAATCGCGATGCGCTCCCGCAGGCCGAGGTTCAAAAAACTGGAACTGCGCAGCAGCAGTCGATACCAAAGCCGCAAATTATTCTGGCGGAGAATCTCGGACGCCGATTGGGTGGATTTGGCACGGATGCCCTCGAAGGCGGTCCGGGTCAAAACGCCAATTCGGCAGGCGTTGTAGGCTTCGCACTGGAACTCGGAACGGCTAATCGGTTGCGATGGGAACTCTGGAATTGGACCTGGCGGCAGCAACGCGACGGTCACACGCCGACCGCGCGCATTCACGCAAGTGATGCGTGCGATGCCGGTCAACAAGATATGGACGTCGGACGATGCGAGCTCCGTCTCGTTGAGGATTACTTCGCGCCGCTTGAAGTTGCGCAGCGCGAGCGCGCTGGCCAGTCGTGCCAGCTCTGATCGGGAAAGCCACTCTAAAGACTTGAGCCCGCTCAGCCGATCGAGATCAGCATCGCGGTGATTATTGGTCGCATTCAAATTCGCACCGTTCAGAGGATACGACCAGCATACTCCCGCGTAGCAATCCAAATCGGAGATTGCGGTGGTTTCCGCCTCAGTAGCAGACGCGATGGTTCCTTACGGGACGATCTTTCTTCAATCCTGCAAACGGCCGCCTGAACAAGAGCGGGAGGTAACGTAACCGGACAAAGTGGGGTATCATGTCGGAGTGCAATCGAACGACATCCTGGTCCTCAAATTCCAGCATTTCGGCGAGGTCCAACTAGCGATTGGCGCATCGCGGGATCGCACGCAAGCGAAATTCATCACCTTGTGGCGACGAGGGCGCGCCAACGTGAAGGCTTTGCAAAAATTGGAAACTCGATCGGCGGCGATCCAGAGAACCTATCTACGGCTGATCCGCCGAATTACAAATCTCGCGGCGGCTGCGTGCGTACCTGAGACTGATGAGACCACGCTGGGACCGATGTTCGATGATGCGGTCAAATTGGCCGAGAAGACCAACCAAGACCTGGAACGATTGGAGAAGGCGCTCGATGAACTACTGACTGCTCTGTGATTTGTCTCGAGCGGGCCCAAGCAAAGCGCAGGTTCGTAGCCATCTCAAAGAGCTAAGATTGAATCGTCGGTATCAGTGAGAACCTGAGCCGGCATCTCCTCGCTTTCGTCGCAAATGAACCGGTTGAGCACGGCCGTCGGCGGTTCGGGCATCAGGGCCTGAGCCAGGTTGAGAATATCGGTCCAGTCGTCAATCTTGATGGTCATCGTGAGTGCCTCCTTGGTGGTCGCGTTCTGTGGCGGCTGAGTCCAGAAGTCTAGCTGATATGAATGTTATAGCAACATAAGAAGTGCTTAAGTTTGTCGCGAGTGCGACAGAACCTCGGATTTGTATCCAATAGTTAACGCTGGCGTCACTTCCGCGACATCTCCGGAATCACAATCGCAGTGCAGGCTCAATCGCGACGTTCAGAACGATGCGTCTTGCCGCCGAGCGCCCGGGCTAGGCCCGAAGGCAGAAAGGTCCTCGCGAGGCGAAGGTGAGTTTTGACGCGCGTGGGCTGGAATCGTAGCGCACGCATCAGAAGGACGCGCGCCGTTTTCTTGTCCCCGACCGATAGCGCGACCAGCGCTTCGCGGCTGAGTTCGCTTACCCGACGCCGCACCACATCCTCAGGAATCTGCTCGCGCACGGGAGAAAATGGCAGGTTGAAACTGTAATCGTCGGCCACGTCCTGAAGAGGCTTCCGATAAGCGCGAATGCTCGGGCGGTTTTTCGCCCTGCCGTAAGTGAAAGAATCGTCGATCTCCGCGTCAGGCCCCGCCGACGAGTATCCTTCCTGCAGCTCACCGATGATCTCATAACGGTAGCTGGCTTCAACGAAGTGGCAGACCAGGTAAACCGCGTCCATCCAGACATCGTCGATGATCAGCACGCCGCCCGGCTTGAGCAATCGATGCGCGAAGTACGCATCGCAAAACGCGCCGTCAAATCGATGGTCGCCGTCGATAAAGATGGCGTCGAAGGTGCGTCCATCCGTGATCAGTCGCGGCATCACAGTTTGCGAGGCCTCGCCGTGGAATTCGACCATCTCCCAAACTTCGGTATTCTTCAGCAGCCTGGTACCGACCCCATGGAAGAAGCTCTCCTGTCCCGGATCCATGATCACGTGTGAGTGATGCTGCGCCCCGTTCTGTACGGAGGCTTCGAGAATGAACAGCGTTGAAAGACCCGAACCAAGCCCGGTCTCGAGAGTCCGGACGGCGCCGGCTTGCAAAATCGTCTTGGAGAGGAATTCACCTCTCACGTACGAAACGGCGCCCGGCCGCAGCTTGTACTCAAGGCCATCTTCGCCGAGAAGAATGCGATTTTGGTAAACCTGAAGAATGCGGTCGTGGATGACAGAATGTGCGGTCATGGGAATTATGGAAGATTATGTTGACGAAGCGTGCACGCGCAATCGCGAGTGGTTCGTGCGCGAGTGGGTAGGGACGACGAAGCCGCGAGGCCTCGAAAGAATAGAGGAGGCCGGACAGCCGGCCTCACGTTCCTCTTTGAATTCGATCAGGCTGCGGCTGAGGCGCTGGCCTGGTCTGGCTGCATCGTCAGCGCAGCGTACAGCGCGTTCTGCCACTTCAAGGTCGATAGTTCGTCGGCCGCGAACAGGCGAACCATCTCCTTGGTTTCGTGATCTTCTTTGATCATTTCGGCGAACTCGAAAATCGGCCTGATAGTCTCTTCGGGATTGGGAAAGCGCGTGGCGCCGCGCTGCAACTTCGCTAGATCCGTAATCATCGGATCGGAAATATACGCGAGGTTCTTGCGCGCTTCTTCCGTGTTGCGATCCGGCATCGTCCCGCCGAGTTCCTTCAGCCGCTGCGCGAACGCGCGTCCGTGATACGCCTCGCGCTCCGCCACCATCTTGATCCCGCCGCGGATGCAATCGGTCTTGCAGATGGCCAACCACTTGGGCAGCGCTTCGCCGGCGTTGGTCTCGCCGACGCTCGCCGCCTCGAGGAAGCGCAGGATCGCGTCTCGCTCCGACTGATAAGTCCGGCCGAAAGCGCGGAAGCCACCACTGCCGTTAGACCCCTTACCGGCGCCGTTCTCGAGCTGCTTCATCTCCTGGTCGAAAGTCGATTCACTGATGATGCCGGTGCGGTACGCACGCAGCAGTTGCCGGAATTCGAAATCTCGGTTCATCGCGGGTCACCTTTGATTTGCTGTCGATTGAGCCTCAACGCTAATGGCCGGCGAGTCGGGTTGTCAATCGCCATTGGACCTAGCATTGGCATTGGGCTTCCGTGGCGGCGCGATACGCGGTTCCTTCGCCACCGCATCCGTGAGATAAATCGCAAAATCCCGGTTGCGCGAGGTCATGGTCGTGAAAGCAATAGTCTTCGATAAGATTGGCGGGCCCGAGGTGATGAAAATCGCCGAGGTTCCGAAACCCGAGGTCAAACCCGGCATGGTGCTGCTGAAAGTGCGGGCGGCCGGAATCAATTTTGCCGACACCCTGTTCCGGCAAGGACAGTACCTGATGCAACCGAAACTGCCGGATACGCCGGGGCTCGAAG
The DNA here is from genome assembly GCA_003135855.1 of Deltaproteobacteria bacterium. GTDB lineage: Bacteria > Desulfobacterota > Binatia > Binatales > Binataceae > Binatus. The sequence goes on from PNBD01000015.1 coordinate 266,935, forward strand.
GCTCAGGTGAGATCGAAGCTGTCGGCGCTGGTGTCACAAACTTGAAGGTGGGCCAACGCGTCGCGGCGTTGGGCAGCAAGATGTATGCGGAGTATGCGCTCGCGCCCGCGGCACAGGTGATACCGCTCCCTGACTCGATCGGTTTTGCCGAGGGCGCCGCGTTCCCGATCCAGGTGCTGACCGCATGGCACATGCTTCACACCTCGCACAAAACGGCTCCCGGCCAGACCGTGTTGGTGCATTCGGCGGCCGGCGGCGTCGGAATCGTCGCGGTGCAGATTGCCAAGGCGGCTGGTGCTCGCGTGATCGGTACCGTGTCGAACGACAGCAAATTCGCGCTGGTGAAAGAGCATGGCGCCGACGACGTGATCAATTACGTGACGAATGATTTCGCGACCGAGGCGAACCGTTTAACCGGTGGGCGCGGCGTCGATCTGATCCTCGACGCGGTTGGCGCGACCACCATGGAAAAAGGGCTGACCTGCCTCGCGCCGTTCGGTCATCTGATTCTCTACGGACGCGCCGGCGGACCGCCCGAGCCGCTCAATCTTTTCAAGCTGTTCGAGAAATCGACCAAAGTGAGCGGGTTCGTGCTCTACACCGTAACTGCGGTGCCGGAAGTGATGCGCCGCGGAATCGAAGAATCGTTCAAGCTGATGGCTGAGGGCAAGCTCAAGCTGGTCATTGGCAAGTCGTTCCCGCTGGCCGCGGCGGCGGAGGCGCACCGTTTCATGGAATCGCGGAATTCGACGGGCAAGTTAATTCTGACGCCGTAAGGTTTCGCCACCAAGGCACAAGGACACCAGGATTGGATTTTCAAAAGATTGGATTTTTGAAAACTCCTTTTCTCCGACTTGGTGACTTGGCGCCTTGGTGGTTGGAATATCGTTTGCGCGCGGGCGAGTTCACTCGCCGCAGAGATACTTGCGGTAAACCGGCAAGGCGGGCTCATTGGCGGCGTCGATCGTACTCTTTTTGTCGTTGCGCCAATTCCCGATTCCAACGCACATGTATTTGATGTTTTTCGCACAATCGTACGCATCCTTCATGAGACCCACCTTGCCGACGTCCTCGGGACGCGAAACGTCGGAACTTTCGATGAAATAGACAAGGCCGTCATCGCCACGATGGACGGACGCGGAGTCAAGGTAAGCGTGACCGGAGCCTCCTTCGACGTTGAGCGATTTGGTGTCGGGCTCCTCGATCCATCCTTCGCGCCAACCTTCGCGACCGGCCGACTGAGCCTGCGCCACAGTCGAAAGCAGCAGCGCCGCCATGATCGCGAGCAGCAAAACGCGATCGCGCGCGACGAGCCTTCGCTTGTCGGATCGCTGACGTATGCCATCCGGGATTTTCATGTAGTGCCTGGGATTCACGTTCGCATCGATGCGAGTCGCGACACAATACGACATTTCGCGTTAGGTAACGCGCCGGCAGTCCGCTAAGAGCCGTATCGGGCATGGCATTGCCTATGCGAAGGACGCTAGGCGAAGGACCCTTTCAGCGCTGCGATGTTCTTCACGTCGCAATAGAAATCGAAGCTCCAGTTGCCGCCCTCGCGCCCGATGCCTGAATTGCGGCTGCCGCCGAACGGCGCGGCCAGCTCGCGCACGAAGAAACAATTGACCCACACCGTGCCGGCGACGACGTTGCGCGCCAGGCGTATCGCATGCTCTTCGTTCTTGCTGAAAATCACCGCGGCCAAACCGTAGTCGGTGCCGTTGGCGAGCTTCATCAGCTCGTCCTCGTCGCGCCAGGTCTGCCAGGTGAGGACGGGGCCGAAGACCTCCTTCTGGACGATCTCCATGTCCTGCGTCGCGCCGTCCATCAGCGTCGGCTCGAAATAGAGTTGCCCGGCCTTGTGGCGATGACCACCCCATAGCGGCTTCACTCCTGACTTGAGCGCGCGCTCGACGAACCCTTCGACGCGCTGGTAATGCTCAGGCGTGATGAGCGGACCGACCTGCGTGGTCTTCTCACGCGGATCGCCAACTATCATCTGGGCAGCGGCAGCGCGGAACTTGTCGAGGAACTCATCGGCGATTTTCGCCTCGGCCAGGATGCGAGTTCCCGCGAGGCATACTTGACCCGCGTTGAAATACTGACCCGCAGCGGTTTTCGCCGCCGCATCGAGGTCGGCGTCGGCGCACACGATGAAGGGCGACTTGCCACCTAGCTCGAACGCGACCGGCGTCAGCGAACGCGCGGTCGATGCGCCAATCAGCCTTGCGGTATCAGTCGAACCAGTGAAGCTGAGTCGATCGATATCAGGATGTGCGGCAAGCGCGGCGCCTGCTTCCTCGCCGATACCATGCACTACATTGAGCACGCCCGGAGGAATGCCGGCCTCGGTCGCGAGGTCAGCCATCATCGAGCAGGTGAGCGGCGCCCACTCGGGCGGCTTCACCACCGCGGTGTCGCCGGCGGCGAGACACGGACCGACCTTCCAGGTGGTGAGCATGAACGGGCCGTTCCATGGGGTGATAAGCGCGGCGACTCCGGCAGGATCGAAGCGGACGTGATTCACCACTTCGGGCGAATCGATTTTCTCGTCATTGAGCTTGAGTGCGCGATCGGCAAAGAACTGGATGTTGAGCGCGGCGCGCGGAACCATCCGGCTGGAGTTGCCGATCAGCAGCGAGCCGTTATCTTCGGTCTCGACGGCGGCGACTTCCTTTCCATGATCAAGGATCGCTTGCGCGAACCGCTTGAGGATAGGGTGGCGTCCTTCGGGGCCGAGCGCGGCCCACTTCGGATACGCGCGACGGGCAGCGGCGACGGCGGCATCGATCTCTTCGGCGCCGCCGGCACTCATGTCGGCGAGATGCTTGCCGTCGATCGGCGAGCAATTCTGAAACTTGCGTTTCGATTCGACCCGTTTGCCGTCGATGAAATGATCCGTCGAAACATTTACGCCCGCGACTTTCGTAGTGCCCATTCCAATGATCTCCTCCGGTACTTTCCTTAATCAGTTTAATGTCTCGAACAAAAATGCAACGCCTATCTCATCAGGCGGCGTGACGCGTTTTCTGTCTGTGCCGACCGGTTGATGTTCTTCTGTTGCGCGTCGATCATTGTACGTGTGAAGGAATGCAGGTGACGTTGGAGTTTGTGGGGCGTGATCGTGGTTGACCCGCGCGCATTGAGCGACGAGGCGTTGCTGGATCGAATCCAGCGCGCGGCCTTCGGCTATTTTCTGCAGACATTCAACCCGGCCAATGGATTGGTGGCGGACACGACGCGCAACGGCTCGCCCTGCAGCATCGCCGTGGTGGGCTTTGCGCTCTCGTCGTATCCGGTAGGAGTGGAGCGCGGCTGGATCGCGCGCGAGGATGCCGCGCAACGCACGCTCGTCACCTTGCGTTTTTTNNAAGGGCTTCTATTACCACTTCCTCGACATGCAGAGCGGCAAGCGAGTTTGGCAATGCGAGTTGTCGCTGATCGATACGGCGCTGTTGCTCGCTGGAGTGCTGATCGCTGGCGTTTATTTTTCCGGGAGTACTCAAAGCGAAGCGGAGATTCGCGAACTCGCGGACGCGCTATATCGGCGGATTGATTGGCAGTGGGCGCAAATCAAATCCACGCTCTCGCAGGGATGGAAACCGGAATGCGGTTTTCTCCACTACGGTTGGGAGGGCTACAACGAGGCGACTATCCTCTATGTATTGGGCCTGGCGTCGCCCACCCATCCATTGCCGGCTAGTAGCTACTCGGCATGGACCTCGACTTACCAATGGGAGAATCTCTACGGCCACGATTTTCTATATGCCGGCCCGCTGTTCATCCATCAATTTTCCCACGCGTGGATCGATTTCAGGGGCATCCAGGATCGATTCATGCACGAAAAGGGAATCGACTATTTCGAGAACAGCCGGCGGGCAACCCTCATGCAGCGCGAGTACGCATTGCACAATCCGCACGAATTTGAAGGCTACGGCGAAAACTGCTGGGGTCTTTCGGCAGGCGACGGGCCGGGCAACCTGACGCTCCGGATAAATGGAAGGCAGCGCCGCTTTTTCGGCTATTCCGCCCGCGGCGTGCCGTATGGACCGGACGACGGAACCATCGCGCCGTCGGCGACGCTCGGGTCGATCCCGTTTGCACCCACGATCGCGATGTCCGCGCTGCGTCACTTGATTGAGCGATATCCGGAGATGACCGCCGAGCATATGTTACCGAGCGGTCTCAATCCAACCCTTGCCGGTAACGGCCACCGCTGTTGGACGCCGGCGGACTATTTCGGACTCGACCAGGGCATAATCATGATGATGGTCGAAAACTATCGCTCCCAACTTATCTGGAAGCTGATGCGGCAGTGCCCCTACATCAGGATCGGGTTACAGCGCGCCGGGTTCACGGGCGGCTGGTTGTGAGTGGCGACTCCGCATTTGGGAAAGACGACTGATGCAGCAAGAAAACTTTTCGCGTCAGATATTGCCGGATGAATCTTACAACAGCGCATTGCTGGAGAACGCGCATCCTCCAGCCTGGCGAAATCCCGAGCCTCGCGACAAATACAACCTGGTGATCGTCGGGGCTGGGGCCGCGGGGATTCTCGCCGCTCGGGCGGCGGTCATGGTGGGCGCGAAAGTCGCGATCGTCGAGCGCGATCTGGTGGGAGGCGTCTGCCTCAACCTTGGCTGCATTCCTTCCAAAACGATCATTCGCACCTCGCGGTTGTACGCGGAGATGCGCGATGCGGAAAACTTTGGCGCACAAGTCCCCACCGGCATCAAGATCGATTTCCCGGCCGCGATGGAACGCTTGCGACGCATCCGGGCGCGCCTCAGCCGGTTCCGTGGTTCGGCGCAACAACTCAGCGCGATCGGCGTAGATGTGTTTTTCGGCGAGGCGCGCTTTGCCGGATCGAAGGCGATCGTGGTGGACAACAAGACCTTGCGCTTCAGGAAAGCGCTGATCGCGACTGGCGCGCGGCCCAAGTCTCCGGCGATTCCCGGACTGTCTGAGGCAGGCTACTTGACCAATGAAAGTGTTTTTGACTTAACCGAGTGCCCGAGGCGTCTGTTGGTGATCGGCGGCGGTCCGCTCGGGTGCGAATTGGCGCAGGCGCTCGCTCGACTGGGGTCGCAAGTCACTATCGTGCAAGACGATCCGATGTTCCTGGGCAATGAGGAGCGAGACGCCGCGCAAATTCTTTCCGACGCGCTTGCGCGAGATGGGATCGGAGTTCATCTCAACACCCAGGCCGTCAGGGTTCGCGTACAAGGAAAGGAAAAGATCGTCGACCTCGTCAGCGATGACGACAAAACCACGGTTACGGTCGATGAAATCCTGGTCGGAGTCGGGAGCGCGCCGAACGTCGAAGGCATGAATCTCGAGGCCGCGGGCGTCGAGTACGGCGCGGAAGCCGGAATTCCGATCAACGATTTCCTGCAGACCAGCAATCCGCGAATCTATGCGGCCGGCGACGTCTGCTCAGAGCACAAATTCCCGCATATCGAGGCTGCCGCCGCGCGGATCGTGGTTCAAAACGCATTGTTCTTTGGCCGCAAGAGACTGAGTTCATTGACGATCCCCTGGTGCACTTATACCGATCCGGAAATCGCACATATCGGTTTGTATGTCCGAGAGGCGCGCGAGAAGAACATACCGGTGAAAACGTTCACGGTGCTTATGCACGAGGTGGATCGCGCGATCACCGATGGAGAAGAAGAGGGCTTTGTTAAGATACACGTGAAAGAAGGCACCGATAGAATTCTGGGTGCCACTGTGGTCGCGAGTCATGCCGGGGAGATGATCAGTGAAATCTCACTTGCGATGGCCTCAGGTATCGGTCTCGGCGCTTTGGCGCGTGTCAATCATCCCTATCCTACGCAAGCGCAGGCAATAAAGATGGCCGCAGATACCTACAACAGCACCCGTCTGACCCCCGCTTTGAAATGGATATTTCGGCGGTGGCTGGCCTGGTAACAGCTATTAAACGCGAGCAAGCGCCGCGCGGTGGAAAGGGACAAGCGGGGGACGGCTTACTCGTGATGAACCGGCTACCATCGGGATTTCGCGGCAGGTAGACTGTTGTGTCTGAGTAGGTGAAGGTGCGGTGCGCAAAACGGTAGTGCAAAATCTCGTAACCTATGCGATAGCAGCGGCAATCGTATGGTACGCTGCACGCGGCGTCTCGTGGAGGCAGGTGGCAGACGCCGGAAGCCACGCCACGCTCTGGATATTTCTCATCGCCAGCGTGGGAGGCTTTCTATGCTGGTTTATCGGCGAGACCGTCTTGTATTCCCGCTTGTTCAGTTATTTTCACGGTCCGACTAACGCGATCGAGCTGCTTCCGACCATGGCTGCGGTCTATTTTCTTCAGATCGTGAACTCCTATGTCGCAAGCGGCGCGTTTGTGCTTTTTCTGCACGCCCGCAAGCGCGCGCCCTGGGTGATGGGCGCTTGCACCTTGCTCTTCCAGGGCTATCTAGACGCGATGCTACTTGCTACATTGTCGCTCTTCGCGATCGCTCTGGTGCCGACGTCACCGATTCGACTGGGTCTCAACTACGCGGCAGGTGTGCTCGGCGTAGGCGGTTTGATCGCGTCCTTTTGGCTCCTATGGGGGGCGCGGCTACCGACCGGTAATTGGCTCCGATGGATATACGAGCGACCCTCGATGGCGAGTTTTCGCATGGCGCGGCCGTCGCATTACGTCAAGCTGCTCGCCATCAGATTCCTGATCGTCCTTGGAGCGGGCTTTGCTCTCTATGGACAGTTCGTTAGCTTTCACATCGAAGTATCGCTGATGCAGACGCTGGCTTTGACGCCATTCATCGTGGCGATCGGAAATTCGCCATTCTCACCAGGCGGAATTGGAACGACCCAGTTAGTTTTCACGCTGGCTTTTGCCCGGTTCGCGAGCAAGAACGATCTGTTCGCGCTGTCCCTGGCGGTAACCGCCTTTAACCTCGTGGTCCGAATACCTATGGGACTAGCGATGGGTACGCCGCTCGTGGAAGAAGCAGTCGAGGTCACCAGCGAATTTGCGACCAAGCGCGGGGTTGGGTAGCTATGAGTATCATGCGTTGGCAAAGTGTAAGTGTCGCCATGTTTCTGGGGCTGGTATTGCTGAGTCTGGCTGAGATATCCCATGCCGCGGACGATCAACAAGCGCGGGAGGCCGTGGAACGGGTAGCTCAGCTGTTTAGCAGCAAGTCCAGCATCGCTACCGTGAAAATGGAGATCACCAATGAAGATGGACAACGCAACCTCTCGATGAAGATCTGGTCGCTCGGAGAAAAGGTTCTTGTCCGCATCACCAATCCTCCAGATGAAGCAGGCACCGCCATCCTGAAAGAAGGCAGCGACATCCGGTACTATCTGCCGAAATCGAATCGCACGGTTAAAGTTCCCGCTTCGATGGCTATGAGCTCGTGGATGGGCAGCGCCTTCACAATCGATGATCTGGTGAAACAGGCTTTCCTCACGCGCGATTACTCTATTAGTACCTCTTTCGAAGGTAACCGCGGCGGGATTGCGGTGAAAGAATACACTCTGACACCGAAGCCAGATGCGGCGGTGGTGTGGGGGAAGATTGTTGTGCAAATTCGCCAAGCCGACTCGGCGCCGACCTGGCAGGGTTTCTATGGCGAGGACGGGCAACTGGTCCGGGAGCTTACCTTCTCTGACTACAAGCCGATGAGCGGCAAGCTCATTCCGACGCGCCTGGTCATGAGACCGGCGGACAAGGCTGGTGAGCAGACGACGATCGAGTACAACGATATCGCGTTCGACGTGCCGATCAGCGAGGAGACGTTTTCCCTGCCCAAACTTAAGTGATGAGCGGACGGCTTCTACAGCTTGCGTGGCGCAATCTCTGGCGCAATCCTCGGCGGACTTTTATCACGATGGCAGCCATCGCGTTTGGTTACGCAATGCTGCTGTTTGTTGCGTGCCTGATGGCGGGACTGAGATGGCAGATGATCGAGAACGGCACTTCCCTGGTCATGTCCCAGATCCAGGTACATGCTCCGGGTTACTACCCAACCCGTTCCATTCAGAAGACCCTGGGCGGAAGGCAAGGGACCGATGTCACCGCGATGCTCGCGACGATTAGCGCGGATCGCCGGGTGGTTGCTGCGGCTCCCCGGGTGTACGGCAACGCCTTGCTAAGTGCGTCCCATCGCTCCGCCGGAGTGGAACTGATGGGAATCGTTCCGGATCAGGAGCCAAAGATTACGACTCTGAATCGCCAAATCGCAAAAGGTAGTTACCTTAATGCGCAGGTGCCAAAAGGGGTGGTGATTGGAGATAATCTCGCCAGCACGATTGGCATCGATGTGGGCTCAGAAATCGTTCTGCTGACGCAGGCGGCCGACGGTTCGATGGGCAATGACGTTTACTCAGTTGTCGGGATTTTCCACACCGGCCTTGATACTGTAGACCGCGAGTTGGTGCTCATGTCTCTGCCTTCTCTGCAGGAGCTTTTGCATCTGGCGCCCGCGAGGATCGATGAGGTTGGTATCAAGCTGAATGACATAACGGCGGCTACCGCTGTGGCTTCCTCATTGCAGACCCAACTAAGTAAAACGCTTCCTGTGCGGGTAATGGCATGGCCTGAGCTGGCGCCGGAATTGGCCAGTTACGTGCAGTTCAATCGGGGCATCACGTTTGTTCTCTTTGTCATTTTTTTCCTGGTGGCGGTCATTGGTGTCATGAACACTATGCTGATGGCGGTGTTTGCGCGCACCCGAGAATTGGGCATGCTGATGGCGCTGGGAATGCGTCCCGTCCAGGTGATTGTTCTGATCATGGCAGAGGCGGCAGGCCTGGCGGCGGCCAGTCTGGTTGTGGGAGGGGCGCTTGGCGTTCCGCTCCTCTGGTATCTGCAGGAGCATGGCCTGGACCTGGGTGGCGCTACCGGCGAGGTGATCTCTCTCGCGGGAGTGGTGGTGGGCCACCTCTGGTACGGCCGGCAGGATTTTCCCGCCTACGGTCAGGCTGCCGTCGGACTGGCCGCGACTGCTCTAGTCTCTGCGCTTTACCCTGCCTGGCGAGCGGCTCACTTTCGGCCGACGGAAGCGATTCGTAAGGTCTAACAGTGACAAGTGCTCTCCTGCTTGTGAAAATTAGCTGGCGCAATCTCTGGCGCAATCCCCGAGGTACGCTGCTGACTGCCCTCGCGCTGGGTCTGGGTCTTGCGTTGTTGCTTATCTCGTTGGGTCTGCTCGATGGCGGGCACGAGCAGACAATTGCCGATGGAGTGCGCCTTGGTCCAGGGCACGTAGTCATCCAGGCGAAGGGGTATCAAGATACCAGCTCCGACGAGTTGCTGCTTCCGGCCCAAGTGGTATCTACGGTCGACGGTTTTTTGCAAACCGGGGCCATGAAGCAGGTTGTGCGAGGAGTTAGTCCCAGGCTTTTGGCCACTGGGCTTCTGAGTTCCTCGGCCAATGCTGCCGGCGTGAGAATTATGGGAGTGATGCCACCAGCCGAACGGGCCGTATCTCTGATCCCGCAACGGATGATTCAAGGAACCTATCTAAATGATGACAAACTCTCTGGCGTTGTCATCGGCGACGAGCTGGCTCGCAAGCTCGAGGTGAAAATAGGTTCCAAAGTGGTGCTCATGACTCAGGCGTTGCAACAGCCGGGCACTGAGACCAAAAAAAGCGGCGGGGAAGAGATGCACAGCACTCTTTTGCGGGTGAGTGGTATATTTCGCACGGGGTTGCAGGCGTTCGATGCTAACATCATTCAGCTACCCTTGCCCGCGGCTCAAACTTTGCTCGGAGTGGCAGACGGCCAGGTGACTCAGGTGGCCCTTTTGCTTGAACGGGAAGGTGATGCTCTGCTGGTGGCAAGAGCGTTGCGGAAGCAGTTGACGGGAGCTCCGGTAGAAGTGTTGACCTGGCGCGAATCGCTCCCGATGCTTGCTCAGATTCTCGGACTCGACCACGCTTTTAACTACGTCATGAACGCCGTGATACTCGCGATGGTAGGGTTGGGAATACTGAACACGATTCTCATGAGGGTGCTGGAGCGCCGTTATGAATTTGGTGTTTGTAAAGCTCTTGGACTTCGGCCCGGGCAGCTTGCGGTAGTGGTCGTCGGCGAGTCTCTGGCGCTCACCGCGATTAGCCTAGCCTTGGGACTAGCGTTGGGTTTGAGCGTCCAGCATTATTTCGCTACCTCGGGATTGGATCTACGCTTGGTATTCCGGACGGGCCTGCCACCCGCTCTGGTGTTTGATCCGATTCTCTACTCGCGCCTAACTATGAATCGAATCGTTTGGTCCGTCAGCATTGTATTCATGATGGCAACAATCATTTCGTTTTATCCGGCGTTCAAGGCGGCACAAACAGAGCTACCTGACGCATTGAAGGTACTTTAGCAGAGAGGGCGCTATGACCGAATGGGCGGTGGAACTGAAGGACGTGAGGAAGACCTACCGCTCCGGACCGATCGAGGTTCCGGCGCTGCGTGGCCTCTCTCTACAGATTGCTCCGGGGGAATTTGCGGCTACCGCCGGTCCGTCAGGTTCAGGCAAAACTACGCTGCTTAACATCATTGGTGGACTCGACCGAGCCGACACTGGCGAGATCTGGGTGGCAGGGCAGAACCTTCAGCTGTTATCCTCGAGTGAGCTAGCCCATCTGCGTCTGCAGCGTATCGGCTTTGTATTTCAAACCTACAACTTGCTTCCTGTCCTTACCGCTTTGGAAAATGCCGAGTTTACCTTGCTCCTCCAGGGGGTGCCTGCGCGCGAGCGCAGGGAGAAGGTAGAAAAGCTATTTCTGGAAATCGGCCTGGCCGGCCTGGAAGATCGTCGCCCAGCGGAATTGTCCGGCGGGCAGCAACAACGGGTGGCTGTTGCTCGCGCGATGGTTACACAACCTGCGCTCATTCTGGCGGACGAGCCTACGGCAAATCTGGACTCTGCCACTGCTATCGCCTTACTCGATGTCATGGAGCATCTCAATCGCACTACTGGTACGACATTCCTCTTTTCCACCCATGATCCTCAGGTCATGGAGCGGGCTCATCGTTTGATCCGTTTGCGAGACGGTCAGATAGCTAGCGACGAGGCACATGGTAAGCAAGGGGCTGCTGTAAGAGCCGAGAGAGATGCAGGCTGACTACTGAAAAATAGTTATCTGGGAGTCGACGAACCGCCGAGCAGTGCTGCGATCGGTGCGTGGGCTGCGGCGATTGCTGGTGCAGCCGCGATCGGTTGCGCGCCGATGACGTGGAAGCTGATAAGCTCCGTGGTGACGGCAGGGCCGCCGACAAAGGTGGTGCCTTCTTGCTTGAGCAGCCGATAGGGTGGCGTCGACTGAAAGTAGAGCGTGTTCTTGGGAACTACCGGCTTGATGACACTTAGCACAAAGCGCGGCCAGTTTGGCATTACCGTCGCGATGTCGACTTGTGCGCTTACCTTGAGCGCGGAGAAGCTGCCGGCTGGCACGGTGATCTGTTCCATGCCTTTGGCCCAAACTTCCTGACCAACATAGCTATACGGCGTGATCTGCTGATGAATCATACCTTGGGCGCCGTCGCGAGGCGCGTCGAGGACGCGCAAAAACGCCATCCAGGGAACTGAGTCTGGATACAAGTCATGTGGCAGGTCGGCGGCCCCGGCCAGCCGCATCACGGTCGCGTCGTTACGCCAGAACGCACTCTGCAGCGCGCGACCATGATCGTACAGCGTCCATTGATACATGGTGCAACCCTGGCGATGATTGGGAAACAGCCAGAAGGCGACTTCGAACTGACTGGCCGATAGGGTGGTCACCTCGACATGAATGGTGTCGTCGGCGATCATTTCGTCCCACAACTTCACCTGGTTCAGAACCTCGCCCGTACGGTTCTCTGTTTGGCGGGTTTCGGATACTTCGGTGCCGGGTGGTGGCGTCATCAGGTCAATGCCGGACTTATCGCCGATCATCCCATGACCGATTAGCCCGCGTGCCACCAGCCAGGCATCCGTGGCGCCACCTGCATTCGACTTCGTGCCGGGCGCCAGAACTACATCCGAGCGGGCCACAGACGGATATAGTGTTGCAAGCGCGATCGACGCGGCAAGAAGTATTGGAGTCCCGAGACGGAGCGATAAGATTTTCATTTTGAAATCCACATTCCTAAGGGACGACTATGTGCCGCAGCCTGGCTTCGCGTTTCTGATGCGTTTCATGTGCTTGCTTTCGCAAGTGCCCAAAAGGCATACCGCGTGCCGGCGGCGACTCCTCTTCCTCGAACAAAGTGGCTAGATGTGTGAAAACTCTCGAACGAGGTCAATAGACTATACATGACCGGATTAGGAAGGGAAAGGCAGTGGTGAGGAAAGCAGAGTGACCAGCGGTCAAGCTCTAAATATCTTCATAATATGGCTATTCTCATAGGCTTTCATTGCAGTTCTTGGCTCACCACCTGGAGGAGAAGGGGCTGATTCAGGAAGAAATGGTCGCCGGGAAGCATCCGCAGCGAGAAGGAATCACTCGTCTGAGAACGCCAGGCTTCAAGATCGCTATCGTTCACTCTGTGATCCTGCAAGCCGCCAAACGCGGAAATAGGGCAGTTCAGGGGCGGCTCGGTCGAGTACGCGTAGGTTTCGTAGAGCGCGAAGTCCGCCCGCAAGAGCGGAAGCATGATCTCCATCAATTCTTGGTGGTCGAGCAGCTCGCTGGGAGTGCCGTTCAGCCGGCGCAGTTCGGCCAAAAAATCTTTTCTTGGCAAGGCATGGATTGGCGGGCCTCGATGAGGGATTTGAGGCGCTCGACCAGCAGAAACAAACAGCCGAACAGGATGCACGCCATGTTGTCTGCGGAGCCAGCGGGCGAGTTCGAAGCCGACTAATGATCCGAGGCTGTGGCCGAAAAATGCAAAAGGCTTGTCAAGGAGTGGAACCAGCGCTTGCCCGAGGGCCTCGACCAGAGGCGAGAGTTGGGTGAAAGGACGTTCCATCAGCCGAGTGCCACGTCCTGGGAGTTGAATCGGGCAAAGCTCGACATCCCTCGGCAAGCCGTCAGACCAAGTGCGAAAAATCAAAGCGCCGGCTCCCGCATACGGGAAACAAAACAGGCGAAGTCGGGCATCCGGGTCGGGCTTGCGGAATGGAATCCAGGAATCAGAAGCGGCCGCGGTTGCGAGCCGGTTCATTCAGAATCTTTACATAGAGAGTAGAACATAGAATCTAACTCTTCGACGAACGGATCGGCTTTTCCTGCTGCTCCATTTTCCGCCTCAGGCTGAGTGGTCTCATGTCGGTCCACACTTCATTAATATAAGCGAGGCATTCCGCCTTAGGACCGGTCTTACCCTTATCCGTCCAGCCTGGAGGGTTTTTCTTTTCGGCGGGCCAGATAGAGTACTGCTCTTCATGATTTACGACGACTTTGTAAGTTGTCGTATCTTCCTTGTCGTCCTTGTTCATCTGGCGTCCCTCATCACCTGTTCGATGGATTGATTCCATCGGCGAGCCATTCTTCACTAGCTCGTACCTGATCGAGGCAAGCCCGTAGCTTCTCAGCCAGGACTTCGACGTGAGGCTTGTAAACCATCGTTGCGTGATTGCCCGGAACGACCAGGACGTCCGTTCCTCCGGCAGCCCACTTACTCCAGCCCAAGGTCGGATCAGACGAGGGTTCCGAAAGCTCCTGTCCAGCCTTGAAGAGCGTGATTCGACCCGAGTAGCGATGCAGCACATAGTTTTGCGTAGCTCGAAAATCGGCCTTGCAAAGTTCGATGAATGGCTGCGCTTGGGACACTTCGATATCGGCAGGCATCAGGCCGGCTCTTTTCGCGTGCTCGAGCACACGTTCCAGCAGCTCGTGCTTGGGAAGGCGGGCGAGCGCGTCCCGGGGATCGAGTGAAAGACCGAAATAGCGGACAAAATCAACCAACAACCGCGCCTCGAAGTCCTCGTCGTCGAGTTCCTCGTCGGCAGTTGGAATGCGAGCATCCAGCAACGCTAACAAAGCGACCCTCTGCCCTTGCGCGTGAAGCTGTTGCGCCATGTCGAAGGCTACCATTCCTCCCATCGACCAGCCTCCCAGCAAGTAGGGACCTACCGGCTGCACCGTCCGTAGAGCTTCGATGTAGTAAGCGGCCATGTCTTCGATTCGCGAGTGAGGTTCCTGTCCCTCTTCCAGTCCTCTTGCTTGCAGGCCATAACAAGGTTGATCCGAGCCTAAGTGGTGCGCCAGATGAACGTAGGAAAAGACATGCCCGCCGGCCGGATGGATCAAGAAGAGAGGCCGTCGGTTGCCGCCCGGTTGAATAGCTACCAAAGATGAAGGTGGCGCTGCTTTGGCATGCTGGCCGAGAATATGTGCGAGATGCTCAATCGTCGCTCCTTGAAACACAGTGGCTAGCGGAACTTTCTTGCCCAGCCTTTTTTCGATCAATGCGAACAAACGAACGGCCGCCAGGGAGTGTCCACCCAGCTCAAAGAAATTATCCGTCACGCCGATGGGCCTGATACCCAAAACCTCTTCCCACAGATTGCTGAGCTGGAGTTCCAGAGCGTTTCGCGGCGCTACGAACGCCCTTCCCGGTTGGGACAGTGTTGATCCGGGCTCCGGCAGGGCACCGCGGTCTACCTTTCCGTTGGGCATCAGCGGTAGGGCATCGAGCGGCACGAAGACCGCAGGCATCATGTAATCGGGCAGCTTCTCTTTCAGAAAACCTCGCAACTCACTAGCCGTCGGCGTGGACTCTCGCTGGGCAACCACGTAGGCCACTAAATACTTCTCACCCGCCGCGTTTTCCCGAGCAAGGACGATAGCTTCTCGCACCGTCGGATGTTGGCGAAGCGCTGACTCGATTTCCCCTGGTTCGATACGGAACCCGCGGATCTTCACCTGATGATCAATTCGACCAAGGAACTCGATATTGCCGTCAGGAAGATAGCGGGCCAGGTCGCCGGTTTTGTACAGTCGCGCTCCAGGGACGCGGCTGAAGGGGTTCGGAACGAAATTCTCCGCGGTCAAATCGGCTCGATTGAGATAACCTCGAGCCAGGCAAGCGCCGCCAATATACAGTTGACCCGGAACTCCGACCGGAACCGGGTTACCGTACTTGTCTACAATGTAGCTCTCTCTGTTAGTGAGAGGACGGCCAATCGGAATTCTCTGCAGAGGTGAGTGCTCGCGAAGCTGCGGCGTGATGTCAAAGGCAGTTGCAGTAATGGTCGCCTCGGTGGGCCCGTAAGCATTGATGAGGCGGATTGAACTCATCGGTGTGCGATGCCACAACTCAAGGAACTCAGACAGCATCGTATCTCCGCCAACAATAAACACTCTGGGTTGAATATTTGGGACCAACTCCGCAAGACCCGCCCATTCTCGCGCCAGTTCCTGCCAGTAGCCAGTTGGAAGATTTAGTACAGTGAGTCCAAACGCCGAGACCTTCTTATGGAATTCTGTCGTCCGCCAAAGGTCGGCACTCATCATGACCAGCCGGGCCCCGACGATAAGAGTCGGGAGGATTTGCTCCAATGATAAATCGAAACTCAGTGAGGCGATCTGGAGCACCCTATCGCTTGAATTTAGGTCGTAGTGCTTTTGAACGCTAAGGCAGTGCTCCGTAATCGAAGCATGTGAAACGAGAACTCCCTTGGGCTGGCCAGTGGACCCCGAAGTGTAGATTACATAAGCGAGGTTCTCAGGCACGACTAAGCAGATTGGGTTTTCAGGACTCTCCTGGGCGATGGTCTCCCAATCTGAATCCAGATAGACCACCCTGGCGTCGTGTTCAGGCAATTCCGGCAGCAGCGCCTTATGTGTCAGTAGTACTGGCACCTCGGCGTCTTCCAGCATGAAGGTGAGTCGCTCCTTCGGATACGCTGGATCAAGGGGCAGATACACCCCGCCCGCCTTTAGAATGCCCAGCAATCCGATCACTATCTTCAGCGAGTCCTTCAGACAGATGCCGACCGGTACCTCCGGTCCCACTCCCAGACCTCGTAGATGATTCGCCAGTTGATTCGCCCTGCGATTCAATTGTTCGTACGTCAGCTGCTCATCTTCAAATACCAAGGCGATCGCGTCCGGTGTTCGCGCTACCTGCGCCTCAAAGAGTTGATGGATATTCAGATCCTTCGGCCAACCAGCCCTGGTATCGTTCCAAGTCACGAGTAGTTGCTGGCGCTCTGGTTCGGTCAAGAGCGTCAGGTCCGAGAGGCGTCGCTCAGGAGTGGCAGCGACAGCCTCAAGTAATGTCCTGAAATGGCCTAGCATGCGAATAATCGTCCCGGCCTCAAACAGATCGGTGTTGTAGGCCAAGGTTGCCGCCAGACCTTGCTCGGTGTCCGCGATATGTAGGGTCAAATCAAAGTGAGTCGTCCCGGTGTCGATCTCCACCGGGCTCAGGCTCAATCCGGGCAGCTCCAGGGTCTGCACCGCGGCATTCTGCAGCACGAACATCACCTGAAAAAGCGGATTGCGGCTTAAGTCCCTCGCCAGGTGTAGTTCCTCGACCAGCCTTTCAAAAGGCAGGTCCTGATGGGCATATGCTGCCAGACACACTTCCCGCACCCGGCGCAAGAGGTCGCTGAAACTGGGATTGTTTGAGAGGTCGGTGCGCAGGGCCAGTGTGTTTACGAAAAATCCGACTAGGCTCTCGATCTCCAGCCGGTTACGGTTAGCGATCGGCGTTCCTATGATGATGTCATCCTGACTCGTGTAGCTATGCAACAAACTTTGAAACGCCGCCAGCAGGGTCATGAACAGGGTGACGCCTTCCTGGCGGCTTAGCGCCTTCAACCTATCGCCCACGGTCTCGGGCAATAAACAAAATTGTTGCGCGCCGCGATAAGTCTGTACTACCGGTCTAGGGTGGTCCGCGGGCAACTCCAGAAGCGGAGGCGCGCCCAGCAGTTGCCGCTTCCAGAAGGTAAGCTGAGCTTCCAGAGCCTCGCCTTCCAACCACTGCCGCTGCCAGTGAGCGAAGTCTGCATACTGGATTGGCAGCTCAGGAAGAGGCGAGGGCCTTGCGGAACAATAGGATTGGTAGAGTACGGCCATCTCCCGGATCAGTATGCCGGTCGACCAACCATCGGAAACGATATGATGCATCGTCAGGAGCCCGACGTGCTCGTTCTCGCCCAAGCGTAGCACGCTAGCACGTACGAGCGGACCTTCGGCCAAATCGAACGGCCGCTGCGCCTCGTTGGTCGCGAGGCGCTGGACCTCGGCCTCACGCTCGGTCTCGGGCAGCTCCCGCAAATCAACTATTTGAATCGTCAGCGTCAGGTGCGGTGCAATGATCTGAACCGGTCGGCCATCCACAATGGTAAAGGTCGTCCGCAAGACTTCATGGCGCCTCACGATTTCGTTCAGACTCTGTTGCAAAGCCAACACGTTGAGCGGTCCCTTCAGACGGACGGCGGCGGGAAAATTATAAACGGAACTGCCCGGCTCGAGCTGATCGATGAACCACAGCCGCTGTTGAGCAAAGGAGAGGGGCAGCTCTCCGTCCCGCGGAACCGGTACAATAGGCGGCGCCTGTAGTCCCGTCCCGCGGCCCAGGTCGATATTTTCAGCCAGGCCAGCAACGGTGGGCGCCTCGAACAGACGGCGCAGCGGCATCTCCACCTTGAAGGCTTCGCGGATTCGGGAAACGACCTGAGTAGCCAACAGCGAGTGCCCGCCTAGCTGGAAAAAGTTATCGTAGATACCCACTCGCTCGACGCCGAGGACTTGACCCCAGATCTCGGCGAGCAGCTCCTCTGTAGGGGTGCGGCATGGCACATAGGCCTCGTCCAGTTCGGGCCGTTGCCCGTCAGGCGTCGGCAGTGCACTGCGGTCTACCTTCCCATTGGGGGTCAGCGGGAAGGTGTCCAGCAGCATAAAGACCTTGGGCACCATGTGCTCGGGCAGTTTGTGGTTTAGAAAA
Organism: Deltaproteobacteria bacterium; assembly: GCA_003135855.1. Classification (GTDB taxonomy): domain Bacteria; phylum Desulfobacterota; class Binatia; order Binatales; family Binataceae; genus Binatus. Next base: position 284,779 of record PNBD01000015.1, read on the forward strand.
TCGCGCAGCTCGGTAGCGGTAGGACGCGATTTGTCCTGCGCGGCCACATAGGCCACCAACCGCTTTTCTAAGGGCCCGTCTTCGTGAACCAGGACGATAGCCTCGCGCACACCCGGGTGCTGTCCGAGCGTACCTTCGATTTCCCCAAGTTCGATGCGGAACCCTCGAATCTTGACCTGGTGATCAATCCGGCCGAGATACTCGATGTCACCCTGGGGCAGGTAGCGTGCGAGGTCCCCGGTCTTGTACAACCGCGCGCCCGGCTCGGAGCTAAAGGGGTCTGGAATAAACTTCTCAGCGGTTAAATCGGGTCGCCTGACATAGCCTCGAGCAAGACCCACTCCGCCGATATACAAGTCACCGGCGACGCCGATCGGAACAGGACGAAGTAGGCCGTCTAGAATATATATGCGTGCATTCGGTATAGGTCGTCCTATAGGAATTGCCGACTGAGCGTTGAGCTCATCGCACGGCCAATACGCAGAATCGATGATGGCCTCAGTCGGTCCGTACACATTGTACAGCTTCGCCTTGAAGCGGCTTTGGAACCGCCTGACGATCTGAGGCGTCAAACTCTCGCCACCGCACATGACTGCGCGCAGGGTGAGGCTTTCGTCTAAGGCGGGCTCCTCAACAAGGAGCCGGAGCAACGATGGCACGCAGTGAAGAATTGAGATCCGCTCGCTGCGGATGGTCTCTGCGAGGTATCGGCTATCACGATGACCACCCGGTTCTGCGATTACGAGGGTTCCTCCTGAAAGCAGGGTGGGGAAGAACTCGCGCCCGGCGGCATCGAAGGTAATGGGAGTCTTCAAAAGACAGCGGTCGAGAGCCGACAGTTCAAGAGTTTCAGTTATCCAGTTGACCGCGTTACTAAGTCCACCGTGTTCGACCATGACCCCCTTCGGTGATCCGGTTGAACCCGAGGTATAGATCACGTAAGCAGCGTCCCTGGTAGTTGCCGTAGGTACCGGATTGCTCTCGCTATCACGGGCGATCAATTCCCAGTCTGAGTCCAGGCAGAGGACGTGGATCTCCTGCTTGGATATATCGTCCACGAGATGTTCCTGCGTCAGCAGCACTGGCGCGTGAACATCTTGTAGCATGTAAGCTAGGCGATTCTTGGGATAATCGGGATCCAATGGGACGTAGGCGCCACCCGCCTTGAGAACGCCAAGGATCCCCACGACCATCTCGAGGCATCGCTCCATGCAAATGGCAACTGGAACTTCCGGTCCAACCCCGAGCCCTCGCAAGTGATGCGCGAGCTGATTGGCACGAGCGTTGAGCTCGGCGTAGGAGAAATGGCGGCCCTCGAAAACGACGGCGACGTTCTCCGGCGTGCGAGCCACCTGCTCCTCGAATAGTTGGTGAACGCACGTGTCTTTAGGATAGTCATTGCTGGTGTTGTTAAACTCAATCAGCAGTTGACGCCGGTCCACTGCGCTTACGATCTCGAAGTCATCGATCTCAGCGTCGGGATTGGTCGTGACGCTTTCCAGCAAAGTCTGAAACTCTCTCTGTAAGCGATCGATATCTTCACCCCGGAACAATCTGGAATCGTAATGGAGCTCGGTGACTAATGAATCTTCCCTTTGAACGCATGAGAGTTTAAGGGTGAACCGATCGGAACAGGCGTATCGCTTTTGAATGGAGAAGCTAACCCCGGCGGCGGAGTATTTCGCAGGGTCTTCCGTGAATTCGAAACCAACGGGCAAGAAGGGAGGCGACCCCGCATCAGTCTGCGATCCTGGGATTTGTTCCCAACTGAAGTACTCCTGCCATGCGATGGCCTCGCGCACAGATTCGTTAGTCCGCTTCAGGAGTTCACTGAACCCAAGGTGTCCTTCCAGATGACAAGCAAGGGGCAAGGTCTTAGCAAACAGACCGACTGCATCCACTAGCCCCTCATAGGTACGGCCGTCGCAACTCATGCCCATGACAAACTCTGACTGGCCGGTTAGGCGCCAGAGAAGAGTCTCCCAGCAAGCCAGGAGGAATACAGACGGCGAAGTATCATACTTACGGATGAGGGTCGCGATACTTGCGGTTAAATCAGGGTTGATGGGCGAGGTCAAAGAGTGTGGTTCAAATGTCGATCTTTCGAAGGGCCGCTGAAAGGGAAGTTGCGGGCACATAGCGGTGGAGAGTTTCCGCTCCCGCCACTGTTTTCTTCCTTCCGCTGTTTCTTCCGATTCCAGTAAATTATTCTGCCACTCGGCCGCATCGGCGTATTGCAGCGGTTCATCCGATAGTTCCTCGCAAGCCTGGCAAGCTGAATAGCAACGTGCGAGTTCCCGCACTAAATTATTGAGTGAGGTCGCATCCGCGCAAAACGAAGACAGATTGATAAGCAAGATATGTCTGTCGGGCGTCAGAGTAAGGAGGGACAGATGCGAGAGCGGACCTCGATCAAGATCAAAGGCCAACTCGGCCGCCTGCCGATATAGCGCGTCGATTGTAGCCTTTTGCGCAGTCGCTTGCCGGCGAAGATCGCAACCGCTCAGATCGTAATGCTCGATCGATGGCATTGCGCCCGCCACGACGCGCTGAAGCGGAACGGTCATGCCGCGTCCGCATTGAAAAACCGTGCGCAGGACCTCGTGCCGATTGAAGATTCTCTGCAGTGCGGCTCTCAGAATCCCGGTGTCAAGGCTGCCTTCGATCAGGACCGAGCACTGGGCATGATAAGGCAGGCTGCTGTCGGCTTGCGCCAACGACCACAGGTGCTTTTGCTGAGGTGAAAGCCGGAACCCTTCATTAGCGTCCGTTTGCATTCGTGTACTTCGGCTTTCCTTGTACGGGCTCGTTGCCCAGGTGCGATGCGCTAAGAGCTTTCCGCCTGACCTGCTGTAACTTCTGAATATTGAGTTCTCGGTGCTCTTTTCGGATCCGGGCCTGCTCCTGTGTGTCCGTTTCTGCGAGTAGTTCTTTTAGTGCGCTCAACCTGGTAGCGGGCTGTCCAACGACATGTCGCAAGAGCGTTTCGAAGTATCCCGACATTCGGGCAATGGTAGACGGATCAAACAGGTCGGTGTTGTATCGCATCGAAGCCGAGAGCGATTCCGGCGTTTCGATTATCAACAATACCAGGTCGAGAGTTGCTGCCCGACGTTCGAGAGGAAAGGACTCCAGCACCAGACCTCCGGGATTCATGCGAAGGCCGGTTCCGCCCGCCTCGAACGTTGGTGCTCCTTGTTCAGCGAGTCGGTGCGGTTTGTCCAGCACGAACATCACCTGGCAGAGCGGGGGGCGGCTAAGATCTCGAGACGGCCTAAGCCGTTCGACCATCAGGACGGTGGGGAAGTCCTGGTGCTCGAGAGCGGCCAGCACCGTTTGTCGCACCTGGCCAAGAAACTCCAGAAAGGTCGGATTGCCGGATAGATTCGCCCTCAAGACTACGGGGTTCGTAAAAAGACCGACGATTCCTTCGAACTCGGCCCGGCTCCGGCCCACCATCGGGGAACCGACCAGGAGATCTTCCTGGCCGGTGTGATAGGAGAGCACAATCTGGAACACCGACAGCAGCACCATGTAGAGGGTCGCGCCATGAGACTTAGCGAGCGCCTTCAGCCGGGAGCTCGCTTCCGTGTCGATAGTGAAGTCGTGCGAGGCTCCGCGATAGGTCTGAATGATTGGCCGCGGCCGATCGGTTGGAAGCTCGAGTACTGGTAACTGCCCAGCTAGTTGTTTCTGCCAGTACGCCCACAGCCGTTCTCCTTGCTGGCCCGCCAGCATCTCGGCCTGCCAACGGACATAGTCGGTATATTGTAGATCAAGAGGAGGCAGGGGCGCTTTCAAGCCGGCTCTCTCGGCCGGGTATAGCACGCCGAGTTCATTCAGGAGCACCGCGAGGGACCAGAAATCGATCACGATATGATGGACGACCATCAGAAGAATGTGTTCCTCTGCCGATCGCATGATCAGACTGACCCGCAGCAGCGGCCCTCGTTCCAGATCAAACGGGCGATACGCTTCCTCGAGTAGTCGGGCCTTCAGTTCGTCTCCGCTCCAGGTTGATCCGTCCACTTCCTCGAAGTGAACCTTCAGGTGTTCGTGGACCTGCTGGAGCGGTTTGCCAGTCTGCGCGGGAAAAGTAGTACGTAGCGAAGGATGGCGATCAACCAAGGTCTGTAACGCGCGACGCAGTGCCGCGACATCTACCTCGGTCGAGATGCGCGCCGCGAAATTGACGTTGTAAACGGTGCTCTCCGGCGCCAGTTGATAGAGAAACCAGATGCCCTGCTGATTATACGAGAGAGGATAAAATAATTTGGCGCCGCTCGCCTGCTTGCGAAGAAGTTGGGCAAGGAGGGCACGCTTTTCGCCAGATGAGAGATCGGCGATTCGCTGGGACGTGCTGCTCATTCACTAACTTCCTCTTTAGCTAGTAGGTCAGTGAGCAACGAATTCACTTCCTCATCCGAATACTGGTCAAGACTTTCCAACCGATGTTCATTGATGCCGCCGTTTTGCTGCTCCCCGTTGCGGTGCGTAATTGCCGAGGAAAGCGGCACCGATGAGGTAGAAGTATCAGATGTAAGTAGTTGAAGCAGTTGCGCCGCCGCCTGTTCAACGCTAGGTCCCGAAAGAAATGTCACCATCGGCACATTCACGTCCAGGTCAACCGCGATCCGATTCTTCAACTCGACCGCCATCAAGGAGTCCAGTCCAAGATTGCTAAGCGGTTGCTGTAGGTCGAGCTTGGATGCGGACACCCCGAGCACTCGAGCCACTAGCTCAGTCAAGTAGGACTGCAATAAATTGCCGCGCTCCGCTGGTTGTGCGGCAAGGAGCGTACTCCTCTTCTCGCGCGCTTGACTCGCTTGTGGTGCGTTGTTGGCTTCCTCTCGCGCAAGCTCAGCGAGCAGTGGTGATTCGGTGCCAGCCGGATAAAACTGGCGATACGTTCGCCAGTCAACCGGCACCGCCGCGACCTGGGTCGAGCGTTGCCGGAGCAATCGTTCCAACACTTGCAGCGCTTGCTCGGGTGCGATGCTCTTGATTCCGAGTAGCGCGAGACGTGTGGCGAGGCGCTTCCCTCCAGGCGTCTCCGCGAAGCCCAATCCGCTCCACGCTCCCCAATTGACGCTTAGCGCAGGCTGGCCTTGGGCGCTTCGATGATGAGCGAGGGCATCCAGGAAGGCGTTGGCCGCAGCATAGTTACCCTGGCCAGGCTGGCCTAAGAGGGAACCCGCGGAAGAGAAAAGTACAAAGAAGTCCAAGGGGGCGTCTTCGAGCAGGCGATGAAGCAGCCAGGCACCGATCATCTTGGGCCGCATAACCGAAGTTAGTGCTGCCGCATCGAGTTGCGTCAGTAGTCCATCCTGCAGAACTCCCGCCGCGTGCACTATTCCTCGAATCGGCGGCCATCCCTCAGATCGAAACTCATCTAGAAACGCGCTTAGCTGTACTTCATCCGCCACGTCTACCGGGGCAAGATGCACGCTCGCGCCTAAGGCTTCCAGTCCGCGAATCGCGGCAATTTGATGACTCAGCCGGCTCTCCGCTTCTACAGAGTTCCAGCGCGCGCGCGCCGGGAGCTTAGTGCGTCCCATGAGGATCAACCGCCGCGCCCCTTGCTCCACCATCCAGCGCGCGACTGAAAGGCCGAGGTCTCCCAAGCCACCGGTGATCAGGTAGGTGCCATCACTGCGCCAGCTAAGGGGAACTTCCTGCGTGGCGGATCGACGCTTCCGCAGCAAACGGCCTACGTAGCGTCGCGCTTGTCGGAACGCAATCTGATCCTCTCCGTCTGGCGCGGAGATTTCTTGCCATAAATGATGAGCGGCATCGTCGAGCAGCGAAGCCCTGGGCTCCAGATCGATCAGTCCGCCCCAGAGCATAGGGTGCTCCTGAGCTATCACGCGACCCAGTCCCCAAAGAGGCGCTTGGGCGGTGTCCAGAGGTAAAGCCTCTTCCCCCGCTGGCTGAGCTCCCCGCGTGATAAGCCACAAACGAGGACCCTGATGCCGTTCGACACGAGCGAGCTCCTGCACCAACCGTAAGACATTACCGCAGCCCAGCGACTGCGCTGCCTCCAGCGATGCCACTGTGGTCTCTTCTACACGACCAGCATCAAGACTCCAGAGATGGACAACCGCCCGGCAGATTGGCTGATCAGGTGCTAGCACTACCTCCAGGAGCTGTCGGAGGTCCTCTGGCCGCTCGGGACTGATGCGAAAATGACCACCGTCTGTGCGCTCGTACGAGTCCCCGCGAGTTACAAGGATGCTTCGATCTCCTTGTGCGTTGATCAGTGCTCCGAGGGCTTCACCGACGTTGTTGCTGTCGGCAAAGATCAGCCAGTTACCCGGGCTGGTCGGCGCGGACGTTTCCTGGGATGGCTGTCCATTCGGACGCTCGCGTCGTTGCCATTGAAATTCGTAAAGCCAGTCGTCCAGATTCTCAATGGCAGCGCTCCTGGTATCGCGACTAACATTATCGAAGCGTAGTCCGAGAATTTCGACTGCTATGTGCCCGGTTTCATCCAGCAGCCGCACCTCTCCCTTGATCGTATCGGCCTCGCGTTCTTGCAGATGGGCGTGACTCCATAGATGCAAACCCGGACGACCGTGGATCCGAATCTCATCGATATGAGTGGGCATGTAGGTGCCCTGTTGGTCGCTTTCTGTTGCTTGAGCAGCTAGACCTGCTCCAAAGGTCTGGAAGCAGGCGTCTAGAGTCGCCGGGTTGAGTTGACCGGCTCCAAACTCTCGATTCGGCCCATCAGGAACTCTCACTTCTCCGAGCATTTCACCGTTGCATCGCCACAACTGAGTAATGCTCTGGAAAGATTCGCCATACTCGACACCACTTTCGCGAAGCCTTCGATAGTAGTCTTGTCCTGAGATCTGCTCCGAGCATCGAGCCTGGACCTTAGCGATCGCTTCCTGTTCGATAACCGGGGGAATGCCAGGGCTCTGCTGAAGGCAAATCTTGGCTGTCGCATGTAGTGTCCACGATCTATTGGCTAGCTCTACCTCGTGCGGGCAACTGTAGATATGAACGGACGCGGTACCGTTTGCGCCAGGAGCAACGATCACCTGAACGGTGCGCGTTCCGTCGTCAGGCAGGAAGAGGGCGCGTCGAAATTCCATGTCTTTCAACACAAAGGATTGTGACGAGAACGCCTCAGCCGCGGCGGCCCATGCCATCTCCAGATAGAGCGCAGCGGGGAGCACTGCGACACCTTCGATGCGATGATCATCGAGATAAGGCAACGCGCGCTTGTCGAGAGTGACTTCCCAGAAGTGCGTATCCGCTTGCGCCGATTTGAAATGCCGACCGAGAAGAGAATGCGTACCCGTTCGATCACGCGAGGCGTAATGCGATCGATCGCCGATCTCGCCCACTGGATCGTCCAGCCAACAACGCTCCCGCTGCCACGGGTAGGACGGAAGCTGAACGAATCGGCCTCCCTCTGGATAAATTCGGCTCCACTCAATCGGATAGCCCAAGGTATAGAGGGCACCGAGCGATCCAAGCATGACCGAGTGTTCTTCTTCCTCACGCCGCAAGGAAGGAAGCACACTGCCTTCATTGCGAGAGTGATTAAGTCCTTGCTGAATGCTACTGAGTAAAATGGGATGCGGACTGACCTCCAGAAAGATGTCATGTCCATCTTCCAGCAACTGCTCAACCGCAGTTGAAAAGAGCACCGGCTCTCGGAGGTTTCTCGTCCAATAGAGCGGGTCGAAGCTCAAGCCGTCGCCAACCTGGCCGGTTACCGTCGAGTAGATCGGCATCGATGCGGGTCGAGGATCCAGCCCTTCCAACGCCTGCAACAAGTCGGCGCGCAAGGGATCCATCTGCGGGCTATGAGCGGCAAAATCTACTTTGACCATTCGGCAGAAGATGTTCTGACGCTGCAATCGATCCACGATTGTTTCCAGCGCTTCGGGATCTCCCGACAAAACCGTCGACGTGAGGCCATTGCTGACAGCGATCGATACCCGATCTTCGTAGCCGGCCAGGGCGCGCCGAGCGTCCGCGATGGAAAGTTCCACCGACGCCATCGCTCCGTGCCCAATCGTCGGCTTCACCACGCGACTGCGCGCGCAAATCACTCGTGCCGCATCTTCGAGGCTTAGCGCGCCAGCGACGTGAGCGGCCGCAACCTCACCCATGCTGTGACCCACGACGGCGTGCGGCTCAATACCCCAGGATCGCCACAGCGCCGTCAGCGCCACCTGAATCGTAAACAGCGCAGGCTGCAGGATGTCGATTTCGTTCAACCGGGAGTGAGCCGTATCGGTGGTGGTGAGTTCCGCAAGCAAGGACCAGTCTCCGTAGGGACGCATCGCGCGGTCGCAGCGTTCCACGGCTTCGCGAAAGACCGGTTGCTGCTCCAAGAGCGTTCGCCCCATCCCAAACCATTGGGACCCTTGCCCAGGAAACACAAAAACTAGTTTTCTCTGTCGATCCGAAAGCTTGCGGCCGGAAGACAGCCCCGGACGAGCTTCTTCCCGTGAATAAGCTTCCAAGCCTTCAGTCAGTTGCTCCGCCGACTTGCCGGTCACACTGAGACGGTAGTCGTGATGGCTCCGCCGCATACTGGCGCTGTAACAGATGTCGTGCAGGGACGCCGTGGACTCCGAGCGAGTCAGAACGTCCCGGTAGACTTGAGCAACCGATCGGAGAGCCTCCGGGCTGCGCGCCGACAGCGGCAGCAGGTATGCGGATTTAGCATCGCGAGTTTCGTTCTTGCGTTCCGCCACGTGTCTTTCCGAATCGGATCGAGGAGCTTCTTGCAAAACTACATGGGCATTGGTGCCGCCAAAACCAAATGAACTCACCCCGGCCAATGCTGGAGCCGCATCCGTAGGCCATCGATCCAAAGTAGTCTGCACTCGCAGCGGGAGCTGATCAAAAGGGATGTGCGGGTTGGGCTCCTCGAAATGCAGGCTAGGTGGGATCTCCCGATACTTCAGCGCCAGCGCCACCTTGATTAAGCCAGCGACACCCGCTGCGGCTTCAAGGTGACCCAGGTTGGTTTTGACCGAGCCAACACGACATGGGCGCTCGGGAGGACGGTCCACAGCTAGCACCGCGCCCAAGGCTTTCGCTTCGATCGGATCGCCTAAGAGTGTGCCGGTGCCATGGGCCTCGACATATTGAACGTCGCCGGGCGAGACCTCGGCTCGCCGATAGGCTTCGCGGAGGACCGCTTCCTGGGCGAGAGGATTCGGCGCCATCAGTCCGTTGCTACGTCCGTCCTGATTCACCGCGCTGCCACGAATGACGGCATAGATCGAATCACCGTCGCCCAAGGCCTTCGATAGCGGTTTGAGAACGACGATCCCGGCGCCTTCACTGCGAACGTAGCCGTTAGCTCGCGCATCGAAGGCTTTGCAGCGTCCGTCGGGAGCCATCGCCCCAGCTTTGCTGAAATTGATCGTAATCGCCGGCGAAAGGATCAGATTCACGCCACCCGCCAAGGCCAGTGCGGACTCTCCGCTTCGCAGGCTGCTGCAGGCTTGGTGGACCGCGACGAGTGATGACGAACAGGCGGTATCGAGGGCAATACTCGGTCCGCGGAAATCGAATACATACGAGATACGGTTGGCGGCGATGCTTAATGCGTTGCCGGTCCCCGCGTACGCATCGATGCGCTCAAAGTCATGCAACTGTATGCGGCCATAGTCGTTGTTCGAGATGCCGATGAACACACCAGTGGGCGTGCCTGCCAGCCGCTCGCGCATTTGTCCGGCATCTTCCAGCGCTTCCCAGGTCACCTCGAGCAACAGACGTTGCTGCGGGTCCATTCGCGCAGCTTCCCGCGGCGAGATACCAAAGAAATGCGGATCGAACTGATCGACCTGCTCGATGAAACCGCCCCAGCGCGTGGCCATCTTGCCCGGGGCCGCCGGATCGGGATCGTAAAAATCGTTCAGGTTGAAGCGCTCCGCGGGAACTTCCCGGATTGCATCTACGCCATTGCGAAGTAGGTTCCAGAAAGCTCGCGCGTCCTTTGCGCCGGGAAAGCGGCAGCCAATGCCGATGATGGCGATCGGTTCGGCATTTGTCTCCCGAACCCAACTCACATCGGTGGCCGACTGCGACGGGCTCGATGAATCCGCCAGGTGGTGCGCGAGAGCTTCGATGGTCGGACACTCGTATGCCAGCTCAGCCGGAAGCTGTCGTCCCAGCCATTCTGCGAGTTCACCCGAGAGACTGACCAGCTCGGTGGATCCCAAACCGTAGCTGGCGAATGGTTCCGCGACGTCTATTTCGTTCGCTTCGATTTCCAGCAGCGCGGAAAGTCTGGATACCAGCCAAGCCTGGATCGCTTCCGCGCCGGGATCTAAATTCCCGTTCTCGCGGTGTCCGTTTCGCTCCGCATGATGCGGCAAAGCGCCGTTAATTCGACTTCCAGCCATTACTGATTCTTCGCGGAGTACTCCAGCGTCCCGTCGCGAAACCGAGCCTCGCAAACACCGCGCTGAACCTTGCCGCTGGGAGTCCGCGGAACGCCTCCCAATTTGAGCAATACGACCGCATGCACCCGCACGTCATGGTCTTCCGCCACCGCGCCCCGAATGGCGCGAACCACGGCGTCGGCGTCCGCTGGAGACCGCCCGTTCGAATGGCTGCCGTTTGAATGAGCGCGCGATTCGCCATTCAGTTGATGTCGCTCCGGTTGATAGTGGCGCTCGACCTCGACTGCAATGATCAGACGTTCCTCGTCGGCGACATCGACTGAGAACGCCACACAACCACCCGGCCGCACAGCCGCATGACTCTGCTCCACGGTCAATTCGATGTCGTGGGGATAGAGATTGCGGCCGGCGATGATGATCAGATCCTTAAGCCGGCCGGTGACAAAAAGCTCGCCGTCTTTCAAGAATCCCAAATCGCCCGTGCGCAGAAACGGACCCTCACCGCTATCTGCGAGGCAGGCGTGGAAGGTGAGCTCGGTTTCCTCGGGCCGGTTCCAATAGCCCTGGGTCACGCTCGGACTCGATATCCAAATCTCCCCGACCTCATCCGGTGCACACGCGGTCATCGATTCAGGATGAACGATAACGATTTTTGTGTCTGACATCGCGTGACCGCATCCCACAAGCGTGCGGACGTTTAACTGCTGGTCGGAGGTCTCTGCGACGCCGTTGTGTTCAAGCGCTGCAGCCTGGGTCGTGCACAGGATGGGCTCATCTTTCACAAATCCACCCGCCACGATCAGAGTGGCTTCGGCGAGTCCGTAACACGGGTAGAAGAAGTTCGGCCGGAAACCACAAGATCCAAACGTCGCTGCAAACCGTTTCAGGGTGTCCGCTCGGATTGGCTCGGCGCCGCTGTACGCTACCCTCCAATTGCTGAGGTCGAGCGCGCTCTGCTGCTCGGGAGTAATTTTACGAGCGCACATTTCGTAAGCGAAGTTGGGACCTCCACTGATCGTGGCTTGGTAGTGCGAAACAGCCTCCAGCCAGCGCACCGGCCGCTGAAGAAAGGACTGCGGCGGCATCAGAACGCACCCACGTCCTCCATACAGAGGTTGGACAATACCATTGTTAAGTCCCATATCGTGGAAAACCGGGAGCCAGGTCACAGAGAAATCGTCCGATCCAATCTCGAATGCCTGACTGATATGGGCCGAGTTCTCGAGCAGATTCCCGTGACTGACCATCGCGCCTCGCGGTACGGCGGTGGAGCCCGAAGTGTATTGGAGCAAAGCCAGCGTGTTGCTGGTCGCCGCAGGGTCCTGCCATTCCTCAGCCGCGCCGCTGACAACCACGTCGGTTGCCAACCAGCGCATCGTCCGTAGTTCAGGAGCTTGCGCGAACAAACCCTCGAGCTTTGAGAGGATCGATGACGTGGTCAGCACCAGCGTCGGTTGCGCATCGTTTGCGATGGCCCGAAACCTGGTGAGAGTCCGCTGCGGCCGGGCCATGTTCGGCAAGGGCAAAGGAACGGCGATGACGCCGGCATACATGCATCCAAAAAAGGCGGGGATGAACTCAAGACCCGATGGATAGAGTAATAGAGCGCGCTCTCCGCTTGCTCGGTAGCCTTGGAGCAATGCGCCAATAGCGCGTGCTTGCCAGTCCAAGGCCGCCAAGGTCAATTTCGCTCCTTCTGTTTCTCCGTCGACCAGGTAGGTGTACATCCGCAGGTCTGGCTGCCGGAGCGCCCGCCCGTGCAGAAGGTCGACGAGCGTAGAAGGTTTCGCGTTAGTTCGATTCACTCGTGGCTGACCCGGCGTGCTCGCTATGCGACACGCATGTTCGTGGAGTTACCTGGTTGATCCACAAGCACAGCGATTTCTCGGCCTTGGCGAGCGGCCAGATGGCGCTCAAATCGGGCCAGGTGCTCGGTGACGCCAAGTCGCGAAGCGTCTAAAAGTCGCGAAGCGTCCAAGCCGAGTCGGCGCGCAAAATCCGTCAGTTCCGTGTTGGAAAACCCACGAGAATGCTTCTTCCCGTCTCACCCGCGCAAGATCGGCTCGCCGCAGTGCCGCAGTGCCGTTTGGATGTTCAAGTTTCGGTTCAGTGAGTCATTATTTATCGCAACAGGGAGTTCGGGGAAACGAGACGTTCCCACGGACTTCCCGTTTTGTTCTTCAGAGCACCAAATGGCGAACCCAAACAGCCCTTCGAGAGACACCGTTAGTTCCTGATCGCGCCGTCGCAACTGGTCCGGGCTCGGAAGATACCGACGATATCGGCGCTGGCGGATGAAGCAGTCTGATACGAGCTGCTCTCGACGTGAAATTCCCTGATCAACAGATAAAAACACCGCGACGAGCGAGTGCACACGCTTTGTGCCAGCCCTTTTCACGCATCCAATCGTGAGGATTCCGGCACACAAAGTGCCGCTTAAGAAAAGACGCTGGCCCTGCTTTGTCTCCTGCGCCAAGCGAGCCGCCAAGCGAACCGATCGACCGCCAACCGTCGCAGGTGCTCGGAGAGTTCAAGGGGCCATGGGCGGAGCCGGCAGTTCCCGCGACTGGCCCAATGCTGATGCCGCCGCGCGACTCAATGGCTATGCCTCGCGGCGATATCTACAGGTCTTTTCGTTGATGTCCAAAAATCTGGGCGTCGCTGCGTGTGAGATCGGATGACAAGCGAATTGTGCGGCGATTTTTCACGCCGTTTGGATAGGAGCTTGAAGATAATGGAAGCGAAATTAGGCACGAATTACCGGCATTTCACCAGAGTTACGCCTCACGAAACGAAGATCGTTCACCCGCGCGCGATTTCGTACGGCTCTTATACCGAAGGCGTAGCGATGCAGGCGCTGGTGCTGATTGGACTGGCGATTCTCACCGCAATGACGGTTTCGATGCTGGTCGTTTTCAAAATCATCTAGGAATTTACTCGGGCATATTCCATCGGAGGGCATCACGACAATGATTTCGCAGAATTCCACGATTGGATTCATCGGGCTGGGCGCCATGGGACAGCGCATGGCGCGCAGACTTCTAAACAGCGGCTTCGGACTTATCGCGTACGACCACACGAGTCGTAAAGCGACAGCGCTCGCCGCTGACGGAGCGATAGTTGCGCCAAGTCTGCGCCAGCTCGCGAGGAAATCGGAAGTGATCGTCTCGTGTCTGCCAACTGACGAGGCGGTGCTGAGCGTCTATCAAGGTCCCGAAGGAGTTATGGCCTGCGCGAACCGAGGAAGCATCGTGATCGAAATGAGCACGGTCTCGCCGGATACATCGCGACTGCTCCATCGGATCGGCAGAGAGCGCGGGATCGAAGTCCTGGACGTCGCGATTTCCGGTAGTACGCCCGCTGCTGAGCAGGGCACGTTGACGCTCCTCGGCGGCGGCGACGCGAGCACATTCGAAGCCTGCCAACCAATCTTTTCCGCCGTAGCGAAGCAGTATTTCCTTCTGGGCCCGAGCGGTTCCGGGACCACGATGAAGCTGGTGGTCAACGCTTTGCTTGGTCTGAACATGCAGGCGATTGCCGAGGCGGTCGCCTTCGGAGAAAAGGCGGGCCTCGATCGCGAACTCCTGTTGGATGTACTCGCCAAAACGGCAGTGGTGTCGGCGGCACATCAGAACAAACTTCTTCGTGCCAAGCATGATGACTATTCACCTCAGTTCCCGCTGAGGCTGATGAATAAAGACTTCGGACTGATTCTCGATAAAGCGGCCGAACTGGGCGCGCCGATGCCAGCGACCGCCGCCGCATTTCAGATCAATGCCGCCCGGACCGCAGTCAATGGTGAAGAGGATTTCTCGAGCGTGATCGCCGAAATGGAACGGCTCGCTCGGGTCCACGGCAATTCTCAGTCGGCCAGCCTGGCTTCAAGACCGAAGACTCAGGCGGCGCAATGATCCGCTGAGGCGTCCGGGGAGGGTTTTCAATCATGATGTGGCTCGTACGGCTGGCACTTCGCCGCCCGATCTCAATCGCAGTGATGGCGCTGCTGATGCTGGTGCTCGGCACACTGTCCTTCTTCCTGATGAACATCGATATCTTTCCGGCGATCAACGTGCCGGTGGTGATGGTGGTCTGGAACTACCCCGGAATGTCGGCCCTGGACATGGAGCGTCGCACGGTCATCATCAGCGAGCGCGCCTATTCAACTACCGTCAACGGGATCGAGCACATCGAGTCCGAATCGATCCTTGGTGTGGGTCTGCTGAAGATCTATTTCCAGCCCGGCGCGGATATCGCGAGCGCAATCGCGCAGATCAACGCGGTCTCCGAGACGGTTCTTTCTAACATGGCGCGCGGCACCGAGCCGCCGCAGATCATCTCCTACAACGCGGCCGACGTTCCGGTCGCGCAACTCAACGTCTCGATCGACACGAAGTCGGTGCAGCAATTATTCGACTACGCTTTCAACTTTCTGCGCCTCCAGCTCTTCACGATCCCCGGCTTCTCGTCACCCGCTCCGCTAGGCGGCGTTCAGCGCGCTGTCATGGTGAATATCGATCCGACCGAGTTGTACGCCAATAACGTTTCCGCGAACGACCTCGGCAATTCGCTCGCGACCTCGAACGTAATCATTCCGTCCGGCACCGCGCGCATGGGTCATTTTGAGTACCACGTCAATATCAATATGAGCCCGGCCAAGGTTGACGACTTCAATCGCCTGCCGGTCAAGATCGTGAACGGCGCGCCGGTCCTGCTGGGCGACGTTGCGACAGTCACTGATACCCATCAGCCGCAGACCAACGTGGTCAGAGTCGATGGAAAGCCTGCTACGTACCTGATGGTGATCAGGCACGCAGCCGCATCGACGTTGGCGGTCGTCGATGCGGTGAAAGCCAGGCTGCCGTTCATCCGGGCCACAGCGCCGAAGGGAATAAAGGTTGCGCTCACTTTCGATCAGTCAACGTTTGTTCGCGAAGCGCTGGTCGAAGTGGTGCGCGAGGCAATAATCGCAGCGATCCTGGTCGCCCTGATGGTGCTGCTGTTCGTCGGTTCGGCGCGCAGCATGCTGATCGTCATCACCTCCATCCCGCTGGCGATTCTGACCGCGATCGTTGGTCTCAAGCTCTCCGGTCAGACCATCAACACGATGACCCTGGGCGGGATCGCGCTCGCGATCGGAATGCTGGTCGATGACGCGACCGTCGAGGTCGAGAACATCCATCGCAACCACGTAATGAATAAGCCGCTGCTGGTGGCAATTCTCGACGGCGCGCACCAAATCGCCACGCCCACTCTGGTTGGCACGCTGTCGATATGCATCGTCTTCTTTCCGGTCGTGCTGCTCTCCGGCGTGGCGCGCTTTCTGTTCACGCCGCTCGCTTTGTCGGTCGTGTACGCGATGCTGACGTCTTATCTGCTCTCGCGGACGCTGGTGCCGACGATGGCTTCCCACCTGCTTCCCGAACAGCACCAGGAGCCTGACCCCAACACCTTCATGGGCCGTCTTCTGCGCGGATTCGAGGCGCGGTTCGAGCGCCTGCGCGAAGCCTACGCATCCGGTCTCGCAGTCTTCGTGACACATCGCACCATTGGCCTGCTGGCAGTCGGCCTGGTGATCGTCGGTACGCTTCCGCTTATGTCAATCGTCGGCGAAGATTTCTTCCCGAGGGTCGATGCGGGCATGATGCGCCTGCACGTGCGCGCGCCGAGCGGCACTCGAATCGAGCGCACCGAACAAATCGTCGAGGCCGTCGAACAGTCTATCCGCAAGATAATCCCGCCCGACGAACTCGAAAGCATCAGCGACAACATCGGCATCCCGCTTTCCTTCGACCTTGCGTACTACCAGACCGATAGCGTTGCGGCGCAGGACGCGGATGTATTGATCCAGCTCAAGCCGAAGCATCGCCCGACCGCGATGTACGAGAATCAGATTCGGCAGATGCTCCCGGTCAATTTTCCGCAGGTGGTAGGCTACTTTCAGGCTGCCGATATCGTCAGCCAGGTGCTGAATTTTGGCCTGTCGGCGATGATCGATGTGCAGATCTCCGGTTCCAATCTGAACTCCGACTATGCGCTCGCCGCGAAGCTCAAGAACAAGCTCAGCCGTATTCCAGGCCTGGTCGATCTCAGAATCGCCGAGCCGCTCGACTATCCGGCGTTCAAGGTTGACGTCGATCGCACCAAGGCGCTCGAGGTTGGCGTAACCGAACAGCAGGTCGCGTCGAGTCTGCTCGCCGAGCTTTATGGGGCCACTCTGGTTCAGCCAAATTTCTGGCTCGATCCGAAAAATGGCGTCAACTACAACGTCATCGTCCAGGCGCCGTATCACTTGATGCATTCGGTCGATGCGATCAGTAACACCCCGCTTACTCCAGGAGCAATAAACAATACGATCGGGTCCGCGCAGTTACTCTCCAACGTCGCATCGATCAAACACGCCGTCGATCCGGCGGTGGTCGATCACTACTCCGTGCAACGCGTGATCGATCTCGATTGCGCAACGTCGGGACGCGATCTCGGTAGCGCGACCAATGCGGTGCAGCAGGCGATCGCTTCGCTTGGACAGTTACCGGCCGGCACCCTTATCAACATCCGCGGCCAGAGCCAGGCGATGCGCAGCTCATTCGTAACGCTCGGCGGCGGCATTGTCCTCGCGATAGTCCTCGTCTATCTGCTAATGGCTGCGAATTTTCAGTCATGGCTCGAACCTTTCATTATCACGATGGCAGTTCCGGGCGCGCTCGCCGGAGTGCTTTGGATGTTGGTGCTGACCGGCACGACGATCAACGTCGAGTCTCTGATAGATGGGCACGATCATGGCGGTGGGCGTCGGGGTTGCCAACGGAAATCTGCTCGTCACTTTCGCCAACGAGATGCGCGAAGAGGGGCATGATGCGGTCGCAAGCGCGATCGAAGCGGGCCGAATCCGTTTTCGACCGATCATGATGACGGCCTTAGCGATGGTACTCGGCATGCTGCCGATGGCCCTGGGATTGGGCGCTGGGTCCTCGCAGAACTCACCGCTCGGCCGCGCCGTAATCGGCGGCCTGCTGGCTGCGACTCTGATGACGCTGTTCGTCGTGCCGGCAGTTTATTCGATCTTCGGCCGCACACTCATCACCAAGGCGGAGCGCGACGCCAGGATCAACGCAATCACGCAACCCGGCGCGTAAGCGAGGACAATCTAATGAAACCAGAAAGTACCAAGACACCGAACGAACAAAGAAAAAGCCGCCGGCGTTTCATAGTCGCAAGCGCGATTGCGGTGGTTCTCGTCACCGCGACCTCGGCCGGAATAGTGCTCGCATATCAAATGCGGCTGCAGAGACAGGCCGGCCAAATCGGCGCGGAGATCGACCGCGGACCACGCGTGCTTGTGCAACCGATTCACGCGAGTGAGAGCGCGAGAAATTACGAAATCCCGATCACGATGCGCGGCTACGTCGAGACACCCGTTTACGCGAAGATACCCGGCTACTTGAAGACTATCTACGTCGACAAAGGCGATCGGGTGAAGAAGGGCCAGGTCCTCGCGATTCTCGAATCACCCGAAACCGACAAACAGGTCGCCGACTCGCTTGCGAACTACAAACTGCAAGCGATCACCTATAAGCGCTATCAGTACCTGCTTGAGAAGCAGGTCGTACCTCAGCAAACGGCTGACAACTGGCACGCATCGATGCTGCAGGCGCAGGCATTCTACCAGCAGAATCTCGCGATGCAGGCCTACGAGGTGGTGCGAGCGCCCGTCGAAGGAATCATTACCGCCCGCTACTACGACCAGGGCGCGATGATCCCGGCAGCTACTGCACCCATCTCTGCCACGCCGAACCCTACTTACCCGACCAACAACACGTCGTCGCCGATCGTCACGATGGCGACACTGCAGCCACTACGAATCTATGCCTATGCTCCACAGGCGCTCACCCCTCTTATTCACGATGGCGACCACGCATCGGTGACTGTCGATGAATATCCCGGCCAGAAATTCGATGGCACGGTGACCCGTCATCCCCAGGCGCTCAGCGAAGCATCGCGCACGATGCTGGTTGAGATCGATCTACCAAATACCGATCTCAAGCTGATGCCAGGGATGTACGGCAAGGTGCGCCTGACGACAACGCCTACTGCGGGCGGTCTCGTCGCACCGGATGACTCGCTCGTGTTTCGCGACGATAAGGTTTATCTGCCGCTCGTCCGCGAAAATCGACTCCATCTGGCAGAGGTTCATCTAGGTCACGACAACGGCATCGACGTCGTGGTGTCCGGTGATGTCCACGACGGCGATCTGGTTGCGATGAGCGTCGGCCAGGCCGTGAGCGACGGTGAGCCGGTTCAGCCCGTCAAGTCGAACCCGGGCAATACGTAACGTTGCGACAGTGCTTACAAGACGAAACATCGGATCAAAAGGAGAAAATATGGAAACCGCGAAAATCCCCGGCGCGAATCTTCACTTTTCGCGCATCGGTCTGGGCACCTGGGCGATGGGTGGATGGATGTGGGGCGGCACCGATGAACAGGAATCGATCCGCACGATCCATTCCGCGATCGATCGCGGAATCACTTTGATCGACACCGCGCCCGTTTATGGCTTCGGCAAGTCGGAAGAGATTGTCGGAAAAGCGCTCGCATCAGGCGGTCTCAGACAGCGAGTGTCGATCGCCACCAAGGTCGGGCTGGACTGGACTAACGGCGAGCCGTTTCGCAACGCGACTCGGAAACGAATCTTCGCCGAGATCGATACGTCGCTGAAAAGGCTAAGAACCGACGTCATCGATATCTACCATGTGCACTGGCCGGATCCGATGGCGCCCATTGACGAGACCGCCGGCGCGATGGCCGCGCTGTTCAAGCAAGGCAAGATTCGCGCGATCGGAGTGAGTAACTTTTCACCAGACCAGATGAATGAATTCGGCTTGGTCGCTCCGATACATTCCGCGCAACCTCCTTACAATCTTTTCGAGCGCGAAATCGAGAAGAGTGTCCTGCCGTACTGCGAACGGGACGGCATCGCAGTCCTTGCATACGGCGCGATCTGCCGTGGATTGCTCAGCGGGCGAATGAATTCCGACACGAAATTTGACGGCGACGATCTGCGCAGAACTGATCCCAAGTTCTTACAACCGCGATTCGGACAATATCTGGAGGCCGTTCGGCTACTCGATCGATTCGCCCAGGAAAATTACGGAAAACGAGTAATACATCTCGCACTCAGATGGGTGCTCGATCAGCCGGGCGTCACCAGCGCGCTATGGGGCGCACGACATCCGGGACAGCTCGATCCGGTTGGCGACGTGATGGGATGGACGCTGGACAGTGACGCGCTTGGTGAGATCGATCGGATCATCCGCGACACGGTCAAGGATCCGGTGGGTCCCGAATTCATGGCGCCGCCTGCCCGCACCCGAACGAGCGCTCAAGGCAAGATGAAACCGGAGCAATCTCCTGGAGCCATGCACTAAGTAGGTTCCGGATTGCTCTGCTATCTGCCAACGCTCTCGACGAGGACCTGGGTCATCTCGATATGACGGGGCATCCCGATCTGCGCGTAAGTCTCCCGCGCCTCACTGAGTAACCTGCGCGCTTTTTCGCGATCACCTGGGGCGGCGCGATCCATGAGCATCATTGCGTGGAAGCGTCGTATCTCCGCCTGTTCGAGACGTTGGGGAAAGGACTCAGCCTGCTGCATCGCGATTTGAAAATGGTCTTCGGCGGCTTCCCACTCATGAGCGGCCGCCGCGGCGACCCCCGCGATCGTTTGCGTAAAGCGTGATATCGGAAAAAGCGTCACAGCTCCAGTGTCGATCAACTCGCGAACAAGCGGGTAAAGCGTTCCAGCCTGCGATTGCTCGCCG
Organism: Deltaproteobacteria bacterium; assembly: GCA_003135855.1. GTDB lineage: Bacteria > Desulfobacterota > Binatia > Binatales > Binataceae > Binatus. The sequence continues at coordinate 304,976 of PNBD01000015.1, forward strand.
AGCATCGCGAGGCCCTCAACCACAAGTGCGAGCATCAACCACGAACCTCTGAAGTTCTGTTGGCCGATAGTAGGCAGCCACGTGCGCTTTTCACGAAGGATTGCCGATGCTTGGGCACGATCGCCCGCGTAAGCCAGCTGTCGAAAGAGCGTTCCCTGGCCGAATCCATGGATTGAACTCGTCGCTGGGTCGGGGCGGCAGGAGGCTTGAGCATGCACTAGAGCACCTTGCCAGTCTCCGCGAATGTAATCTACCAGACTTAGTTGTACCTCGGAGAGAACTTCCCAGAAGGCAAACCGCACCTTTTGGTCAGATTTCGACACTTGCTGGAAGCCGGCTTCGAGTTTTGCGAGGTCAGGCACTTTGCCAAATTCGGCCCAGGTTCGGGTGCTGAGGCAGAGTGCCATCGAGTAAGCTTGTCCGAGCTTTCTCGCCAAAGGTTCAAGTACGTCGGCTATTCTGACCGCCTCTTCCAAGCGTCCAAGATAGAGTAATGTTTGATGCAGAACTCGCAGCTGTAGGGCGCGCTGCCAGGGGGCCGATTCCGATCCACCCAGTTGTTCGCTAAGAAGGCCATCTGCGGCAGCTTCTCTCAATCGAAAGAAATGCATATTTACTATCGACCGAGCGCCAAGCACCCTGGCCTCGAGCTTTGGATCGGAGAGCTGGGATGCAATGTTCAACGCTTCCTGCAGCGCCTCATTGGCCGGCTCATAGCCTCCGACGGCCCCTAGGGCCTGGCCCAGGGCAGAGAGCAGACGCCCCCGATTATCGCTAACATCTACCCGAAGGTAGGCGAGCCCGCGACGAGCTGTTTCGGCTGCTTCCCCGAAGCGACCAACCCAGATGAGGCTATCGGTCAACTCGGCAAAGCTCTTCCCGATCATCTAGCGATCATCGAGATTAGTGTAGATTTCGAGCACTTCGCGGAGATTGGCGAGTGCTGAGTCCCATTGTTCAAGACTTAGCTCGGCCATCGCGAGGCTCGCCAACAATTCAGCCTTTTCTCTTCCGCCAAGAGCGTTTGTATGCGACAGGGCGGACCGAAAGCTGCGTCGCGCTTCTTCAAATGCCGCCGATTCAAGCGCGCTCTTGCCTGCAAGAGTCAGATAACGCACCAGTCTGCGGTCATCCGCGAACGATCCGGCCTTTAGCAGATGGTCAGTGATCTCCACGGTGCGTTCGTTGACCGCACCGGGATAGACCAGCTCGATCGCATCGGCGACTCCGGCGTGCAGTTGCTGTGCGCGCGGCGCCGAGATGCCAGCAAGCAGTGTCTGGCGCACAAGTTCATGGGCGAAGGTAAACGGCTTCTCGGGTCCATCGGAGCTGGGGACGATTATCCCCATCTGCTGCGCCTTCTCGATGACGGTGAAGAGTTCGTCAACGTCGACCTGGCTTACCGCAGTCAGAAGTTGAAAGCTGAAACTGCGCCCGATCACGGCGGCGGCCGCCAACATACGCCTTTCATTCTCGTCGAACCGCTCGAGACGGCGCCCGATGATCAAGCGCACGTTCTCGGGAACGTCGATCTCGCTGATCTTGATGTCAGTGTGGAACTGCCCGGCCTCATCGAAGACTTTTCCCTCTTCGACCAGATGCCGGTACACCTCCTCGACGAAGAATGGATACCCCTGGCTTTCCTCAAAGATGAGGCTCACCAGATTTTCAGAAGGCTCGCGCTCGCTTAGTCCATGCAGCATTTGCGCGATCGCGTCCTTGGTCAGGCCTCCCAACTTAAGCGGCCGGATACCCATCCGAATCAACTCTTCGAGGGTTCTGACGAAGGCCGGATTGTTCTCCGCGAATCCGTCGCGATAGGTCCCAACGATCACGATTGGAAGCTGGCCGATGCGATTTGCCAGATGAACCAGAAGGCCCAGGGTGGATTCGTCGGCCCAGTGAAGATCCTCAAGGATCTGCAACTGCGAGCGTGTTTGAGCCCTGCGCCTGAGCGCCTCAGAAAGGCTCTGGAAAAGATAGCGGCGCCTCTGCGAGGGCGGCAGTTCCAGCGGTTGCGGAATATCTGGAAAAGCGCGCCGAAGGCTGGGCGCGATTTGGGCCAGTTCGGCAGCATATTCTCCCATCCGCCCGCGGAAATCATCCAGGCTTGGGGCTTGCGCCAGAGCGCTTTCAATAATCTCGACGAAGGGGAGAAAGGGGAAGGGTTCGTCTCTTTCGTAACAGTGTCCGACCAGACATCTAAAGCCAACGCGCGACGCGTACTCCGCCATCTCCATCGCGAGACGGGACTTCCCCACGCCGGGTCCGCCCCCGAGCATCACCAGCGAGCCTTGGCCGCCGAGCGCGCGATCGATGATTGTGCGAATCATGCCGCGCTCGGTTTCACGCCCCACAAAGGCGGTCCGTTGCGCGACCGGGAAGGGAGAAACTTCCAGAACCGCCGCGGATGCCGGCGCATGATCGGCGCGCGGTGGAACGGGCTCGACGCTTGGGACAGGTTGCTCCGCCGTCGCTCCGAATTCCCACGCAATCGGAAAATCGGGGCCAGGCTGGTACGAACAAAAGGTGCCCGTCTTGATGCATCGCGACAGGATCTCTCCAAGCCCGGCATCGCTCTGCGCGATCCTCTCCAGTACCGCCTTGATCGTCTTGGTGATGCTCTGCCGGGCGCGCTCCGAAGCTGACGCCGCCTTGCGATTACGTCCGCCGAGACCCACCGCGCGGGAGAGTTCTCGCGTCAGTGCATCGATCTCCTGTTCCGCTTGCTCGGCGCGCTCGACGTTTCCCAGTCCCTTGGCTTCTTCCAAATCTTCATGCAACTCGGAAAGCCGGAGCCGATAAGCCGACTTGGCTTGCTCGTCGAGCATCGCGCCTGCGTCACCTAGACCGCCGACATGGATCCCCGCCTTTTCGAGGTCTTCGTCGCCGCGCGGCAAGCCGTGCGCCGAGTGCCCGGTTTCGTCCTCCTCGCGCTGGCCCGCGATTCCTCCGACCAGATCGAGCACGTGGAATTCGATCGTCGGGTGACGGACCAGATGGGCAAGGTAGCCGAGTCCCTTCGTATCCTTCAGGCGAAAAGATTTCCCGCCGTAGCCTAGGGTCCAATACTCGCCCTCTTTGCGGAAGACCCCCGGTTGCACAGCACGGACGCTCGGCCCGGAATCGCCGGTACCAGCCGAGCCAGATCGAGCGCTCTGCGTCTCACGCGCCATTGGGAATTACTCCAGGCCGTTCGGATCCAATTTCTGGGGGAAAAGCTGTCGCTGCAAAATCGTACCACTGCGGCAGTCCCCTGCCCAATCCTGTTTGTGCGGTCATTTTTCACGCCTTTTGTATCGAACGGCCGGCAAGGTCGGGAAGAAAAAGCTCCCGGAACCGGTCGAGATAACAAACAGGAGGTTCGTTTTTATGAAAAGGCTTTCAACCATTTTTGCCACCGGAATGCTGACGTTGACTTTGTCGGCGAGTGCTATGGCGGGCTCCGTCGGAGTTTCGCGTAGTGACGCCGTCACTCACCCCGACCCCGAGACGATTGCTGAACTACAGCGGGCCTCGCAAGCTGCGCAGCGCGAAGCCTACGAAGGAAACAAGGACAATCTCGCCTTTCGCCAGAAGAGCTACGAAATCGATCAACTCATTGCGCGCGTGAAGAGCGGGCAGCAGGTCGATCAGAACCAGGTTGACGAGGCACTGCAGCCGGTCTGGGTCTGGTAGCGCGGCGACACAGAGAGGCGGCGGAGATCGGCCAAGGCTCGAATTGCCGCCGCTTCCATCATCGCGATGACAATGACTTCGTTCAGGCGGGCAATCTCTACCGGCTGATGAGCGAACCCGAGAAGGTGAGACTCGTGAACAACATTGCGGCGAATCTTTCCAAGGTTAGCCGCGAAGACATCATCGAACGTTCAGTGGCAAACTTTGGCAACGCCGATCTGGAGTTTGGCGATCGAGTTGCAGGGGCAGTGACAAAACGCCGGTCGCCACGTCCAGCGGCTTTCGACGGAATCAAGCCAATAGCAACGGATAGCGAACGTGCTGATTAAATGTTTGGAGTTTTGAACTACTTAAAAGGAGAACCAGCGCCATGAAAAACAGCTCTGCAACTAAAATGAAAAACTTTTCGGATACCGCAACCGATCTCAGCGGCGACGCGGTGGTCGAGATATCGGGCAGTCTTCGTAAGTTGCTGGCCGACGTGTTCACGCTCTATGTGAAGACCAAGAACTTCCATTGGCACATGACCGGCCCGCATTTTCGCGATTATCACCTGCTCCTCGATGAGCAAGCAACTCAGATCTTCGCCATGACGGACGATATCGCAGAGCGTGCACGCAAGATCGGCGGTAAGACACTTCGCTCGATCAGCGACATCTCACGGCATCAGCGCCTCAAAGACAACAATGACGAATTCGTCACACCCGAGGACATGCTGAGCGAGCTTCACGCTGACAGTCTAGAACTGACACGCAATCTACGTGCGACGCATGAGCTATGCGATAAGCACAACGACGTCGCCACTGCCAGCCTGATCGAGAACTGGATCGACGAGACTGAACGCCGAACCTGGTTCCTGTTGGAGATAGTCGCCGAACGCTAGCCGTTACTCCGACTTGATGTCGATACGGGTTAGCAGACCGGCCTTCGGCATGGACCTTAATAGCCACCCAGGGATGACGAACATGCAGCAATCTTCAGAGCTGATCGAGCGCCTTAAATGCCTGGAGCGCAGACAGGCTGAACTGCAACGTACCAACCGAAGGCTGGGATCGGTTACGGGTGCGATATCAACCCGCTGCCCGAAGTGGGGTTGCTGCGATTCAAACATCCGCAGGAACCGCTTCATCTGTTGGGCAAAGGGACCCGCCTTTCCGATCGCCTTCTGCAGGTTCGCATCAATGGCGACGTAGCTCTGCTGAAAGGAATAATTAAAACCGTGCTTGAGGCGGAGGATCGTTCGCCGGAAACAGTGTTGGACTGGGATTTCATTCGCGGCCACACCAATCGAAACGGAGTCGAAAACATCCGCGAACTCGTCAACCTGCTCCTTCTCCGCGGCAACATCGGAAAGCCTAACTCGGGAGTCCTATGCGTCCGCGGACATAGTAATGTCCAGGGCGATCGCACCATGGGTATCTGGGAGCAGATGGATGAAGGATTTCTCAACCGGCTGGGAGTCGAATTCAAGTTCGAGCCTCCGCGCCGCAAGGGCTACGACACGGTCGAAACTATCCGCGCGATTCACGCTGGCAAGGTCAAAGCGTTCATAAGTCTCGGTGGCAACTTTCTCTCCGCGACTCCTGACACCGATGTGGTCGCGCGCGGATTGAGTAGGTGTAGGCTCACAGCTTTCATTTCGACCAAGTTGAATCGGGGCCACCTAGTTACGGGAGAGACCTCGGTGATTCTACCCTGCCTGGGACGCACCGAGGTCGACGTGCAACCCTCGGGGCCGCAGGTCACGACCGTGGAAGATACGCTCGGGGTAGTGAGTTCGTCGCGCGGCGTACTCGCCCGCGCGTCGAAAGATATCAGGAGCGAAGTTGCCATGATTGCTGGTATCGCCGAAGCAACTGTGGGCGGCAAAGGCGACGTCAACTGGATGCAGTTGCTCGACTACGATCAGATTCGCGACCGCGCCTCCAGAGTCGTGGCCGGATTTGAGAACTTCAATGAGCGCGCGCGCTCACCAGGCGGATTCTACGCTCCAGTGGCTACGAAAGAGCGGCGCTTCGCCACCGCCACCGGCAAGGCGAACTTCACCGTCAATCCAATCCGGCCGCGACCTACTGCCCGGAAACCAATCCTCTGGTCGCGCTCGGCAGCGTTGCGGAAATCAGCAACACTCCGGCGTCGAAGTCGATCGTGATCACCATCGAATCGGCGAATCGCAACTAGAGGGGGTAGCCATCCCGACACGCCAAGAAAATCTATCGAAGTCGGCAATTCGCACAACGCTAGGATGGCGGAGAGGGAGGGATTCGAACCCTCGGTACCGGTTACCCAGTACGCCAGATTAGCAATCTGGTGCCTTCGACCACTCGGCCACCTCTCCGCGCCGTTGAGTGCCGATTCTTCAATATCGATTGCCCTCGCGCAAGCTGCGTTGCGAGGCCCGCAGCCTCTACTCGATTCGCGGCGCGCGACTATAGTTCTCTAGCGCTTTGACGCCGTCGATCCCCGGTTCGCGGTTGTGCCGATCTCCGCCCGGTAGTATCACTCCGCTATGCCAGCAGCCGCTGAATCTGCCGTACCGCCGGTGATGCGAATCGAACTGCCGCCCGGTCCGGGCTTCATCGCTACGTTTGATNNGGTCCCGGCTTCATCGCTACGTTTGATTTCCTCCGCAATCCGTTTCGCTTTCTCGATACCTGCTCCCGGCGCTACGGCGATTGGTTCACGGTGCGCGTGCCCGGCGTGTCGCCGTTCATATTCACGAGTGATCCAACTGCGGTGCGCGAGGTCTTCTTAGGCGATCCCGATAGCCTGCACGCCGGCGAGGCCAACCGTCCGCTGGGCGCTTTCATGGGCGAGAAATCGTCACTGTTCCTCGACGGCGCAGCGCATCGTTATCAGCGCAGGCTGCTGCTGCCCGCTTTCCACGGCGAGCGGATGCGCTCATATGCCGACGCGATGCGCTCCTCAGCCGATCGCGCGATCGCCGGGTTTCCGATCGGCCAGCGGTTCGCGATCCATCCCTGGATGCGCACCATCACCTTCGACGTTATCATGCGCACAGTGTTTGGTATCGAGCAGGATGCGCGCGCTTCGGAGCTGCGTGATTTGCTCCTAGGTCTGTTTGAGACTTACACGGGCCGCGCAGGCACGCTGTTCGCGCTCTCGGCGATGCGCTTGGATCTGGGTCCGTGGAGTCCGTGGGGCAGGGCGCTCAGATTGCAGCGCAAGGTCGATGCGATCCTGTACGCCGAGTTCGCGCATCGCCGCGCCGAAGGTGTGCAAGGACGCGAGGATATCTTGTCGATGCTGCTCCAGGCGCGCGACGAAAACGGCGAGCCCATGAACGATAGCGTGCTCCGCGACGAGATGCTGACGCTACTGCTCGCGGGACACGAAACCACTGCCGCTACGATGGCCTGGATTATCAACCGGCTGCTGACCCGGCCCGACGTGATGGAGCGTGCGCGCGCCGAAGTTCTTGGCGTGCTGGATGGCGCGCCTGTTGGCGCTCAGCACGCCGGCTCGCTCAAATATCTCGAGGCTGTCATCAATGAAACGATGCGCCTCGATCCGGTGATTCCGAATTTTGGACGCGCGCTCAAAGTGCCGATGCGCATCGCGGGCCGCGAGCTTCCCGCCGGCGTGGTGCTCGCGCCGTGCATCTACCTGGTTCATCGGCGCCCCGAGCTATGGCCCGAGCCTGATCAGTTCAATCCCGATCGTTTCCTCGACGCGCGTCCGAGTCCGTACGCATTCCTGCCCTTTGGCGGCGGTACCCGCCGATGCCTCGGTGCGGCGTTCGCGAGCTACCAGATGAAAATCGTTATCGCGGACATCTTGTCGAAGGTCGATCTGAAACCGGTGCCGGGCTACGTCGCGCGCCCGCTGCGCCGCAGTATCGCATTTGCGCCGAGCGAAGGCCTGCCTGTTATTGCGAGCAAGCTGGCTGGTTAGGCTATGCCGACTTCGATGAATTTTCTGATCGAAAAGAACGCTGCGATTACGACCATCACTTTCAATCGTCCTGAGCGCCGCAACTGTCTCGACGCAGAAATAATCCTCGAGTTCGAGCGTCATCTGCAGACCGTCCGCGACGATCGCGATTGCCGCGTGCTGATAGTCACCGGCGCCGGCAACGCATTCTGCGCTGGCGCCGATTCCGCGATGTTCAAGGGCAGCGCCGATCCGGCCGAAAGACGCGCCCGCATGAGCGCGTTCGGCAAGCGTTGGCCGCGCCTGATCGGGCGCGCCTTCGACGTATTGGCCAACCTCGATCAAATCACCATCGGCGCGATCAACGGCTACGCGGTCGGCGGCGGATGGTCATTCGCGCTCGCTTTCGATTTCGCAATCGCAGTCGAAGCGGCGGAATTCTGGGTGCCCGAGGTCGATCTCGACGTACCCTTTCGCGGCGGCCCGGCCAACGTGCTCGCCGCGCGATTGGGTCCGTGGCGCGCGAAGGAAGCGATCCTGATGTGCCGTCACTACTCAGCGCAGGAACTGCTCGCGCTGGGTGTCATCAATCGCGTTGTTAGGCCTGACGAATTGATGCCCGCTGCGCGCGAACTCGCACAAACGATGGCCGCTAAGTCGCCCGAGGCGCTTGCGGCCTCAAAGCGCGGCATCAACGCGGTATTTTTTGGCCAGCGCCAGTTCTAGCTGTTACTCGATCACCCCTCACGACCGCCATCCCCGGATGAACAGAAAGGTGCGGACACAAAATGTTTGCTGGGTTACACTCTGTATCCGGGCTAAACTCTGCATATTGGAGATTTGATAGCAGGGTTGAGCACCAGGTCGCTGGACGCCCGCAGGATGGTGACAAACTGAACCCGCCGACGAACTGCGCACCGATGAGGCTGTCCCCGATCGGAAGAGTCGCAATTCTGATCGCGTGCGCATTGGCGGTCGCTTTCGCGGTCCCGCCGGCGGCGCGCGCCCAGCAGCGCCAGTCCACCTGGGGACAAATCCTGATCGCCGACGGGCCGTCGGTCGATCTGTACGATCCAGCGTCGAACCGATTCGCACCCAAACCCGCTACCCCGCGGATGAAGGAACGCACCCGGGCGACCGCGACCGTGCTTGTCACTGGGCCCAATGCCGGCAAGGTTTTGGTCGCGGGCGGCGACAACGGCAACCACGTGCCAAGAGCTTCGACCGAGCTCTACGACCCTGCCACCAACACGGTTGTGAATGGCCCGGCCATGAAGATCCCCCGCTCCGGCCACACTGCCACGGCGATTTTTTCCGGGCCGAACGCTGGGAAGATCCTGATCGCCGGCGGTATGAGCACCGGCCATGACGACCCGTCTTCGACCGAACTCTATGATCCTCCCAGCAACACATTTTCTCCCGGCCCGGCCATGGGCACCCCTTGCGCTCTGTGCACGGCTACGGTGATTGCGTCGGGAAAAAATGCCGGCAAGATTCTGATCGCCGCCGATTACGACCCGCACGGCGTCCCGGGTTCGACCGAACTTTACGATCCGGCGGCCAATGCTTTTGGGCCTGGCCCAATCATGCACCCCCGCGGCATTGCTTTCACCGCGACGGTAATTCCGTCAGGGAAAAATGCCGGCAAAATTCTGATCGCCGAGGTCGGTCAGTTTGACTTCGACAAGCACGGCCAGAATCAGGCTTGGACGGAACTATACGATCCGGCGGCGGACAAATTTGTGCGCGGCCCAACGATGAAATCCCTCCGCTCGGGCCACACCGCAACGGCGATTGCTTCAGGGCCGAATGCCGGGAAAATCCTGATCGCCGGGGGTGAACTCAGAAGCAATGATGAGACTGGCAGGGACGTCTCGCTGGCTTCGACCGAGCTCTACGATCCCGAGACCAACACCATTGCGCCCGGCCCGGCAATGAACACGCGCCGCTTCGCGCATACCGCGACGGCAATTCTCTCGGGAAAAAATGCGGGCAAGATTCTGATCGCCGGCGGCATGAATGAGGACGTGGACAAAAATGGCGGAGGAGTTGCCATCTCAGTGTCTTCGACGGAGCTCTACGATCCGGCGACCAACAGTTTTGCGCCCGGCCCCAAGATGAACTGGGATCGCCTTGACGCGGTCGCGGTCCAGTTGCCACCCGCTCCGCCCGCTCCCGTCCGGCCGCATTAGCAAGGCGTTGAAATTGACGGTTAGCGAGCGGTGCGGCCACCGTTCTCGGCGCTCCTGCGGCATTCGAATGATGTCCGGTGCGCCGCGGCAGCAAATCGGTTCCGCGTTTTGTTTGCTCCATATCAGAAGACTGTCGGATGATGACCAAAGGGCGATTCTCTAGGGCCCTCATGGGTAGATGGCAGAAATAGTAACCGGGCCCGGCGGCCGCGATCACGACGACGGCGTCGATTCCGCTCCGCCCACGCGCACCTGGGTAGCGGTAATCGTCGCGACCGCGGTCTTCTATCTCGCGCGCGAAGTCCTGCTGCCGATTGCCGTCGCGATGGTGCTGGCGGTTATCTTCAGCCCGATAGCGAGCCGTCTCGAGCGCTTCGTCGGCCACTTCGTCGGCTCCGCGATGGTCGTGCTGGCCGCGATCGCCGCAGTCGGTGCGCTCGGCTATTTCATGACGATCGAGCTGAGCGAAGTAGCTATCGAGGTCGCAAGCTACCCGACTAACATCGCAACCAAGCTGTCCGGTCTCCAGAGGATCACGCCGCCGTGGCTGCAGCGCATCGAGCGCAGCGTCGAAGAGGTCCAACTCCAGGTGGAGCGGGCTAATCCAGTACCTAAGCCGCGCAAGCCGCCGGTGATCGTCGCGCAAGCGATGCCGTCGCCAGTCACCGACGTGTTGAAACCCGTCATCCCGCTGTTGTCGGCCGTTGCGCAGATGGTGCTGGTGATCGTCTTGTTATTCTTTCTGCTATACGGCCGGCACGATCTGCGCGATCGAATCGTGCGGCTCGCCACCCGCGCGCGAATCGCGGTCGCCTCGCAGGCAATCGAGGCGGCGGGCGAGGCTGTCGGCCACTACCTGCTGCTGTTCTCCATGATCAATCTCGGCTTCGGGATTGCCGCTGGCACCGTCGTCTGGCTGCTCGGATTGCCCAACCCCGCATTCTGGGGCGCGCTCGCCTTCGTGCTGCGATTCATCCCATACGTCGGCGCGCTGACCTCGGCGGTCTTGCCGACCATCGTCGCGTTCGCGGTCTTTCCCGGCTGGGCCAAGTCCGTCGAAGTGCTCGGCTCGTTCATTATTATCGATCAACTCGCCGCGTGGCTGCTCGAACCGATTCTAATCGGCCGCGGCATCGGCGTGTCGCCGGTCGCGCTGCTGGTCTCCGTGATGTACTGGACCTGGCTCTGGGGCCCGACCGGGCTTCTGCTCGCTACTCCGCTAACGGCTTGCCTTAAAGTCGCGGGCGACTACATTCCCTCGCTGGGATTTCTCGCCATCTTGCTTGGCGCCGATAGCGCGCTGGAAGACTATCATGACTACTATCGGTGCCTGCTCGAGCTCGATCAGACGGGCGCGCACTCGATCGCGATTCGCTACTGCGACGAGCACGGACTCGAGCAGATGTTTGACGATGTGATAGCGCCTGCGCTGATCATGATGGGCGAGGAACACCAGCAGGACCATATCAGCGAAGCGAATCAGCAGTTCATCGTCGATACCACGCGCGAGCTGATCGTCGAGCTGGGCAATCGCTACAGCAAGCCCCGCATCCGCGGCCGTCTCCGCGTGCTCGGAGTGTGCGCGCCGAGCGAATCGCACTCGATCGGATTGCAGATACTGTTGGAGTTGCTGCGCCTGGACGGCACGGCGGCAAGCTTTGTCGGCGAAAACAAGACCGCCGATGAAATTCGCGACTACGTGAAGCGGTTCGCTCCTGAAGTCGCATGCCTGTCGTGCACGACGACTGATTGTCTGCCGGCGGCGGTCCAGTTGATCAAGGAGATGAGAGCCGATTCGCCGCATCTGACGATCATCGCCGGCGGCCGCGCGGCCTTGACCGATCCCGCGGCCCTGCTCAAGGCCGGATGCTCCCAGGTGTACGCCAGCCGCACCGAAGCGCGCCGCGCGATGCGCCGAATGTCGTTTCAGCGTCATCGCACGGTTGCGATCACCGACGCGCCCGCGCAGCGCAAAATCAGCTAACGCCGGCAGCCGGCCAAATCCTTCCTTGTCTGTCACTCGCGTATCGGATACATGCCAAACACGAGCTAAATCTCCGAATCGAGGGACCCCTTCCATGGCAGAATTAAAGAATCGTCAATGGCTGCTTGCGGCGCGCCCGCAAGGACTGATCAAGGAAAGCGACTTCCGCTGGAACGAAGCGATTACCCCGGCACTCAAGGACGGAGAAATGCTGGTTCGCAACCTGGCGTTCTCGTTCGATCCAACCCAGCGCGGATGGATGTCGATGGACACCTACATGCCCGCGATCAAGCTCGGTGAAACGATGAAGGCTGGCGCGCTTGGGCAAGTGGTCGAGTCCAAAAAGCCCGGCTTCGCCAAAGGCGATCTCGTGCAGGGTCTCTTCGGATGGGAGGATTACACGATCACCAGCGGCGGCGGAATCATGGGCTTTCAGAAGTTGCCAGCCGGAACCGATCCGCTGCTCGCACTTTCACTGTTAGGAACGACCGGATTGACCGCCTACGTCGGCACTATCGACGTCGGCCAGGTCAAAGCGGGCGACACCTTTGTCGTATCGGGCGCGGCCGGTGCGACCGGTTCAGTGGCGGGCATGATCGCGAAAATCAAAGGATGCCGTGTGATTGGCATCGCTGGTGGCCCCGAGAAGTGTCAGTGGCTCACCAAGGATGCGGGCTTCGACGCCGCGATCGACTACAAGAACGAAAAGGTCGGTCAGGAGCTTTCGCGTCACTGCCCCAAGGGAATCGACGTGTACTTCGACAATGTTGGCGGCGAAATTCTTGACAATTGCCTCGCCCGCCTCGCCGATCGCGCGCGGGTCGTGCTGTGCGGCGCGATCTCGCAATACAACGAGGCGCAGGGCGTGGCCGCGCATCCGCCGAAGAATTATTTCAATCTGATTTTCCACGGCGCGCGGATGGAAGGCTTTCTGGTATTTCATTTTGCCCAGCACTTTCCGCAGGCGATTGCCGACATGTCCAAGTGGTACGCGGAAGGCAAGCTCAAGAATCGGATCGATTTGGCCAACGGACTCGAGAATGCGCCGAAGACGATCATCCGGCTGTTCACCGGCGCGAACATCGGCAAGCAATTGCTGAAGCTTGGCGACCCGGCCTGAACGACCTGACCGCTTAGGAAGTAAATCGCGGGCGTCGCAAGATGAGCGATCAGATGAGCGATCAACCGAATCTGCATCACGAGGGCGCCGCGCGGGTTGTCGAGTGGATGATGCGCGACGGGCGCCATCTGACGCACATGCGCGAATTCGGCGACGAGATGTGCCGCCGAATCGCGGCCTCGGGAATTCCGATCTGGCGCGCGTTCTGTGCGGTCGGCACCCTGCATCCGGAAATCGCGGCGACCGCGTATGTCTGGCGGCGCGACGAGCCCGGCGCGAAGAGAATGACCGCCACTCACGACTTTGAGCGCGATCCGGAATTTTCGACCAATCCGATTGCGGAGGTGCAACGCACCCGCCGCTTCCTGCGCCGGAAATTGTGCGATCCCGCCTGCCTGATGGATTATCCAGTGCTCGCGGAATTCAGGGAGCAGGGCGGCACCGACTACGCCGCGATGCCGATGGTTTGTTCCAGTGGCGAGGTCAACGCGATCTCATGGCTGACGGATCGGCCCGACGGCTTCACCGACGAGGAAATAACCGGCTTGGTCAACGTCGCCGAGGCGCTGGCGATTATCGTCGAGCTGCAGGCGACGCGGCGAATCGCGCGCCATCTGATGGACACCTACGTCGGGCATCGCACGGGAGAGCGCGTGCTGTCCGGCGCGATCACGCGCGGCAGCGGCGAGGCGATCCGCGCGGTCATCTGGTTTTGCGATTTGCGCGGCTTCACTTCGCTGGCGGACGCGATGCCGCGCGACCGGCTACTCGGTCTCCTCAACGATTATTTCGAAACGATGGTGGATGTCGTGACCAAGGAGGGCGGCGAGGCGCTCAAGTTCATGGGCGATGCAATGCTCGCGATTTTCGAGCTGGGCGCGACTGAGGATCCCGTCGATCGATGCGGCGCCGCGCTCAGAGCCGCCCACGCGGCTGCGCAGCAGATCGCCAAACTGAACCTGGAACGGCGCGCGTCCGGCGAGCCGGAAATTCATTACGGCCTCGCGCTTCATCTGGGCGAAGTTACTTATGGAAATATCGGATCGCGGACGCGGCTCGATTTCACAGTGATTGGGCCCGCGGTGAATCAATCCGCGCGCCTCGAAAAACTTGGCTTCGAGCTAGGCCGCCCGGTCGTTACCTCGGCGAGCTTTGCCGCCGCAGCGACCTCCGATCAGCTCGAAAGTCTCGGCTTGCACCAGCTGCGAGGCGTCTCCGAACCGCAGGAAGTGTTTGCTCCGATCGTCGATCAGGCACGCGACCCCGCCACGCAACGATAGTCACGCGCCTGCTTCGCTTTCGAACGAGTACAACGCATTGGACGGCAATGGCGCGTAGCTCTGGATCAATCGCAGCGCCCGCCATCTCTCTTCGCGCACTTGGTAGGGACGGAAACCGGCATTGCGGCATCCCTTCAGCGAAGCGATGTTGTCTTTCTCGACCAGCGTGAGCCCCCATCGAGCGCCGGTTAATATCCCGCGCTCGGCGATTTCTGCCATCGCGCACGCCATGATGCCGAGTCCGCGAAATTCCTCAAACGTGTACGCCCATTCGAGCAATCGTTCGTCCGGCTTCAGGACCAGGCCCACGTTTCTCGGCCGCAGATGGTTTTGCGATGAATCGATCAGCCACTGCATGTAGCAAATGTCGTCGTGTTCGTTTACGGCGACGTAGCAGGTTCGGAGCCCTGCCTTGAATGCCGGCAATCGCCCGGGGACGTGCTTGATCACCTTGGCGACGTCCGTTTCGCGCAGCTCGCGGAGCTGGATTGGTATTTTTGCTTGAGGTCGTTTCGCAAGCGGCGCGCTCAAGTCGCGACGCAACAGATAGTCGGTTCGATTCGAATACAGTCGCTTGGCGCCCATCCCAATAACTTCTTTGAGCTCCCCCTTGGCGATGAGCGTAGGGAGCGTTCTGGTCAGGTCGCTAAACTTCACGAACACTTGTGCGGGTCTCCACCTGAATTCTTACGTCAAATGGAAAGCGATTCGTTTGCCGAGAATCGATGTTAGCACGTCGCGGTGGGATGCTAGCTAGCATCCCGAGATGCCACAAGGCAGGGCTTGTCAGCCGCGACTGGCCGTAAGCCAATGCAAATAGGCTAAGTGGCCGACCTCAGTCGTCAATGCGCGGACCCGGTTGCATGAAGGCAAACGCCACACCGTCGAGCGGCTCGACGATTCGCGCAATCTGACCGCCTTGGATCGCCAATTTTGGCGTTGTCGCCTGCAGACCATTCTCGCGCGCAACTGCTACCGCGCGCGCAATGTCGTCGCACATCAGCGCGAGGCCCCAGCATCCGGGGCGTTGATTCGTCGGCGCTACCACCTCGATTACGGTTTGCTCGAGCTTGAAAAATGCCTGACGCGCGCCGTTGCCGACCTCGCGGATTCGCTTGCATGGGATGCCGATCGCTTCGTTCGCAGCGATCGCGTCCTCGAGCACCGGAGTCATCACCACGATATGCTCGAGATAATCGACAGTGTTTGGATTGGCGCCGCAAATCTCGACGAGTCTGCGTCTCCGCGATTCCAGATCGAGTCGCGCGTCGGTTACGCCCGTGACGACGCCCGGCATCCCGGACGTTCGCAGTTCGGCCTCGACGATAGCTGGCGACCATCCCGGCAACGCGATCCAGTTTGCGTGGTTCATATGCGCCGGCTTTGCATCGTCCGTCGCGCCCCAAATCCACCCGACGATGCCGCCGCCGCGCTCAACAGCCTCGCGCATCGAATCAGCCAGCGATCCGTTTGGTTGGCCGCTCGGTTTGTCATCCGCCAGCGCGCACAGATCGATTTCAACCGCTCCCGTCGCGATTCGCGCAATCCTTAACCCGCCGGAATCGAACTGTTCGGACGCGATGCCAAATCCCGCTCGTCGCCATTTATCGCGCGATTCAGCCAGGTCGCGAACGGCGACCATCACGCGCTCGATGTATCCTATCTTCACGCCCCTTCACCTCGTCGACGCCTGCCGCGCACGAATCCATTACTTTGCGTCACGTCTTTATTTGCATCAGTCTTGTCATGATAATCGATGTTTACGCCAGTGGATTGGCGTCATGACAGATTGTAATATTACGAAGCTATCAGTTTCTCAACGCGAAAGGGGTAAACAATGAAGGTTTCCTGGCACACGCTCCAGGATGAAGCGCTCGATTGCCTGCGCAGTCTGGTCAGGCTCGACACCACCAATCCGCCCGGAAACGAACGGATCGCAGCTGATTACCTGGCCGAGGCGCTCGCCGCGCACAGCATCACCTCGGTGATTCGTGAGGGTGCGCCGACGCGCGCCAGCCTGGTCGCGCGACTCGCGGGCAAGGATTCGTCGAAGGGCGCGCTGCTGCTCTCGTCGCACACCGATGTGGTGCCGGTGGAAATGTCGGGGTGGACGCGGGAGCCGTTCAGCGGCGAGATCTTCGAGGGCTGCGTCTGGGGCCGCGGCGCGATCGATATGAAATCGAAGTGCGCGATGGACCTCGTCATGATGACCGCAATCAAGCGGGCGGGAGTAACGCCCGAGCGCGCAGTGATCATGGCCGCCGTGGCCGACGAGGAGGCGGGTTCCGATTTCGGCGCGAAATTTCTGGTCGAGCGGCATCCCGAGTTGGTCCGCGCTGACTATGTATTAAATGAAGTTGGCGGTTTCACCGTTCATCTCGGCAGCCGGCGCTACTATCCAATTCAGGTCGCGGAGAAAGGCTTCGTCACGATCAAGATGAAAGTCACGGCGCCGCCGGGGCATGGCTCGATGCCGCGCCAGGACACCGCGATTGCGCGGATCTCCGAGCTGATCACCAAAATCGTGCACACGCCGATGCGCAAGAAAGTCTCGCCGTTCATGCGGAGGACGCTCGAAGAGATGGGCATTCCGATCGATTCGGCGGGACCGCTGTTTCAGCCGATGCTGGCCAACACGGTTTCGCCCACCATTCTACGCGCCGGCTACAAGGACAACGTGATTCCCGGCGAAGCGACGATCGTGCTCGATGGCCGCACGCTCCCGGGCGAGGATCCCGAGAGCTTCATGGCCGAACTGCGGGAGATCGTCGGGCCGGAGCCGACTTTCGAATTGCTCAAGACCGGACCGCCCGCCGAAACCAGTCCCGATACTCCGCTGTTCGCGCTGATCCAGCGGCGCGTCGAGGCCGCCGATCCTGGTGCGCGCGCCATTCCCTGGATGATTCCCGGCGCGACCGACAATAAGTTTTACTCGAAGCTGGGCGCAGCCTGCTATGGATTTTCTCCGGTCAAGCTCGATCCGCATATGCCTTTCGGGTCGCTCTATCATGGTAACGACGAGCGCCTGCCAGTCGAGGGATTTTACTGGGGCCTGAAAGTGTACGCCGAAGTGGTGCTGGAATTTCTCGGAATCAAATTCGACGACGTGTTCTGCTGATGTCAGGCGGTTTACTTCTTGATGCTCGCCTCACGGCGCGACGACGGAGCGTCGGCCTGAAAATCTCGCGGCGCGACAGCGGAGCGTCGGCCTGAAAAAACTAGCGCGCGAAGCTGGTCTTCTCGCCCGCGGCCAGCGGCGTGAAGGTCATCAGCAATCGCGGCGGCTGCTCGAGCGGAATCACGGCGAAGTGATCGACCGGCGCCATGTTCAAGGTGATCGTCGTCGTCGACGAACTGCTCGATACATCGCAATCCTTGAAGATCGATTTGTCGAACACCAAGTGAGTCTGCAGGCCCGCGTCCGGCGTGACGTCCTTGAGCACCACCGTCGCGATCGAACCGCTCGAGTTGTTCTCGAGATGCTTTTCGAATTGCACCGGGCCGCTCAGATCCAGCACGACGGTCAATGGCGGATCGTTCGCTGACAATCTGATTGTCCGGAGCGTCGCAGGACCGGCCGGCGGCGGCTGCGTCGTCGATAGTGGCGGTGCCGATGCCTCCGGTGCGCCAGCAGGTTGCATCTCATGCAACACAGGTGCGGCGGCGCTGGGAGCCGAAGAACTCGCCGAGCCGAACATCGCTGCGGCCTGCGCTTGCGCGTTTGATGCGATACTGGTTTGCGGCGCCGGTGCCGCGTTCATGGCGCCCGCCTGCGCCTGTGCCGCTGACGCGATATCCGATGCCGCGTTGGATTTCGCAGCCTTGGGCGCCGCCGCCGCCGAAGATGAATCGAACACTGGCAACCCGTCGGAGCCATAACCCG
Source organism: Deltaproteobacteria bacterium (assembly GCA_003135855.1). GTDB lineage: Bacteria > Desulfobacterota > Binatia > Binatales > Binataceae > Binatus. The sequence goes on from PNBD01000015.1 coordinate 323,007, forward strand.
ACGCGCCATCTTTGCCGCCGCCAACATCGCCGCGCTGGCGGACGATTACTTTGTCGGCCGGCGCATTGCCATCGCCCGGGNNTCTTCGGTATCGACCGGCTGATGCAGTTTGTTGAGTTCGGCGCGCGCCTTCTTGGCGTAATTCGTGTTCGGATAATGCTTGTCGAGTGCTGCGAACGCCTGCGCCGCCGAATATTTCTTGCCTTCCTTCTCGAGCGAGATCCCTAGTTCGTAGAGCGCATCCGGCGCGACCGGGCTGTCGGGATATTTTTGCATCAACTCGGCAAAGCGCGATTCCGCCGCGCGGAAGTTGGCCCGCTTATAATAAAAGTTGCCGACCACCATCGAGTTGCGCGCCAGCATCTCGCGGCACACGATGATGTGTTCGTGCGCGAGCTCCGCGAAACTGCCCTCAGGAAACCGCTGCTCGAGTTCCTGAAATCGCTTGAGCGCCTGCTCGGTCTTGGTCTGGTCCTGATCCTCGCGACCCATCTGATCGTAATAGCTCATCCCGATGTAGTAGGTGACCAACTCGAGGTTCTTGCTGGTCGGATGCATCCGCTGGAAGTCGTCGAGCGAGCCGATCGCCTCCGCGTAGTCCTGCTCCTGGTAGTGCGCGAGGCCGATTCTCATCTCGGCGTCCTCGGCGTACGGGCTGAACGGGTATTCGTCGATCAGCTTCTGATAATTCTCGATCGCCGCCTTGTATTCCTTCTGCCCGAACATCCACTGGCCCTGCGCGTAATAATCTTCGCCGTTTGGTTTCTGGCGTAAGCTACACGCGGCCATGGGCAGCAGAGAAAAAGCCACCAATATAAGCAAGGCACGCTTCATTTGATTGACGTGGAGAAGGTTAGACAACCAAGTCCACCAATGCAATCACGCGACGCGCGAGCGGTTGTGGAGAATTGTTCGTCACTGGCTATTGAAAAACTCTATCAATTCGGTGCCGTTGGCGACAAATCGGCCATCGCATGAACTAAAGGGGTTTGCGAAATGCCGCCGAAAAAATCGGCTTCCCGGCCGCGACGTACTTGCGCGCAAAGCCAGTTCGCACCGCGCCCGGCACCGCTTCCGCAGCGCGGATGAATCCGGCCAGTTCCATCATCGGAAAAATCTCGGCCGCATAGTCGCGCACGTCGGTCGCCACGTATGCGATCGCGCCCGCCTCCAGCGTGCGATAGAGATTCGCGGCGAGCGTCGGTGTGAACAAACGATGCTTCACGTGCCGCTCCTTGGGCCACGGATCGGGAAAATAAATGTGGAACGCGCTGACGCTGGATTCCTCCAGCATCAGATTGACCAGCGTGCGCGCGTCCATCCGAGCCACGCGGAGATTGTCGATTCCCGCCCGGCCGCATCGCACGGCGAGCACCCGCGTGATCGTTCCCGAAAGCTCGACCGCGATAAAATCGCGCTCGGGAAACTCGGCGGCGCGCTCGATGATGAATTCGCCCTTGCCGGCCCCAATCTCGATTTCAATCGGTGCGCTTCGGCCGAACATCGCGGGCGGATCGATCGTGAAAAGCTTGGCGTCGGACTTGATCAGGACGCGCTCGGCTATTTCGCGTGCCTGGGGATTTCCCCAGATTCGCGTGCCTTTTCTAAGCCTCGCCATCACCCAGCGCCATCACTTCGACTGACGATAGCGGTCACCACGACGCTCCGCCAGCGCGCACGCCGCCCGGAGGGATCGGCGCGCCACTTGAGCAGTGATCAATCCGGGCGTTTCAGAAATGCCTTCACCCGATCGACCAGCGGCTTCAAGTCAGTGTTGTCCACCAGCGCGCTCGCCATCCGAACCGGATCGCCGAAAAAGAATCGCTCGTACAGCACCTGCCGTCCGCCGAAACTGCTGCACGCGACGTCCCACGCCAGCCGGTATAGCGCGACGCGTTCACGAGCCGGGCTGTCCGCCGCGGCGAAATAGCGCTCCAGATCGGGGAGCTCGTCGGGATTTGCAAAATCAGCGGCCGACGGCGTCGCCATCAGCGAGCTCGAACTGTTGAGCTGAATGATCTCGACCATCCGCGGATAGAGCCGCGGAAAGAGATTGCGCGCAGTGTCGAGCGGCGGCCGCGCTGGCACGAACACGCCCCACTTGTCGACCGCAGCGTCGGCCTCCGCGGCGCGCAGGCACGACCGCATCGTTTCGACGGTAGTGATCATCTCGGCCAGCCGCTCGCGCACATGCTGCAACGGCATCGCGTCGCTCGACTCGGCGATCCGCGCAGCCAGGCCGAGCAGAAATTCGCTCTTGGCGACGTTCTTGACGACCACCTGATGCATCATGTGCACGACGGCGCTGGTCGCCGCGTAAAGCGAGTTGCATCGCACCACATCGCCACACAGAAACACGCGATTCCACGGCACAACTACGTTATCGAACACCACCACCGCGTCCATTTCGTCGAAGCGCGACGCGAGCGGATGGTCGAAGCGCGGGCGGCCAAGATCATATGTATCGCGGCAGAGAAACTTGAGGCCCTTCGCGTTGCACGGAATCGCAAACGAAAGCGCGAATGGCTCTGCCGCGGGCTCTGCCTTCAGCACCGTCGAAGGAAACACCAGCAGCTCTTCCGACATCGGCGCGAGCGTCGCGAGCAGTCGGCATCCGTTCACGACGATGCCTTCATTCGTTTTCTCAACCAGCTTGAGTGCCAGATCGGCGTCAGTTTGCCCACTCCATCCGGCGGCGCGGCTCGCACGCGGATTGACCAGGGTATGCGTCGCGCACCAATCGTGATGGCGCGCTTCGAGATAATAGTTCCAGATGTTGTCGCCGAAGCGCGGGTCGCTCTCGCTGAAAAAATCGCGCGCCGCCGCCATCGCCGCGATACTGACGTTCAAATAGTCCGGCGTCCGTCCAAGCATCCCGCAACCGAAGTCCGCCCACGTCTTCATCATCTTCGTGCGCTTGCGAACATCCTCGACGCTCTTCGGAATGATGAACGACATCCCCGCGCGTCCGCCGTCGTCGGTGCGAAACGTCATCGCCTCGGGATGCTCCATCTGCATGTCGTAGAGCGATGCGACCGAGCGCGCACAATTCGCGAACGCCGGATACGACGTTACCTCGCCCGCGCGAGTGCCGCCGATCCAGATTTCCGCGCCGAGCTTTTTCAGCGCCGAGAGATAATTGTTGCCCGACCGCGCGCCCATATCATGCGACCTTCCGGATGGTTTCTACGACACCGCTCGTCGATGGTTGAAAAAAGAAAATCGCCTGCCCGGTGCCGAGTGCGGCTTCGTATTCGCCGAATTGTTCTCCGCGCCAATTCCACCGGTCAGCGCCCATCGCGCCCGCAATTATGAGGTAATGTGAGAAGCGGCCTTCCGGCGAGCAATGCGCGCGATAATCGTCGGCCGCCGCGATCACCTCGGCATGACGCCCCGCGCGAAACCAATCCATGATTCGTTGGTCGTAAACCCGGTTCGCGGTCGAGGTGATGTCGTCGGGCGACGCCGACGCATGCTCCAGGATGTGATCGTAATCCCAGAATCGATGCGACAATCCGCCTGATGCGATCAGCACCACGCGCCGAGTCGATTTCCAGATTGCCTGTCCTATCGCCGCGCCAAACAGCAGATCATTTTTCACCGACGCGGTCTGACAAACGCCAATCGAAAGCACGCGGCGGCGCGCGTCCGGATTGAAATAGTGCATCACGTTCAGTGTCGGATAATGCATCGGCAGATTGCGATGCGCCGACGCGAGCGCGCGCACTCCGCGCTCCTCCGCCTCGCTCTCGATCGCGCGGGCGAGCTCGCAATCGCCCGGAAAATCGTACGGATGATCGTGCAGCATCGCGGGCAACTCCTCGGATGTGTACACCCCGCTGAGGCGCTCGTGCGCGTTCAGCACGTACTCGATCGTCGTGAACCAGTGCGAATCGATCAGCACGAAGGTGTCGAAATCTAGCTCGCGCAATCGTTCGCGCTCGAGCCGCGGCATCGCGTCGTAAAAGGTCGTGACATTGCGGCCCATGTAAGCTTTGCGCGCCGCGGGATCGAGAATCATCAGGCGCGGCACATGCGTAGTGAATATCGCGGCGACGACTTTACCCATCGCGATCCTCCTCGCCATACGCGATGCAAACGAACAGTCTGGTTTTCATGTGGTCAGGTGATCTTGGATTTTATCCGGTGATGTACCGAAAATAGCAAATCAGTGTGTCGAGAGTCTTGGCGGCGACGCTAAATTGTTTTCACAAATTCGACCTTATCTGCGCAGCAGACCTCGCTTCCTTGACCGCTCGCTGCAACGGCCCTAACCTCAGCACAGGCGGCGATGCCATCGTGGCTGAATTACCAACTATCATTCCAATCTTCCCTCTGCCCAACCTGGTCCTCTTTCCCGGCGTGAGCGTGCCGCTGCACATTTTTGAACCGCGCTATCGCGAAATGATCGCCGACGTTTCCGAGTCGCATCGCTTGATCGGCATGATGCTGCTGAAAGGCGAATGGCAGCAGGATTACCACGCCTTCCCCGATCTGTTCGAGATCGGATGCGCCGGCCAGATCGGCGGACTGATCAAACTTGCCGACGGCCGCTACAACATCGTGCTCGAAGGTAACAGCGAGTTTCGCATCGTCCGCGAGATTCGTGATCGTCCGTATCGCCAGGCCGAGGTCGAATGGCGCCCGGTGCGTCGCGGCGCGCTCGATTTCGACGCCGAAACCATGGACAGTCTGCGCGAGATGCTGTTCAGTTACCTCGGCCCGCCTGCGCAAGAGGCATGGCGCACATTAGTTGAGCAGCGCGGACTCCGCGGCGCCGAACTGATCAATTTTCTTTGCTTCCACCTCGACGTCTCGCCGCTGGAAAAGCAGACCATGCTCGAGGCGATGGCCGATCGCGTCGACTGCCTGCTCGACGTGCTGACGTTCAAAGTCGAAGAGCGCAGGCGAGGACCGTCGGGCTCCGACGAAGGTCCCGACACCGTGCAGTGATCGTCGATCACATCTGATCTGTCTATCCTCTCGTTCGAATCACGCAGACCGCCTCGCCAGTGACGAACAAATGTCATTAGAGTGGCCGAATCGTAACTTGTGTCGCGAATGAGGCACTTCAAAGTCGGGTATTCGCCGATTCGCAAAATGCGCGAGCGTTCGCGTTAAATTGGTGAATGATCCACTAGTAGCGAGCCTAATTGCACGATAAAGGCATCGACACTCCTCGTTAATCTACAGTTCGTCAATTTTCGCAGGATGCGGCATGAAGATTGCTAATTATCTGCCGATTAAACGAACAGAAGGATCCCAAAGCTTAAGCGCCTCGCGATTTTACTCGCGAGGCCGGGCGGGTGGAGGCAAGCTACGATGGAATGGGAAAACAGTGCATTAGGCAATCTCTTCGTCCCGGACGTGCTCACGCCTGAGCAGTTCTACGACAGCCGGCGTGACGATAGTTCAATCCGGCCGGTGAAAAAGCTCATGATGGCCATTCTGGAAGACGCGTTGCGATGCTTCCAGAATAACGCCGATTCGAAGAACGGAACGCGCAAGCGCTTGTTCAGTGAAGCCGAGCAGTGGCTCTGCGGCGAAGGCGGAGAGGGACCGTTCTCGTTCGAGACGGTGTGCGAAACCCTGGGCATCGAGCCGCAGTTTTTGCGCAGCGGTTTGCGCGATTGGCGCAGTCAGCAGCTTGCAGGCGTTTCGACCCGGCGCCTTGCTCGCCGCTCGCCCGTGGTCCGCAGTGGCCGCATCAGCGCCCCAGCCCGTCGCGAGGGCAAGCGCGCCGCACGCGCCAGTTGAACCGTCCGGCAAACGCCGAACTAACAAGACATACAAAATAGAAAGGCGGCGCGGTGTCTGATATCAGACATCGCGCCGCCTCGATTTTTACTACGCTTCGAGCGCGCTCAAACTCGCGCAGTGGCGCGAACTGATCGCGAGCCGCTACGCGCTACGGATTCGCCGAAGCGCTCCCGCCAGCCCGCTAGGACTGAGCCCCGGCAGCGGGTGCCGCACTTGGTGCAGGTGCCTTGGTGCCGCCAGCAGGTGCAACTCCCGGAGGCGGTGGAGGCACGTAACCCTTCGGCTGAGCTGCCACCCACTGCTCGCAAGCCGGAATCTCGGATTGGTCCAACGACTCCTGCTGCATAATCTGTTGATCCGTCCAGCCGTGAGTCTTTTCCCAATGCACGCCCGGGCATCTTACTGCCAAATTAAAATTTCTGGTCGCCGCCGGCGCGCTCGCGCGCACCGCCCCCGACGAGGTGTCGCCCGGCCCAGACGGGAACGCGCCGTTGCCGCCCTGACCTGCGCAACCGGCGACCAACAGTGCCAGCCCCGAAGCCAGCGTCAATCCGATCATCCGTTTCATGGCATCCTCCTTCAATCTAGGGACCCCTCCCCTAACCGAGCTAACAAGTTAACCGCCGCCTTTGAAAGGCAGCGTCAAAATACACCGATTAGAAGAATTAGCAAACCCCCCGTAATTTGGTCATAACGCCTGGAACACGATTCGATCATCTCGTTCCGACTTGCGGGCACGGCCTTCAAAACAGGCAAGTTCCAGATGCGCGAGGGTTTCGAAGGTCGCCGCCATCACGTGGAATATCGGTCTTTCTTCGCCCCCGAAGACTTGCTGCGCGACCTCGTAGGCGGTTTGCGGATGTTTGCGAGTCAAATCAAGCATCTCGGCCTCGCGATATCGATGATGCTCGATCAGTTGATTCGCCCGATGCTGATGATCGTGATAGACGCCCCCGTGCGCCGGCAATACCAGTTCGACGTCGAATTTCTGCACTTTCAGTTGTGAATTGATGAAATCGCCCAGTGGATTTCCACCCACGTTGTCGGGATAGATTCCCACGTGTGGCGTGATTTTCGGCAGCAGATGATCGCCGACGATCATCACTTTTTCCTTGCGCAAATAAATCACGTTGTGACCCGGCGAATGCCCCGGCGTCCAAATCACTTCCAGTTCGCGATCGCCGATTTTGATCACGTCGCCGTCATTGATGTACTTGTCGGGATTGGTGACCGGCCCATACATCGAGGTGCCCATCCACGCCGGACGCATCCCGGCTGGAGCGAACTGTTCGATGGGAAAACCATGGCTCTGAAAGAAGGCGCGCGACTCGGGACGGTCGGTCATGCTCATCCTGCCGAACTCGACCATACGGCCGGCGCGCTCGGCCTCGAGACGATGAATATGCGTCGTCGCGTGACTGCGGCGCCGAATCTCGCCGGACGCGCCGAAATGATCGATGTGATGATGGGTCGCGATGATCGCGTCGAGATCCTCGACCTTGATTCCGACCTCGGCTAGCGATTCTTCCAGCGCCGCGATGCTCTCCGGAGAATTCATCCCCGTGTCCACCAGCGCCCACGCGCCGTGACAATCGATTAGGTAAACGTTGATGATCGTCGGCCGCATCGGTAGCGGCAGAAAGAGTTCGTAGATCCCCGGGTTAACCTCGACTACTTTGGCCATCACCTACTCTCAGTGGCTGGTTTCGCATGACGTGACGTCCTTGCGCTCCGCCGCTTGATCGCGATTCACGCTCGATGCGCGCCGCGAGTTGTTGAATCTTGGGGCTGCAGATATCCCACTGGGATCTGCGCGCCGACTACTCACTCGTGTAGCTCGTCCTTTACCTGGAAAGTCACTTTGACTTTGACTTTCCATCGTACCACCTTGTTGGCCTCGACCGCAGCCGTAACGTCTTCGACATGCGCAGTGTGAATGCCTTTGATGGTCACACCGGCGCGTGCGATGGCGAGTTGCACGCCTTCCTCGATCGAGTTGGCCGAGATCCCCGTTAGCTCAATCGTTTTTTCAACCATACGTGGCGCTCCTTCGATGCGTCCGCAAGCGCGCTGATTTGACGTTCCGACAATTCCGGCGCTAGTTTTGCGCCTGCGTGGTGATTATCGCAGGCTGAGATCGGAAACAAGTTGATATCCACTGCCAGAAAGCCCGATTAGTCTCTCTGCGCGAAAGTATACCTGCGCGCATCATGAGGAACATACCGATTGGCGATCAAAATCGAGAGTCCGCGGGGCGAGTCGGCGCTGACTGAATTCGTCCTGTTCCACGATCGCGTTTACGAATATCGGAGCGCGCGATGGGCCGCGATGATCGCCGTGCAACTGCCGTTGCTGATGGGTGAAGGTCCGTTCGCCGCCGATCGCAAATTCTGCCCGTTCGTGGCCCGCGAGCACGGACAAATCGTCGCGCGCGCGGTCGCGCTGATCGATCGGCCTTATCAACGTCACTGGAATGAGGCGCTCGGTCATATCGTGATGTTCGAAGCGATGCCGGATTCGCGCGAGAGTGTGAAGCTGATGTTCGACGAAGCTGCATCGTGGCTGAGAGGGCAGGGCGCGACGCTGGCGCGAACCGGATACGGGCTGCTCGAATTTCCTTACGCGATCGATGACTACGAGACGCTGCCGCCCGACATCGCGCGCCAGAATCCTGCCTACTATCACGCGCTGCTAAAGGACGCGGGCTTCGAGTCGGAGCACGGATGGGTCGATTACAAAATCAAGGTCACGCCCGAATTGATCGCGCGCTACGAAAGCGCGCTCGAGGCCTGTCGCCGCGCGGGATTTGAGATCGTTGCGCTCAAAGATGTACCGGCGGCGCGGCGCCTCGGCGATTTCGAGCCAACCTGGAATCAGGCTTTCTCGCGCCACTGGGGCATGACTCCGTTCAGCCGCGACGAGATGTCCTTCCTGTTCGACTACTTCAGTGTCAGCGGCGGTCTCGAGACGTCGGTCTTGGCGTACAAGGACGGGGTGCCGATCGGCGCCGTGATGGCGACGCCGCCCAATCCCGATGCCGCGATTCTGAAACCGGGGCGCACCCTCGCCGATCATGAGAAGGTCAACTTTCTCGGCATCGGAGTGCTCGAAGCTGCACGCGGGCGCGGCGTGAATCTCGCGATGGCGGCGTATTCGTATCTGCAACTGATCAAGAGCGGATCGCAGTACCTCAGCTATACCTTGGTGCTCGACGACAACTGGCCGTCGCGCCGCACCGCGGAAAAGCTTGGCGCAAAAATCTGCGCGAATTACATTACCTATCGCCGCGATCTAAGGAGTTAACGTGATCGATCGTTCGAAGCGCCGCAGCGATCCATTCGTTCTCGCGACACTGCTCGCGTTGGTTGCGTCGCACGCTCTGATCGCGAATGCATCTGGCGCCGCGTGCACTCAATTCGGAAATCCACCAGCAACCTTGCTCAGCTCGCCGATACCGTTGTGTCACGGCGGGGATCTGCTCGGTCCGTGGAATGATAGCGACGGCACGCCGCGCTACTCATGCGTTTACGAACCGCCATCCGCGAGCGCGAGTAAACCGCTGCCGATGATCGTGTTTCTTCATCCTTCGTTGAACGACGCTGATAGCGTCGTCTTCACCGACTTTCTGACTTTTCTCGACACCGCAGACTTGAGCGGCGACACGAGCAAGCCCGGCTACATCCTCCTAGCACCCGAAGGCCGCAATACGTCGCATTTCTATACCGATGGCGACGCGACCGGTCTCGGCTGGGACAACTGGTACCGGCAATTTTCTGCGGCGGTGACTACTCCTCCGGAAAACGTCGATGCGGCCGCGATCGATCATTTCATCGCGGCGGAAGTGGCGACCGGCAAGGTTGATTCGAATCGCATCTATGTCAGCGGATGGTCCAACGGCGCCGCGATGGCGTACATATACGGACTCAATCGCAGCAACATCGCCGCGATCGGCGTGTACTCGGCGCCGGATCCATGGGCCTTCTCGATCGATCCTTGCGAGCAGATCCCTGCTGGCGGTCAGCCAAAGATGGGCGGGCGCAAGATCAGCATCCGCAAGATTCCGATCGCCAATTCTCGAGTTCCGACCTATCAGGTGCATAACGGCTGCGACATCGTCGGCCTATGTCCCAACTCAAAGCGGATGGAAAAGCGATTGCGCAAGATTGGCGTTTCCATCGCGGATCAGATCATCGGACTCGCGAGCGATCCGACCAATCCAGCGCATCAGGACGCCGCGCGCAGATGCTTTGCGCAATGCGGCACCAATCCTAACGGCGACGACACCAACGGGCTCGGCGCGAACAATCATTCGCGCTGGCCGACCGATTGGACGCAATCGATTTTCGATTTCTTCCGCACGCATCCTCTGAGCGCGCAATGAAGCAATCCGCTTCATCGGCCGCAGTTTGTTTGACGCGCGGTATAGCGATGATGTACAGGAATCCTGTACAGACAAACAAATCATGGCCAGGGAAACAACCTATACTGAGGCGCGTGCAAACCTGGCCTCGCTATGCGATGAGGTCGCCGAGAGCCGCGAGGCTTTGATAATCCATCGCCGCGGCGCACGCGACGTTGCGCTGGTCGCGGCCGACGAGCTCGAAGCCCTCACCGAGACGGCGCACCTGCTGCGCTCGCCGAAGAATGCCCAACGGCTGCTGACGGCGCTCCGGCGTGCCCGCGGCAAACGGCTGAAGCCGCAAACGATCGACAAGCTCAGGCGCGAGTTCGGGCTTGGCAAAACCTGATCGCCTGGCGGTCTTTCATCCCGAATTTCGCCAGGATTTGCGGTACTGGCTCGAGACGAATCGGAAGGTGGCTCTACGTGTCCTTGATCTGGTGGAGGCGGTGATGCGTGATCCGTTTCACCGCGTTGGCAAGCCCGAGCCGCTGAAATTCGTTCTCGCAGGAGCGTGGTCGCGCCGGATCACCGAGCAGCATCGCCTGGTCTACGCGGTGAGCGCGGACCGCATCGATTTCCTCCAGGCCCGCTATCACTACTGACTTGCGCGATCACTTCTTCAGCCAGTTGACAACTCGCTGATGTATCCCGACCGGATCGACCGCCTGAAAAGCATGCCCTGCGCCGGGAATAATGTACATCTCCGCGTGTGCGATCTTGCTCTTAATCAGTTGCGCATTCTCCGGCGGCACCAGCACATCGCGATCGCCGTGCACGATCATCACCGGGCATTTGATTTGCGCCAGCCGATCGTACGCATTGAACGTCGCGATTCCCGCCATCGCGCGATCGGCGGTCTCCGGCGGCGTCGGCGCCATCATCTTCGCTCCTGCGACCATCATCGGCTTGATCTCAGGATGCGCCGCGATGAACTCCGCCGGCATCAGCGCCGGCATCATGATGTCGAAGCCTTTCTCCGGATCGGTCGTAATCAGTTTCGAACCGGTCATCAGCATCTCGATCACTTCCGGGCCGGCCATTTTGGTTTGCGGCCCGCCGGGCATCGTGCAGGCGAGCACCGTCTTCACGACTTGCTCAGGATGACGCAGCACTAGCTCCTGCGCGATCATGCCGCCCATCGAGACGCCGAAAACTTTTGCCCGCGCGATCCCGAGCGCCTTCAACAGATTGCTCGCGTCATCCGCCATGTCCTCGACCGTGTACGGACCTTCGGGCTTGTCGCTTAGACCCGTGCCGCGATTGTCGAAGTAGATGGATTTGAATCCTTCGAAGAATGGCAGCGATGGCAGCCACGCCGCGCCGGGCATCCCGAATCCCATGATCAGCAACAGCGGTTCGCCTTCGCCGTAAGTTTCATAGTTGAGATTGATGTTACCGGCTCTGATTATCGGCATCGTGATCTCCTGCGTGCGCGTTCGCTTCGATGATAGCAAAAGAAAGGCGAGCGCGGCTGCGATGCCACGCCCGCCTTTTGTTTTCGATCGTTAACTCGTTCAGGCGAGTTTCAGGATGCTCTCCGGATGCTGCTCGTTGGGATCGACGCCCGGTTCCATCGTGTACACCACCGCCTTATCGACCACCAACTGACCGTCGTCACCAACATAGATCTTGAAACGATCCATCGGGCGCGGCGCGGGTCCTTCGAAGTTAAGCCCGCTGATGTAATAGCCGGAGCCATGGCAGGGGCATTTGAACTTCTCCTCGGTCTTGAGCCATCGCGGCGTGCATCCGAGATGCGTGCACTTGGCGAAGATCGCATAGAAGCCCGCCTTGGTGCGGATAATCCAGGTGCGGAAATCCTGCTTGAACTTTTCGCTCACCTCGCCGACTACGTAGTCATCGGGCAGGCCCGCCTTGAACTTGGAGGGCGGCAGAAACAGCACGCGCGGAAACGCCGAGCGCACCGCGGCCAGCAATCCGAGCAGCGAGAACGCGCCGAAGCCGGCCCATCCCAGCACGCCGAGAAAATCGCGCCGGCTCCACAATGTGCCGATTTCAGTTTTTTCCTTGTCGCGTTTCGCGCGTTCCTTCGCCTGCTCCTCTTCGCGCCACTTTTTTAATTCGACCGGATCGGTTGGAGCTTTCTCTTTCAGTGCAGCAGCCATCTAGTTGCAGGAACCTCCCAGCGGATGCGTAAACATTAGCAAACCCACAATGATTGGACGTAGCTGATTGGCAAAAATTCTATTGTGCAAAGATGCCAGACTTTCAAGGATGTTAATACCCTGAACCTTCTGGCTGATTCATTTTTTTCAGGAAGATGCGGCGTCAGTGCATCTGCGGGCGTCAGTGCATCTGCGATTGACGCGCGGGCGACCGCGAGTACGACGATACCGGCGGAGCAGCGGGGCTCACAGCATTTCCGGTCTGCGCCGTGCTGGACGGCGCGCGGTTCGGCGTCCATTCCTGGCTGGTCGAAGATGCCGACGCGGTGGAATTCAGCGAATTGTCGGGAATGACCGGTACTGGTGGTGGCGGCGAATTGTCCGCACCGCCGATCGGCCGGAACATCGGCGCGATCGGGCTATCAGTCGCCACGTAATGGAACGGACGTGCGACCAGCCATTCCGCCGCGAATCCGATCGGGTAGAAAACGTCCGCGATGATCGCCAGCGGCTGCGAATCCTCGTCGGTATATTCTTTGGAATTCTGCCGATCGTTGTCGTTGTATTGCGCGTGCGAAAAGTTTGGGAAGCCGAGCACGAGCAGGGCGCTGAGACAAATTGCGGCTCGCATCATGCGATCAATTTGAGTGATCGGTAGCGCGGAAGTCAACCGGCGGCGAAGGGTAATCGATCAGGTTCGCGATACTCGCGACGTCCCTATCGCCGGCGCCCCGCACATGCGTTCTTGCCTTGATCGCGCCACGCGCGCAATTCTATCCGCGATGACGACCTCAGCCATGCGGCTCCGACGCGTTTGGATTCCGATTTCGACAGCCGCGGCGATCCTGCTTTTGTTGAACACGACTATCGCGCGGGCCGGGACGGCGCCCTCGGGCAATATCACCTACGTCGGCACCGACTCGAACATCTACTATTGCGACGCAAAGTGCGCGCAGCCTAAATGCATCACGTGCAAGGGCGAGGGCGCGCATGTCCGCCGCGAGGCCGGGATTGCGCCGGTTGCATGGCCGGTTCAAATGCCCGACGAGTTGCCGGGGCGACCGGGACGTCCCGAGGAAAACGCGCCGCGCACTGGTACCGATTACGGCTGGCCGACGTTCTCGCCCGACGGCAAGCTGCTCGCCTACACCTCGGAGGCTCACAAGAAAGACGGCACCTCGTATGCGGTGTGGGTTTACGAAATCGCGCGCCAGGTATCGATGCAGATCTTCGAGAGCCGCAGCGAGCGCGTCATTTACCTGATGTGGCTCGGCGACGGGAAGCACCTGTCGTTTCTGCTCGGCGAACCGCGCGGGCTCAGCCTGATTCTCGCCGAGATGAAGGAATCGGCGCCGGTCAGAATCGTGACGACCGGGCTGCCGCTTTATTTTGCGTGGGGCGCCACGCCCGGCGAACTGGCGGTGCATCTGTTGGCGATCAACTCCGAACGCACCGAACAAGTCGCGCTGATGAGCCTTACGCCCACCAGCCAGAACATCGACAAGGTACTGTCGAGCGGACGCACCCCATTCAAGAATCCGTGCTGGTCGCCCGACGGCAAGCATCTCGCCTATATCGCGAGCTATCACGCCGAATCGAATATTATTGTCGCGGATGCGGCCGGAAAAAATCCGCGCTCGGTGGTGAGTCTGCCGGTCGGCGAGAATAGTTTGATTTGGGCGCCCGATTCGGCGCATCTCGCGTACTCGACTGCGATCACCGCACAGAATCCCGTCTATCACGGGATCAAGCTGGTCGATATCGCGAGCGCGACTTCGAAGTGGCTGACGAAAGTCGATGTCGCGGCATTCTTTTTTTCACCTGACGCGCAACACGTCCTGTACGTTGGCGTGCCGCCTGAAAAGCCGTATTACACCTGGTCGGTAATCGACGTCAGGACCGGCAAAGAAAAAGCGCTCGGCAATTTTCTCTCGACCCCCGATGAATCGACGGTGTACCGCTACTTCGATCAACTCGCCGTCTCGCACACGATCTGGTCGCCCGATTCCAAGGCGTTCATCTATGCGGGTGTGCGATTGAAAGGGGATCCCGATCGCGCGATCGGCGTGTCGCCGCCGCCGATGGCGTACGTGGTGCCGATCGATGGCAGCGAGCCGCATCAGATCGCCACCGCCGTGATCGCATTTTTCTCACCTCCTCCGACTCATTAGATTGCGGTGTCGTCGAAGCGCTACCAGCTCAAAGAAACTACGCGCGCGCTCACCCCGACTGGCGGATTCCTTGACGGATTCGCGTTCTCGCTCAACCCCTACGTCGGATGCGCGTTCGGCGACGCCGGCGGATGCCCGTTTTGCTACGTGAGGATGCTTCCGGTCGCGCGCAGCGAAAGCGGACCGTGGGGCAGTTGGATAATCGCGAAATCGAATCTCGCCGACCGTCTGGAGCGCGAGCTGGCGGCTCTCGAGAATTCTGGCCGGCTCGCACAGACGACCATCTTCATGTCGAGCGCGACCGATCCCTACCAGGGAATCGAGCGCAAACTCCTCCTGACGCGCGCGGCGCTCGAAGCTTTTATTCGCCGGCCGATGCGCCGTCTTCTGATCCAGACGCGAAGCCCGATCATTGAACGCGACCTCGATTTGATCCGAGCGCTCGGCGAACGCGCGATTGTGTCGATCACGATCGAGACCGACGACGACCAGGTGCGACGCGCGCTCACACCGACGTCGCCCTCGATCGAGCGGCGGCTTGAAACCGCGCGGATGTTCCGCGAGCGCGGCGTGTTCACCCAGGTAGCGATCGCGCCGATGATGCCGAATCATGCGACTCGATTTGCGCAACTGGTCGACGATGCGGCCGATCGCGTGATCGTCGATACATACTTCGACGGCGATGGCGCCCGTGGCGCGCGGTCGCAGGCGCTAGGAATCGGCGAGCTGTACGCGCGGCACGGCTACGACGAATGGTTTCGGCGCGGCGCCGAACGCGAACTGCTCGAGGCGATGAAGGCGCGGCTCGGCGAGCATCGCTTGCTCTTCAGCCGCGACGGCTTCAACGCAGTGTGATGCGCGACGCCGCTCGCGATGATACCTTCAACCTCGCATCCTACAACTGCGTCCCGCCTGCCATGCGACTGTCTGAACTCGATTACGATTTGCCCGAAGAACTGATCGCGCAGGAGCCGCTCGAGCGCCGCGACGATGCGCGCATGCTGGTGCTCGACCGCAAAACTAAATCGACCGAGCACTCGCGCTTCTACAAACTTGCGCGTCATTTGCGCGAAGGCGATCTCATCATCCTCAACGACACTCGCGTGCTGCCCGCGCGGCTGTTCGCGCGCAAAGAATCGGGCGGCGGCCTGGAACTCCTGCTGGTTCGTCCCATCAACGCGCCCGAGAAAGGCCCGGACGGCGCCTGGATTGCTCTTGTCAGAACTCATCGCGCGCTCAAGGAAAACACGCGGCTGATTCTGCCCGACGGGCACGCGCTCAGGATTGTTGGCTACGCGCGGCCGGGACGTCCAATCGTCGCGAGCGACGACGGCATCGCGATTGCGCAACTCCTCGAACACGACGGCATCCTCGCGCTGCCTCATTATATTCATCGCCCGCCGATAGCCGCGGATCGCGACGACTATCAAACTGTATATGCCGAGAAGTCCGGCGCGATTGCGGCGCCGACCGCCGGCTTGCATTTCACCGACGACGTTTTCAAATCACTCGCCGAAGCGGGGGTTCGCACCGCCACCGTGACGCTGCATATTGGACCCGGTACCTTCGCGCCGGTGCGCGCGCTCGAAGTCGAAAGTCACACGATGGAGTCCGAATGGTTTACGATTCCGCCCTCGACCCAGATTTCAATCGATCACACGCGCCGGGTTGGTGGTCGCGTCATCACGGTCGGCACCAGTTCGACCCGCGCGCTCGAATCGTGGGCGATTACCGGCGATGCGGAAGGCTTCACCGGTCTCTTTATTCATCCCGGTTTTCGCTTCAAGCTGGCTGACGCGATGATCACCAATTTTCACATGCCGCGAACCACGGTGCTGGCGCTCGTGATGGCGCTGGCCGGACGCGATAACATCCTCGCGTCCTACCGCGAAGCGATTCGTCATCGTTACCGCTTTCTCAGCTACGGCGACGCGATGTTGATTCTGTGATGCCGGCGCCGATCGAATTCAGCGTGACTGCGAGCGACGGTGATGCGCGCAACGGCCGTCTGGTCACCGGACACGGCGAGATCGCGACGCCTGCGTTTATGCCGGTCGGCACCCGCGCCGCGGTCAAGGCGATGGCGCCGGATGAGTTGTGGGACATGGGTTACCGATTGGTGCTCGCCAACGCGTACCATCTCGCGCTTCGTCCCGGCGCCGAGTTGGTGCGCGACCTGGGCGGCGTTGCGAGCTTTATGGGATTTCGCGGCGCCGTGCTGACCGACTCGGGCGGCTTCCAGGCCATGAGCCTCGCCAAAATCAATTCGATCGATGACGACGGGATCCGTTTTCGATCTCATCTCGACGGATCGCTGCTGATGCTGACGCCCGAAAGCGCGGTCGAGATTCAGCAGCAACTCGGCTCCGACATCATGATGGCGCTTGACGAATGCACTCCGTATCCCGCGGAGCATGGCCGCGCGCTCAAATCGCTCGATCTAACTGCGCGCTGGGCCGAGCGCTGTCACGCCGCGCGCACCAGCACGACGCAGGCGCTGTTCGGAATCGTGCAGGGCGGCGTGTATCCCGATCTGCGCAAACGGAGCGCGGATCAAATCACCGCGATCCCCTTCGACGGCTATGCGGTCGGCGGGCTCTCCGTCGGCGAGCCGAAACCCGCGATGCTCGAGATGGCAGCGCTCTCGGTCTCGATGCTTCCGCGCGACAAGCCGCGCTATCTGATGGGCGTCGGCACTCCGGCCGATTTGCTCGCCGCGATCGCGATGGGTTTCGACATGTTCGACTGCGTCCTGCCGACGCGCAATGCCCGCAACGGTTCGGCCTTCACCAGCGCCGGGCCCATCTCGATCAAACAGGCCGCGCATGCGCGCGATCGGCGTCCGCTGGACCCGGCGTGCGATTGCCGGCCCTGCCGGGATCATTCGCGGGCCTATTTGCGCCATCTATTTATGTCCGGCGAGATACTCGCGGCGCGTGCGCTGACGGAGCATAATCTCCACTTCTATGCGAACTTGATGAAGGGGGCGCAAGCTGCTATCGCATCACGAAATTTCAGCTCGTACGCGAAGGACGTTTCAGCGGGCTGGCCCGTGAACGAATCCGCTTAGCGAGCCGGGGCCGATTTCTTTCGACGTTGTAACTGATAATTTTCAGACGGCTGATTAGGATATCGATTGATGTTTTTTGAAGGTACTGCATGGGCGCAAGCTGCGGCTGGCGCGGCCGCCGGGAGCGAGCAGGTGATCTACACCACCGTCGTTCCCCTGGCGCTGCTGTTCGGCATTTTCTATTTCCTGTTGATTCGCCCGCAGACCAAGAAGGCGCAAGAGCATTCGAAGATGCTCAAGGAACTCAAGCGCAACGATGAAGTGGTCACCACCGGCGGATTGATCGGGCGCATCGTCGAAATTGGCGATGCGGTAGTGACGCTCGAACTCGCGCCCAACGTTCGCGTTCGAGTCGAGCGGCCGCAGGTCGCAAGCCTCTCGACCCACGGCAAGGGCGCCGCAAAAAAAGAATAGGCACCGGGGCGCGACGGCGTCCTCTTTCTGGAGTTTCAACGAGACGCGCAGCGTCATCTTTATCGGAGTTCGAATTGGATAGTCAGTCGCAAAATATCGGACCGGTCATAATCTTGCTCGGCTTGGTGATCGCGTTTCTCTACGTGCATTTCACCGGCGGCAGCGGCCTGACGCGCATCTACCTGGCGGGTGCTTTGGTGGTGGCCGCGTTGCTGATCCTGCTGCCCAGTTTCAACGTCGATTTGCCCGATTGGTGGAAGGCCGCGCTCGGCACGACCAAGATTGAGCTCGGGCTCGATCTCCAGGGCGGAACTCATCTGCTGATGGGCGTAAAGCTCGACGAGGCCGTTAAGACTCAACTCCGGCGGCGCGCCGACGACATCAAGCGCGAGCTCAAAGCCAACAAGCTCGATATCGATTCGATCAACGTCGACGACGCGGGCAACTTGATTGTGAAGCTCAAGGCGAGCGACCAGCGAACCCCGTTCCTCGATCTGGTGCAGAAGTCATTTACCGACATGACCGTCGCCAGCGTGTCCGACGCAACCGGCGGTCCCGCGTACTCGCTCGGTTTCAAGCCGAGTGAGGCGACGTTGATCCGCAGCAACGCGATGGATCAGGCGCTCGAAACGATCCGCAATCGAATCGATCAGCTCGGCGTTCGCGAGACCACGGTCGCCAAGGAAGGCGACAACGAAATCCTCATCCAACTGCCGGGCATCCAGGATCCCGAGCGCGCCAAGGAACTGATCGGTAAGACCGCGGTTCTCGAATTCAAGCTGATCGACGATTCACACAATGTCGAAGATGCCGCCAAGGACGGTCCGCCGCCCGGCGATGAATTGTTGTATGGCTCAGCCGATCGCGGCGGCAAAACTCCGTACCTCGTCGAATCGCCGGTGCTGATGCAGGGCGACGTCGTGACCGATGCGCGCGTGCGTCCCGGCGGCCGGCTCGAAGGGCCGTACGTTGCGGTCGAACTCGACGCGCGCGGCGCCCAGATCTTCGACACGATGACGGCCGACAACGTCGGCCGAAAGCTCGCGATCATCCTCGACAAGACCGTGTATTCCGATCCCGTAATCAAGGAGCGGATTCCCGGTGGCCACGTGCAGATTAACGGCCGCTTCTCGATCAACGAGGCGCACGATCTTGCGATCGTGCTGAAGTCGGGCGCATTGCCGGCGCCGGTCGAGATCGAAGAGGAGCGAACCGTCGGTCCGTCGCTCGGCCGCGATTCGATTCGCGCGGGCGTGATGTCCTTCGTGATTGGCGCCGGCGCGGTGCTGATCTTCATGGCGGTTTACTATGACGGCGCGGGCTTGCTCGCGGACTTCGGACTCGCGCTCAATATCCTGCTCCTGATCTGCGTGATGGCCGCGATGGGTGCGACGCTAACCCTCCCCGGCATTGCCGGAATCGTCCTGACGCTCGGCATGTCCGTGGACGCCAACGTGCTGGTGAACGAGCGGATGCGCGAGGAGTTGCGCGCCGGCAAATCGCCACGCGAGGCGGTCAAGCTTGGCTATCAACGCGCATGGTCGGCGATTCGCGATTCCAACATCTCGACCTTCGCCGCGGGCTTGATCCTGTTTCAGTTTGGCACCGGCCCGGTCAAGGGTTTTGCCGTGACCCTGTGCGTCGGTGTCCTGACCGGACTTTTTTCGTGCATCGTCGTGACCCGGGCGTGGTACGACTATCGGATATCAATCCGAAAGCTCAATGTGATTAGCGTTTAGTAAGGTAAAGTAGAACACCAGCAAGCGATTATTTAGGTAGATAGTCCGTCCCGTTCACTCGGCCTGAACCGGCTGTCCCCCCGATTAGGCGCAGATTAGGCACAGATTAGGATCGCGCCCGTGATAAATGTACTCTAAGAAGCAACAGTTACCTTGACTTTAACACTTGGCGCATACTAGAAACTCGCGTCCTTACAAAATCCCGGAGAAAGGCGTCTTGTTGGACTTATCATGGCCGATAAAGACGACATATTGCTGAACTCGCGCGAGGTCGCGTTCCTGCTCGACCTGAGTCCCGATACGGTCAACGAATTTGCCCGCCGCAACATCATTCCAGCCTTCAAGAAAGGGCGGCAGTGGCGGTTTCGCAAGCGCGACATCACGTCAGTGAAGCGTCAGTTACGCGGTATCAACGCGGCCGCTTAAGCCGCGGCAGCATTTTCATTTTTTTATCGATGAGAAATTTTCTTCGGATGCGGCGGCGGACCAACCTCGACTTCATACCTGAGCCCAAAGAGCGCATGCGTCACGTTGCATGAGGAGTCGTTGAAATGGCCGAACCGCATCAGAGCCGCGTGTATTCCGACCTCGCCCGCTTCTACGATTTTTTCTTCGGCCGCGTTTTCGTCGATCGCGAGCAGGAAGTTATCGAAGGCCTCAACCTGCGGCCCGGTAATCGCGTGCTTGAAGTCGGTGTCGGCACCGGCATCGCGCTCCATGCTTACCCGCCCTACGCGCACATCGTCGCAATCGATCCGTCAGCCGACATGCTCAAACTCGCGGCCACCAAAGTTAAGGAAAATAATCTCAGCAACATCGAACTGAGAGTTGGCGATGCGCTCAAGCTCGACTTTCCCGACAACAGTTTCGATTTCGTCACGTCCTTCCACGTGCTTACCGTGGTGCCCGATCCGTTCAAGATGATGTCGGAGATGGTCCGCGTCTGTAAGCCCGGCGGCAAGATCGCGATGACCACGCATTTCCAGAGCGCGAACCCAGTCGTCGCGATGTTTAACAACCTGGTGAATCCCGTCACCAAGCTGCTGGGATGGTCAACGCGAATCCGCAAGCAGGACGTGCTGAAGGGTCATCCGATCACGCTGGAGCGCAACGAGAAAATCAGTCCGATCTCGGTGCATAGCGTGATCATCGCCCGCAAGAATTCCTAGCACCGTCTTCTATTCTCCGGTCTCAAGTCTCTCATTACATTTGGTGGAATTCTCCAGGCTCTGTTTGGGCTTCGGATAATCGCAATACGTCACCCAGCAACCATAGAAGTCTTCGAATTCCGGCCCGCGCGGCGTACCCATCGCGACCTCGTACGGACCTGATTTCGTGAAGATAAGCTGCGGCGGTTTCAAGGTATGAGAGCCGTTCCATCCCCACGACTCCCACAACGAGCCGCGCGCAGAGCTGGTAAGAATCTTGATCTGCTTCATGCTGGCAAATTCGGGGTCCGGGATTACGGGGGCGATCGTGTCGGGATATTTGCCTCCCACATTAGGTTCAAATGAAATCAAGAACGGGTCTAGTTGGTAGTTTAAGATGGCAAAATCCAAGCCTCCGTGCGGCTCTGGAAGGTCCACCGGCAAGGTGTCGCCGCGATACAAAACGCTCGGCGCGCAGTGCAGGTCCAGGTCGTCCGCCATGGTGGTCACCGGTTGTATCGCGCAAACAACGACCGACGCGACCGAGATCGCAAACGCCCACCGCATCCTAGTGGCCAAATGGGTTCGATCGTGGAAACTGCACATGATAGTGCGGCCCTTCTCGATGTTCGTTTTCCGGAAACACCCTCGCGCCGGTTTGCCTCGCCAAGCGTTCGAAAATCTGGCGCTGCTCCGATGTCATCGTGACGCTCCGCACGTCCACCGCCCGCCCCTGCAGATGCAGTGAGATAAGAACGCCTCTGGACACTTGCCCCTCGATTACGCGCGTAATCGCATTGACCGCATCATACCGGCTCGCCCCGGTCCTCTGCTCTTGGTTGTAGGTCATCCAAATCTCCTCGGCAGCCTCATGGTTTCTATATAGAACGCGAGGACCCAGGCCGTTCTGCATATTTGTGTACATCGCTTCGGCCTGAGCTCTCGGCGTGCTGTGCAGGTCGTCCGCAACGGCGGTCGCAGGTTGTATCGCGCACATAACGACTGACGCGACAAAGATCGCAAACGCAAACCGCAACTTGATGGCGAAATCTGTTCGATCGTCAAAACTGCACATGATAGTGCGGCCCCTCCCGATGTTCATTTTCACTCGACGCCCTCGTGCCTGCCTGTGTCGCCAAGCGTTCGAAAGTGTGGCGCTGCTCCGACGTCATCGTGCGATTTCGCACGTCCACCCCACGCGCCTGTAGGTGCCGTGAGATAAAAACGCCTCTGGACACTTGGCCTTCGATTACACTCGTCAGCGCATCGATCGCATCATCCCGACTAGCCCTGTTTCTCTGCTCCTGGTTGTAGGCGGTCCAGATCTCATCGGCAGCCTCATGGTTGCGGTACAGATCGCGAGGATCCGCGCCGTTCCGCATATTTGTGTACATCGCTTCGGCCTGAGATCTCGGTGTGCGAGTACCGCTGGTGATAACCAAGTCCGCTCCCGTCTCTTGATAATATAGGTCCGCAAGGGGCGCTAAAAGTCTTTCTACGTCCGTTGAAAGCACAACGCCCGGTTCGGTCGTGTAGTGGGGTCGGCTGCTGCTGTCGGAAGGCGGGTTAAAACCGTCTTGGATGGCGCGCTGGAGGGTGGCTTGATCAACGATGCCGGTTACCTGAAGCCACATTTCCTTCTGGTAATCCTCGGTCGCTTCCTCTGTCTCTTCGTCGAAATCTCCTTCGATCGATCCGTCATAAAATCCCCTCGAAAGGAGAAATTGTTGCCATCTGACAACGTCAGATCCGCGCATCTGTGGATTTTTCAGACTCAGCGTTCTCATTTTGATTTTTCTCCTTCTTAGAGAATCCCGTATCCAGTCCAAACCGATCTGAAGTCGATTAGACCGATTCTCGCGATTGCTGACGATATGGCACGAGCTTCCTTTGGCCGTAAGGATGATCGAGTTCATCCCAAACAAATGGCGAATCATTTGATTGCTCCAAGCGAAACGCGCGGCGGTGCGCGATGCTCGGCGGGGTGCGTTGCACTCTCACCAGATGTTCGATAGGTGTTAGCCGCTCATCGAAACGGACCAACCGACTGTGCCTGATTCCAATAAACCCGACGCCGATTCCGCGGCAGAATCAGCCGCCGTTACCGCCGCCAATGACGAACGTGTCGAGCAGCTCGCAAGAGAGCTCGCCGACCGGCTGCGCGCGATGCCCAATCGGCAGGAGCTCACCGATTACGCGGTGAGTTTGCTGAAAGAGAGCAACGAGGACGCCGACCAGGCCGACTTGGTGCGCAGCAGCGCCGAGCGCGCCGCGAAGAACGATCCCTTCAATCCGATCGCATTTGCGATTCCATTATTTGTGATCGGCGCGGTCCTCTGCGCGACCGGCATCCTGATTGGACCCGGCCTCGGCGTGATCGGTATCGCCGCCGCGATGGTCCTTTACGGGCTGGTCGTTTCTTTCTTCAGCCGCTCTGGGAGCGGCAAGGCGAAATCGGGTCAGTAGCTGCGGTTGATGTGCGAAAGCGTCTTTCTAATGTCTGATTCCAGTTGCGTGATGAATGAGACTTTTTTGTTGCAGAGGTCATGCAAAATTAGGTAGCCTTACGCCGAATTTTGACCCGAACGCGGCAAACATTTTGGGCGATCATCAAGTTGTAACGGACGGGATTTTTCAGATAATCAAGGGATTGCGTAGCCGCTCACGGGCGGCGCCGGGAGCTTGGTAGCGGATGGCAAAGTTGGACTGGAACGAAATCAAACGCCAGATCACCGATTCGCAGGCCTGGCAGTCCATGTTCAGGCACGGTTACGAAGACACGCCGCGCAACCGCATCCTGATGGTCTCGGGCAACGTGTGGCTCCATCTGCATCCCTCGAAAGTGCAGAAGCACACCGTGCGATTGCGCTTCACCTGGTGCATGGGCGGCATCACGTTCCTCCTTTTTCTCGTCACCGTGATCACCGGCATCTACCTGATGTTCTATTACCGGCCGACCGCCGAATACGCCTACGCCGACATGAAGTATCTCGAGTTCGATATGCCGTTCGGGATGCTGATGCGCAACATGCATCGCTGGGCCGCGCACGGAATGGTAATCGCCGTCTGGCTGCACATGTTCCGCGTCTTCATGACCGGCTCGTACAAACCGCCGCGCGAATTCAATTGGGTCGTCGGCGTGATCCTGCTGGTGCTGACGCTGTTGCTCTCGTTCACCGGATACCTGCTGCCGTGGGATCAACTGTCGATCTGGGCGGTGACCGTCGGCTCAAATATGGCGCGCGCGACGCCGTTGCTCGGACACGGTGGACCTTTCCACGAAGTGCTGGGCGTCAACCCGGTTTACGATGCGCGCGCATTTATTTTCGGCGGCGCGGAAATCGGACCGCACACGCTGCTCCGATTCTACATCCTCCACTGCATCTTCTTTCCGTTGCTGGCGAGTTTGTTCATGGCCGTGCATTTCTGGCGCATCCGCCGCGACGGTATGTCGGGACCGCTCTAGGGCTGGGCTGAGGTATTATATGGGCGGTGTGTTTTCATGGCTCCTACATGTGGGGATCATACGTGTTCTATCGGTCCCGATCGGAATGATTATCCTGATCTATGCGATGTATCTGCTGGCGGCGCCGCCGCCGTGGACCGACGACGAAGACGGCGAGCCGCGTTCCAGCTAATTGATGCCAGCTAATTGATGATAGTTGTGAATCTTACTTCGTTTGAAATTTTCGCGATTGCCAATGAAAATGCCTTGATGGTGACTGCAAGGGTTTGAACCATGGCGAGCCAGGAAGGTAACGGAAGCGGAATCGTGATGCGCGCGGCAGGCGCCGCGGGCGGCGCAGCGCGCACCCCGGCAGTGGCGGTTGGTCCATCGAAACGCACCGAGGTGCCGATCAAAAAGGCCGGCAGCGGCATCGAAGAGAAGCTGCACACCTGGCCATTCCTCGTGCGCAGCGAATTCATGATGTCGATCGTGATCATCATCGTCCTGACGATCTGGTCACTGATGCTCAATGCGCCGCTCGAGCAGCCGTCGAATCCGACTCGCACGCCGAATCCGTCGAAAGCGCCGTGGTACTTCCTCGGCCTGCAGGAGATGCTCGTCTTCTTCGACCCGTGGTACGCGGGCGTGGTGCTGCCGAGCTTCATCATCGTGGGCCTGATGCTGATTCCGTATCTCGACATCAATCCCAAGGGTAACGGCTACTTCACCCTGCGCGAGCGATGGTTCGAGATCATGTCGTTCTTTTTGGGATTCCACATTTTGTGGGTCTCCTTCATCATCATCGGCACGTTTTTCCGCGGCCCCGGATGGAACTGGTTCTGGCCGGGTCAGGTCTGGGATCCGCATCTGGTCGAGGCGCTGACCAACGTCGATTTGCCGTACATGATGGGCATTCGCGATTACACGACCGCCGCGATTTTCGGGCTCGTGATGATCGGCGGCTACTTCGTCGTGGGCTACGTCGTCTTGTATTTCTGGATACGCTCGCGTCCCGCGGGTGATCGATGGTCCGCGTTCCCGGGCGGCGGTCCCGAGATCTTACAGAAGTGGGGTCCGGTGCGCTTCGGCATCACCGGATTTCTGCTGATCGCGATGGCTGGCGTGTTCATCAAGATGGCGCTCCGGCACGCGCTCAACATCAAGTACATCCTGGTCACCCCCTGGATTAACATCTGACGTGGCCGCGACCTGGTGTTCATCCTCGCAAAAGTTTTGCAGGCGCTGGGCTTGGCCGACGTCGGCTTTGCGCTCTACGTCGGCGTCACGCAGCCGCAAGGGATGGCTAACGAGTACAAGTTCACCGGCATCGGGATCGTGGTTTTTCTGGTCGGCTACATAATCGAGGGTTACTGGGGATCGCGCGCATAGCCGCGCACGCAAATCAGAATTTTTCGGCGGAGTCCGGGGCTCCGCATGCCGAGTTGAGGACAGGTAGAGCAGATGGCGGGCAGACCGGGGCTTGATCCCACCGAGGAAGGAAAATCTTACAGCGCGCTGTTCGTGCTGATGGTCGCGCTGTTGCTGGTGACCGCGGTCTGGTCGATCTGGGACGACAACATCTCGCGTCGCCCGTGGAAGGAATACCAGGTCAAATGGGACCGCCTCGCGTACGACAAGTACATGAAGGACTCCGACACCGAGCAGAAACGCCTCAACGCCGATCCCGAATATCAGAAAGCATCGAAGGAGCTGGCCGCGGCTGAGAAAGAGCTGCACTCCGGCGCGACCGCCGCCAAGCTCGACGACCTGCACGCGAAGCTGCGCGACCTCGGCGTGATCGCCGACGACAAGGATCAGGCGGTTCGCTTCACCAAATCGTTCCTCACTGAACGATGGTACGACTACAACCACGCGGTTCAGGCGAAGGAGGACGCTGCGCCATACAAGGATGAGATCGATCGGCTGAACGCTGACCTTGCCAAAGAGAACCTGGTCTCCGACAAGGCCAAGGCCGACGTGCAGGCGGTCAAGGATCAGATCGAGGCGCTCAACGTCAAGGTCGAGACTCTTACCGAGCAGATGAAGAAGCTGACCGCCAAGCGCGACGACTTCATCGAAAAAGCCAATTCCTACATGATCCCGATCACGGTCGGCGGGGTCCTGCTGTTCCGCTATCCGAAGATTCCGAAAATTCAGCAGACCTCGATCGACGATTTCGATCGCAACGCATTTGACCAGGCGATCGCGCGGGTTGATCGATGCCAAAGCTGTCACATGGGCGCCGACAAGAAGGGCTTCGAGGACGCGCCGCAGCCCTTCCGCACGCATTCGAACTTCGATCAGATCATCCTGAAGCATCCGCCCGACAAACTCGGATGCACGCCTTGTCACGACGGCCAGGGGCCGGCGGTGAGTTCCGCTCGCCTCGCGCACGGCGAGGATCGCGATTGGGACTCTCCGATGCTGAAAGGCGACAAGATGGAGGCGCGATGCATCAAGTGCCACATCGACGTCGGTTCCTTGCACGACGCTAACGGCAAGCCGATCGCGATCAACTGGGTCGAAGGCGAGCGCATGTTCCAGCAGATGGGATGCGCGGGATGCCATCTGGTCGCCGGCTACGAAGACATGGCCAAGATCGGCCCGTATCTGAAACTCGCTTCGGCCAAGCTCGATCCGTCGTGGACCGTTCGCTGGATCACCAACCCGCACGTCTTCCGACCGCACACGCGCATGCCGAACTTCATGTTCTCGCGCGAGGAAGCGACTTCGATTGCCGCCTATCTGATGGATAGCTCGTCGAAGAATTCGAAGGATTGGCTGACGGCGCATGTCGCGCCCGCGACGCTCGACGCCGACGTGAAAAATGCCGGCCTGATCGAAGAGGGTAAGGGCCTGTTCGAATCCGTCGGATGCAAAGGCTGCCACGCGATCGATCCCGATCAGTATGGCAGTCCGGTCGGCGATTCCGCGAAGTTTAAGCCCAACGAAGTGCGCACGACCAAGGACTTCGCGCCGAATCTGAGCAAGATTGCCGAGAAGACTTCGGCCTCGTGGGTTTATACCTGGCTGAAAAATCCGCGCGACTTCTCACCGCATACTGCGATGCCGTCGCTGCGCCTTACCGATCATGAAGCCGCGGCGTTGACCGCGTTCGTGATGACCCACGGTGACAAGAAAGAAGATCCCGGCGTCGAAACCGCACTCAAGGATCCCGAACAGATCAAAAAGGGCGAAACGCTCGTACGCAAGTACGGATGCTTCGGCTGTCATGAAATCGAAGGGATGGACAAGGAGTCGCGGATCGGCGTCGAGCTCACGACCTTCGGCTCCAAGCATCTCGACGAGTTGTTCTTCGGCAATCAGGTCGACATCCCCGAGACCTGGGACGCGTGGACCTTCCACAAATTGCAGACGCCGCGCATCTACGCGACCAAGGACGTCGAGCAGTTGATGCCGAACTTCGACTTCGACGACGCCGACATCCAGAACCTGCGCGTCTTTCTCGCCGGCCTCACCTCGGGCACGGTGCAGGAGCGCTACCGGATGCCCGGTTCGGAGCATCAGACGCAAATCGTCGCCGGCCGCAAGATGGTCAACTACTACAACTGCGTCGGCTGCCATATCGTCGAGCAGCGCGGCGGTTTCGTGCGGCGCTTCTATTCCGAGGATCAGATCAATTTTGCGCCGCCGATTCTCAACGGGGAAGGCGCCAAGGCGCAGCCGCAATGGCTCTTCAATTTTCTGCAGGGACCGACTCCGATTCGCCCGTGGCTGAAAATCCGGATGCCGACGTTTCACTTCACCAATACTGAAGATGACACGATCGTGAATTACTTCAC
Source organism: Deltaproteobacteria bacterium (assembly GCA_003135855.1). Lineage (GTDB taxonomy): Bacteria > Desulfobacterota > Binatia > Binatales > Binataceae > Binatus. The sequence goes on from PNBD01000015.1 coordinate 351,088, forward strand.
CGGGCTGTCCGACGTGAACGTCCAGTTCATGTTCATCAATACCAACCTGATCCCGCCCGCCGAACTGCAGGCTGGCGCCAAGCTGATGTCGAAGGATTACTTCAACTGCTTCAGTTGCCATCAGCAGGGCGACAAGAAGCCCGAGGGACCCGAGTCCGGATGGGCGCCCGATTTGGCACTGGCGCATGAGCGCCTGAACCCCGATTGGATACTCCAATGGATTGCGAATCCGCCCGCGATCCAGCCCGGCACCAAGATGCCGTCGTTCTACCCGGGCGGTCCCGACGACATCCTGGGCGGCAAGCAGGACGAGCAAATCAGAGCAATTCGGGACTATATTTTCTGGTTCGGCACTCATCCCGGCCAGCCCATTCCGGGTCAGGTGGCGACCAATCCGGTCAAAGTGAGTAAGAAGTAGGTCTGTATCGTCTAACTATTGGTGTGCTAACTATTTGCGTGGACAAACTGCGATTGCATGACAAAATGCAATTGTGTGGCAAACTGCAATTGCCTGATAAATGCAATTGCCTGACAACTGATGGCTCCGAGGTGAACTGAGCGATGAACATGAAAAAGGTTGGGATTTTACTGGCGGCATGCGGGAGCATCGCGCTCTCCCTGGGCGTTGGCGCTATCCCTGGGTACGCGGCTGGCGGCACGGTCAGTGGCACCGTCAAATACGACGGCACCGCGCCGGCGCCCAAAAAGGTCGAAGTGACGAAGGACAAAGAAGTCTGCGCGCTTCATCCGCACGTCGAGGAAGATCTCCTCGTGGATAGCTCAGGCGGTATCGCGAATGCCGTGGTGATCGTCAAAGGCGCCAAGGGCGATGCGAAGCCGGGTGAAGTGACCTTCGATCAGAAAGGATGCGACTACGTTCCGCACGTGCTCGCGTTTCCGGCTGGCAGCACCATCAAGATCACTAACTCAGACGGCATCCTGCACAACATCCACACCTACTCGACGGTGAACCCTTCCTTCAACATGGCGCAGCCCAAGTTCAAGAAGGTGATCAGCCAGAAGGTCGATAAGCCCGAAGTAATCAAGGTGACCTGCGATGCGCACGGCTGGATGCATGGATGGTGGGTATCGACCGATACGCCGTACTACGCGGTGACCGATGACAAGGGCACCTTCTCGATCAAGGATGTGCCGGCTGGCAACTATACCGTCGAGGTGTGGCAGGAGAAGCTCGGCACGGCCGATCAGAAAGTTGACGTTAAAGATGGCGGTACAGCCAGCGCGAATTTCTCGCTGAAGCCCAAAAGCTGATAGCGACCTGACAGTGACCTTATCGCGCTGAGAGTTGAATTGAATTAGCCGCGAGCGCTGAATCGGCGCCGTGGACCCCTGACCGGATTGCGATTCCGCTTTAGATGAAGCTCTGCTTCATCGAGGGCGTGGGAGGGGTGTTTGTCGCGGGCGGGGTGCGCGGGGCCGGAGTTCCTCCGGTCCCGCCCTTTTTTCTGGTTACGAGCCGCCCAGTCTCGATGCCAGAACGCACGCCCGTACAGATCTTCTCGTTTGCGCAACAGCGGACCATTGCGTCATCATCATCACAGAGGAGAGTTCTCTCATAGCGTTCGCTGCGATCGTGGTGTGGGCTCAAGCTCTCGATGATTAGGTTTCAACAACCTTCGCGAGGGCGGGTCCATGAAAAAGACGGCAACGAGTGTTCTCTTTTCGATTTCGACAGTTCTGGTCTTCGCACTATCGTTCGCGACCACCGCGCACGGCCAAACAGCCAACACCAGCCTCGGCGACGACGCGCTCTTCATGAACACCGGCTCCTACAATACCGCGCTCGGGTACTTTACACTCTTCGACGCCAACGCGGGTTGGGAGAATACCGCTGTTGGTGCGCAAGCTCTGTCCTACAACGCCACCGGCTACTACAACACTGCTACCGGCGTGAATGCTCTCTACAGCAACTCGCAAGGCTTCTACAATACCGCCGATGGGGATCGGGCGCTCTTTTCCAACAACGGCAACTACAATACCGCAACCGGATATTACTCCTTGGAGCTCAACACCACTGGTTATGAAAATACCGCCACCGGAGCGCAAGCGATGTGGAACAACAGCGCCGGCTTCGACAATACCGCGACCGGAGTGAACTCGCTCCTGAGCAACACCACCGGCGCTTACAACACTGCAACCGGATGGAGCGCCCTCAGGAACACCACCACCTCTTACTGCACCGCAACCGGATGGAGCGCCCTGAGGTACAACACCAACGGTGACGCAAATACCGCCACCGGAGCGCAAGCGCTGTTTACCAACACCATCGGCTACGGCAATACCGCCACCGGAGCGCAAGCGCTCTACTATAACAGCACGGGTCATGAAAATACCGCCGAGGGAGTGGCCGCCCTGTTCTACAACACGGGGTCTCGCAATACTGCCACGGGAATGAACGCCCTCTCTTACAATACCTCCGGTTACAACAATACCGCTACCGGATGGTCTGCCCTCCTGTCTAACAGCACGGGTACTAATAATACCGCCGCCGGGCTGGACGCTCTGGTGAACAACACCACCGGCTATTCTAACACCGCCGCTGGACTGAACGCGCTCTTCAGCAATACCACGGGTGTCAGGAATTCTTCGCTGGGAAAATCGGCGCTGAACAATAACACCAGCGGGCAGAACAACATCGGAGTAGGTACCGAGGCCGGATTCAATCTCACCACCGGCAACTACAACATCGATATCGGCAATCCTGGTATGGCGGCTGAAGCCAATTCCATCCGGCTCGGCACGCAAGGCACGCAGACCGCCACCTACATCGCGGGCATCTTCAACATCGGCGTGACCGGCACCGACGTAGTGATCAATAGTGCCGGACGCCTCGGCGTCGTACTATCCTCGGCGCGCTATAAGAAAGATATCTCTACGATGGGCGAATCGACCAACAGGATGATGAAACTGCGCCCGGTGACCTTTCGCTACAAAGACGACCAGCAAGGAACCAGGCAATACGGCCTGATCGCCGAGGAAGTTGATCACGTCTACCCGGAGCTGGTGGTCCACGACGCAGACGGCAAGGTCGAGTCGGTGCGCTACTCGATGCTNNCTGCTCAACGAGCTGCAGAAGCAAACAAAAGAGAACGAACAACAGGCCGCAAAGCTCGCGCAATTGGAGAAACGACTGTCAAAGCTCGAGCAGTCGCTAGCGAATAAGAAGGAAGTGCTTCAGATCGGTTCGATCTCGCGATAAACTGCGCCGATGCTTAAGCGCCTCGACACTCTCGAAATCGCCACGACCGATCTCGCCGATGCGGCTTCGATCTACGCGAAGAATTTTTCGTTCTCGGTGACCAAATCCGCCGATGGCAGAAACGCAATTGTCAAAGTCGGCGACGCCGAGATTCTCCTTTCCGCGGGCGATTCGGTCAAAGCTGCTATTGACGCCACCGGCGAAGGGATGATCGGTCTTTGGCTCGAGGCGGACGACCTGGATCAGGTCATCGCCAAGCTCAAGCGCGCAGGCCTGGACGCGGGCACGATTCGCAAAGAATCAGGCCGCCGCGTCCTCACGATCGATCCAAAGCTCGCGAGCCAGGTCCCGCTATTCATTTTCGATCGCAAAGGCTCCCGCTAAGACGCTTCGTCCCACTCTAAAATCTAACGAACTGACTACTGAGGCGCGTACGCTGGTAGCGACAACTGTTGCCTCCATGTAAAGTGCGTCGGCGCCAAGGAGGCGATTTCTGATGCTCAAAACAAAGCATATTCTTCCGGTATTGCTGATCTGCAGCTTGATGCTGGTTGCCGGCGGGTGCGCAACCGCGCAGGTCGAGAACACAACCGAGAGTGTAACTAATGCAACTGCCGATACTGTCGACACAGTCCTTGGCACGGTTGGCGCCATAGTCGTGTATCCGTTCCACTTGGTAGCCGCTCTGTTTTCGTAAAAGCGGGGTAGGGCGATAGCGCTTGGATGCGATCGCAGTGAGGTCGCATCAAACGCTATGCCGTTGATTTGGAGTCGTGCGTAGCTACGAGCCACCGGGACCCGTGTTCACCGATCGCCGGCGCTAAACTTCGGTGGTGAAGGTCGCGCGAACTTGCTCTTCCAGGCGTCGGGTCAAATCGCTGCGATCAGCGCTACGCATCCCTTCGGTCGAAATTGGTTTGCCGATCGAGATGCGCATTGTGCCGCCCGGCACGACGATCTTTGCGCCACGCGGAAAAAAACCACCGCTGCCGCTGATCGACATCGGCACCACCGGCAACTTGGTAAGGATCGCGAGCCAAGCGGCGCCATCGTTGAACTCGTGAACGCGATTGTCGTTGAAGCGATGCCCTTCCGCGAAGACGCATACGTTCAGCCCGCGGCGGATGATCGCGACGGCCTTGCGAATTTCCTTGCCGCCCGCTTCGCGATCGATAATCACGTGACCGCCGTGTTCCATCGCGTAGCCGACCACCGGGATCTTGCGCAGTTCCTTCTTCGCGACGAAGCGCGGCTCGCCCGGCAGATAGGCCGCGAGCGCGAAGATATCGAAGAAGCTCTGATGATTGGCGACCGCGACGAATGATTTGAGACCGGCGATATTTTCCAGCCCCTCCACCTGCACCCTGACCCCGCAAGTATTGATGATGGCCCGGCCCCACATCCGGCTGACCACCGTGACCGCATGATAGTTATCGAGCGTCGCGAACAGCGCGGCCATTGGCGCCGCGATCGCAGTCCACAAAACCGAGAGCACGGTCGCACTCGCGCCCCAAATCAAATTGAACAATCCGCGCGGTGAGGCGGCGGCAAAAGCGGAAGTCTCGACCTGGTTCGCCATGGTGAAACTACTTTGAACGAACCTGCGGGCGCGCTGCAAGCGAAGTTTTGGATTAGCGAAACGCGTCGTACCGACAGTGCAAAGTTGACCTCAGCTAATGGCTCTGGTACATCGATCACTATCTCGAGCCGCGCTGCAATCTGCTCGCGGAGAGGATTGAATGGAGCATATCACCGGATTACAGCAGTTTCTCGAAATTCTCACGGTGCCCGATAACATCCCGATCATCGGCATGATGATCCTCGTGATGTTTTTCACCTACGTTGCTTTGAAGCAGGCGCGGCGCAACGATCAGTTGATCGAGCACGGGCATCGCGAACGCATCATCGACGAAATGAGGAAGTAGGCAACTGCCTGCTGCGGAAGGGAAGTAATGCCATTTACGATTATCGCTGAGAACTGCACTGGCTGCAGCGCGTGTGAAAAGCGCTGTCCGACCGGCGCCATCTCGGGCATTTCGAAAAAAGTTTATTACATCGTGGCCGCGGCGTGCATCGATTGCGGCGCGTGCG
>PNBD01000095.1 GCA_003135855.1 Deltaproteobacteria bacterium
AGAAGATGCTGTACGACAACGCGTTGCTCGCGCGGCTATACCTCGATGGGGGCCGGGCGCTGAACGAACCGGAGTTCATTATCGTCGCACGCGAAATTCTCGATTACGTTCTGCGCGAGATGACGAGTCCCGAGGGCGGGTTCTATTCGTCGCAGGACGCGGACAGCGAAGGCGAGGAAGGCAAGTTTTTCGTCTGGACACCCGAAAACATCGAGGCGGTGCTCGGGCCGGAGCTGAGCGATATCGCGGAGCGATATTTCGACGTCTCGGTCGAGGGAAACTTCGAAGGCTCGAATATCCTGCATCGCACGATCGAGCCGGGCGATGCGGCGCGGCTTTTCAAAATTTCGGAAGACGAACTGACGGCGAAGATCGGCGAGATTCGCGAGAAGCTTTTTGCGGCGCGCGAAAAAAGAGTGAAACCGGGACGCGACGACAAAATCCTCGCCGCGTGGAGCGCGATGATGATTGCTGGATTCGCCGAGGGCTACCGCGCGACCGGTGAGCATCGCTATCTCGCGGCGGGCGAGCGCGCGGCGGATTTCATCATGACGAAAATGTGGGACGGGCGATCCTTGAAGCGCTCGTTCAAAGACGGCGTCGCGCGGCACAACGCCTATCTCGAAGACTATGCGCAACTCGCCAATGCGATGCTCGATTTGTACGAAGCGTCGCTCGATGCAAAATATCTGGAGAAAGCGCGAACGCTCGCGGGAGTGATCCTCGAGCGGTTTATCGATCGGGAGAAAGGCGGCTTCTTCTTTACCTCGGACGATCACGAGGCGCTGATTACGCGCTCGAAGGCGGCGTTTGACGGCTCGACGCCCTCGGGCAACAGCGCCGCGGCCATGGCGTTGCTGCGCTTGCACGATTACACGGGTAACGATGTCTATCGGGTCGAAGCCGAGCGGACGCTCAAGTTGTTTCGCGAATTTATCGAGAAGCAACCATTCGGATTTTCTCACATGCTCGAGGCGGTCGATCTTTATCAACGCGGAGCGACGGAGATCGTGCTGGTCGGCGATCGCAAATCAACTGAATTGGAGGAATGGCTGGAGCGGCTGGGACTGATCTATACGCCGAATATGACGCTGTTCGTCGCGGATCCCGCGGGCGCACACGATGGCTTCGTGCCGGAACAGGTGCGCGACAAGCGGCAAATTAACGGCCAGATCACGGCCTACGTGTGCCGTGGGCATACGTGCACCGCGCCGATGACATCGTTCAAGGAGCTCGAGCGGGAACTGGCCGAATAGCTGATCGCGATGGACAGCCAGGCGCGCAATGTCGAGTCTCCGCAGAGTGTCGCTGCGGTGGCGTTTTCGCCCATAGTCGTTAACCGGCCGGCGCGCAACGTTGGTTCTGCGCGGACGCGGATCGTGCTGCTGAATGCCGCAGGTGGGCATGGCTTCGATGTGATCGCGGCTTGCCTGCGACGTCCGCCGCTCCGCGACGCCGAGGTGATCCTGCTGTGCGAGGCCGATCGATTCCTGAAACGATCCGGCACGCGCGATGTCGCGGGCGATCTGGCAGCGCTGCTCGAAATGAGTTTGGCCTACGTGCCTGAGTATGCGATTGGGCCAGCGGGGCGAGCGTTTAAGGGCAATGCAATCCTGAGTGCCGCACCGTTCGAGGAGGTCGAGGCGGTCGCGATGCCGGGTGCTCTTGCGCCGGTGCTGAGCCGCAAATTGAAACGGCAATCGATTTCAGGAATGGCGGCGGGAGGGGTCGCCACGGTCAAATTCGGCGGCGACAAATTGACGATCGGCGTGGCGCATCTGCACAGTCGATGCGCACCGGGCGAGCGAGAGCGGCAGATGGCGGCCTACATGACGGCATTTCCCGCATCGGGTCGCGCGATTTTCGGCGGCGATCTCAATACGACGACGCTTGAGCTCGGCAGTCCGTCGGCGTTCGTGCGCGTGGCCGGCGCGATGATGACCAACTCGCGCCGATTTCGAGCGCCGGAGCGGCGTGAGCCGTTGTTTGAGAGAATTCGCGAACGCGGACTGGAAATCGACGGAGCGAACGCCGCCAATCGCGGGACGTTCACGTTCTCGGGAATAATCCCGCGGGTGTTCAGGCCGAAGCTCGATTGGCTCGCGCTGCGCGATCTGCGGCCGGTGCCGGGAACGGCGCAGGTGATAGCGCCGCGGCTTTCGACGTTTTCGCGGCGCGCGTCCGATCACGATTTCATCACGGTCGAGGTCGAGCTGTAGCGCGCGCTCGCGCAGTCTTTTCCGTTCAGCTTCCGAATCGCATCGCGACCAGACTAGAATTGCGCGGCTTCACGAGGAGGGCCCGCGCGATGGCATCATTCAATGGCCTCGGCATGCACTTGGGGAATCTGCCGCTGCTTTCGTCGGCATCGACGCGTTCGATAAGTCCTGAAAATTTGACCGGCGAGCCGGGCAAGGGCGGGATGGCGATGCCCGACGAGAAAAGTCCTGCGCGCCGCCTCGGCCAGGGCTGGAAGGTTTCGCCGTACATTATAATCCAGCCTGGCGAAGTGCGGCTGCTGGCGGATATCGCGGGGTCGGGCGCGATTCAACAAATCTGGATGACGCCGACCGGGCTGTGGCGCTCGAGCATCCTCAGAATTTATTGGGATGACGAGGCAGCGCCGTCAGTCGAGTGCCCGGTCGGAGATTTTTTCGCGTGCGGATGGAACAAGTACGCGCAGATTTCGTCGCTCGCGGTATGCGTCAATCCGGGCAGCGCGTTCAATTGTTATTGGGAGATGCCGTTTCGGAGGCGCTGCCGAATCACGATGACCAACACCGCGGAAACCGCGATGGTTCTCTACTACCAGATCAACTATACGCTGACCCAGGTGGCCGCCGACGCCGCGTATTTTCACGCACAGTTCCGGCGGGTGAATCCGCTCCCGTATAAAGATGTGTACACGATTCTCGCCGGCGTGAAGGGTCGCGGGCAATACGTGGGGACGTACATGGCGTGGGGGGTGAACAACAACGGATGGTGGGGCGAGGGCGAGATCAAGTTTTTTTTCGACGGTGACCATGAGTTCCCGACGATTTGCGGGACCGGCACCGAAGATTATTTTTGCGGCTCGTACAATTTCGATGTCGGCACGGAGAACGGCGGCTATCGCGAGTTCACGACGCCGTACTCGGGCCTGGCGCAGGTGATTCGGCCCGACGGGCTTTACAATTCGCAGCAACGATTCGGGATGTATCGCTGGCATATTGGCGACCCGATTCGATTCGAGCGCGAATTACGCGTGACGATCCAGGCGCTCGGATGGCGCGGCGATCCGCGGAAGGGTGCGGAGTTCTTGCCGCTGCAGGATGATATCGCGTCGGTGGCGTACTGGTATCAGACGTTGCCGACGGCTCCGTTTCCGAAGTTGCCGGGGCCGGAATATTTACAGGTGGTGTGAGAGGTCGCTCGGAGAGGAATTCGGAAGAAGGTCCCTCTCCTGACGCCTCACTTTCCTGGAGCGATTCGGCCCTTCGGCCCGAAGTCGGCTTCGCGGCGCGTCGTTCGGTGAACGACCGGCGACATAGGTAA